>NZ_CP117996.1:2701878-3003756 GCF_028743715.1 Microbacterium sp. Clip185 | reverse complement strand
TCCCCGACGACCGTGAAGGTCCGCATCCGCCCGTCGACCTCGATCTGCTCCAACATGAACTCCGCCGCTCCGGCCCGCTCTCGGGGCCGTTCGACACGATATGCTTTGACATCGTGTCAAGGTCAAGTCGAGGGGCGGGCACATGATCATCGGCGAGCTGAGCGATCGGAGCGGTGTCAGCGCGCGCTCGATCCGGCACTACGAGAAGCTGGGCCTCATCAGCCCGCAGCGCGGCGATAACGGCTACCGCCACTACTCGGATCGTGCCGTGCCGATGGTCGCCACGATCCACGCCATGTTCGAGCTCGGGTTCACCCGCGACGACGTTCGAGCCGTCCTGCCCTGCGCCACGGGAGAGAAGTCGCACGGTGACGCGGAACTACTCGCCCGGGTGGCCGAGATGCGCGAACGGGTCGCGGACCGCATCCGCACGCTCCGCGAGACCGAGCAGGCGCTGGCCGGCTTCCTCGCGGTCAACGAAGGGCGCTGAGGCTCACGGCCTCATGCCGCGCTTGCCGGCCGTGATGGCCACCACGAGCCCCCATCCGCTGAGGCCTCCGGCGATCCAGGAGACGTAGTGCAGCCACGACGGCGCGCCGTTGAGATCCCAGATCATGAAGAGGGTCGCCAGGATGAGGCCGATGACAGCGGCGACGATGCCGATGATGCGATCGCGGTTCATGCGCTCACGCTAGCGGCGAGGTCGGCTCCCGTTGCAGGAATGCGTCGATCTCGTCTTCGTGGTAGAGCACGAAACCGTGCCGCTCATACAGCCGCCGCGCGGGCGATCCCTGCAGCACGTTGAGCCGCAGCGGTGCGCCGTTTGTGTGCTCTTCGAGCACGAGCGAGAGCACCCGGGAACCGATTCCGCGACCCTGGTGGGCGGTGGCGAGGTAGAAGTGCTCGACCCAGACGCCGTCGGATGCGGGCCGCACGGCGATGCTTCCGGCATCCTCTCCGTCGACCACGATCACGCGGGTGAGAGCCGGGTCGAACGCCTTGAGGAAGCGCTGGCGCACGTAGACCGGGTCGTACCGCCCGAGCCGTTCGAGATCGGGCCGCATGACCTCCGCGCGAAGCTCCGCGATCCACGCCGCGTCGTCGGGGGTACTCGGACGCAGGCTCCAGGTCATCCGTCCATTCTCCCGCGCCCACGGGTGTGGAATGGAGGGATGAGCCGTGCCGTCGTCCGCATCGCCTCCGACGGCGACGCCGCGGCGGTGTCCGAACTCCTGCGCGCATACCACGAGCGCACCGAGGCGGAGAAGGTTGCGCACGATCTGCAGGAGTTCGGGCCGCTCGCACCCGCATACGCAGCGGAGATCGCCGACCCGGCCTTCCCCGGCTCGGACGTCCTGCTGGCCGAGGTCGACGACCGTACCATCGGGATGGTGATCCTGCGCGTCGCGGGAGCGGATGCGGAGATCAAGCGACTCTGGGTCGACCCCGCCGCGCGTGGCGCCGGAGCGGGCGGGGCGCTCATCGCCGAGGCGGTGCGACGCGCGGCGGCGGCGCGGGCCGCATCCCTGCGGCTCTCGGTGTGGGATTGGCGACACGACGCCCTCGGGCTCTACCGGAGCCGCGGGTTCGTGGAGGTCGCATCCTGGGAGACGAGGGAGCGCCTCGTGTGCCTGCGGATGCCGCTTCGCTGACGACGCGGCGGATACGCTGGGGGGATGGCCGGCAAGCAGAAGCGCGGGAAGAAGCAGCAGCCTCCGTTGGAGTTCCGCAACACCGCGCTGACCGATGCGCTGCAGACGCAGGACATGGCGGCGGTGGCGTTCGCGCTGCGCCACGGCCCCACGGTCGTCCCCCTCATGCGCACCGGCGAGAGCGACAATCCACTGGACGCCGGCGAGGTGTGGACCTACCGCGACCCCAACACCGGGCAGGTGGCGCTGCTTCTGTTCAGCGATGCCGCGCACAAGCCCGAGACGCTGCCGCCCACGGTCGGGTTGCAGGGGCCGGACTGGCTGCGGAGCTTCTTGAGCGCGCACAGCGAGGAGATCACCACGGTGTTCTTCGACATCGCGGGCCCGCATCCGCTGCAGGCCACTCCCGCCGACCTGCTCGCCGCGCTCGAGGTCTGAGTCCCGGGCGGTTTCGAGCCGGTGCCCTCTGGCTACCGCCACACTTTCGCGCAGTTGCGGCAGTGAATGACTGTGGCGGATGCGGAAAAGTGTGGCATCTGCGCACCTGCGACGCAGTTCGGCAGAGGGGAAGATGTGCCCCCACGGCGGGGGCGGGGAGCCGCGGACGAGGCGGCACCCGGGCGCGAAGCGCAGACCGGGTCGGGGGTCAGCGACCGGAGGCGGCGGGGGTGGGGATGTGCACCCGGCCGAGGGCGGACAGCAGGTCCTTCGCACCGGAGTCGATGACGGTCGTGTAGCCGAGGCGGCCGGCCTCGGTGCGGCGCTGGGAGAGCTGGGCCACGGGACGCACCTCGCCGGTGAGGCTCAGCTCGCCGATCGCGGCGACCTGGTGCCCCACGGGGCGGTCGGTCGCGGCGCTGGCGATGGCGAGGGCGATCGCGAGGTCGGTGGCGGGCTCGGTGATCTTCAACCCGCCGACGGTCGAGACATAGATGTCGCGCTCGCCGACCCGCAGCCCGGTGCGGCGCTCCAGGACGGCGAGGATCATCGCCACCCGTGACGATTCCACCCCGTTCACGACGCGACGCGGGTTGGGTCCGGATGCGGCCACCACGAGAGCCTGGATCTCGACCGGCAGTGCTCGGCGCCCCTCGAGGGCGACCGTGACGCACGTGCCGCTGACCGGGGCACCCTTGCTGAGGAAGAGGCCCGAAGGATCCGGGACCTCGCTGATGCCGTCTCCGGTCATCTCGAAGCAGCCGACCTCGTCGGTGGGGCCGAAGCGGTTCTTGAGGGCGCGGACGAACCGCAGCGACGTCTGCCGGTCGCCCTCGAAGTGGCAGACCACGTCCACGAGGTGCTCGAGCAGGCGGGGGCCTGCGATCGAGCCGTCTTTCGTCACGTGGCCGACGATGAGCACCGGCAGGGCGCGCTCCTTCGCGATGCGGATGAGGGTCGCCGCGACCTCGCGAACCTGGCTGGGGTGACCGGCGAGACCCTCGCTGAGCGAAGAGGAGACGGTCTGCACGCTGTCAACGATGAGCAGCGACGGCTCGACGTCGTCGATGTGGCCGATGAGGGTGGCGAGGTCGGTCTCGCTCGCGAGGTACAGCTCGTCGTGCAGCGCACCCGTGCGCTCGGCACGCAAGCGCACCTGGGCGGTCGACTCTTCCGCGCTCACGTAGAGCACGCGGTGCCCGTCGCGCGCCGCACGGGCCGCGACCTCGAGCAGCAGGGTCGACTTGCCGACGCCGGGCTCTCCGGAGAGCAGGATCGCCGCCCCCGGCACGATGCCGCCGCCCAGCACCCGATCGAACTCGGCCACACCGCTCGCGCGCCGCGGCGACTCCGCGGTGGTGAGCTCGGTGATCGGACGGGCCGCGCGCGCCGCGGTGGGGCTCACGGGCGTGAGCGAGCGCATCACCCCCGTCGGCTGCGCCGCCTCGACGACGGTTCCCCACTGCTGGCATTCGCCGCAGCGACCGGCCCACTTCGCCGTCGTCCACCCGCATTCGGTGCAGCGGAAGGGCGCGGGAGCGGGGCGACGGGTGGCCATGGTCTCAGGCTACGCGCCGCACCCGACATCCCCGGGCGGGGTCGGGTCAGTCGGCCGCGGAGACGGAGACGAAGTCGCCGGGTTTGGTTCCACCGGTCGGCGAGAAGAGGATGCGCTGGACGTTGCCCGCATCCGCCGGGTCGAAGAGCAGGGGGCGGCGCGACCCGGTGGTGGGGAACTGCTTCGTCGGCACGACGACGATGGACTTCACCCAGCGGCTCGTGCCCTCGGCGTCCTCGAAGCGCAGCGTGACCTCCGCCATCATCCGGGAGGAGTTCGGCTCGCGAAGCGGGGCGTCGGTGATCTCGGCCTGGACCATTGCACCGCTCTGGAGCAGCTGCGTGGCGAGCTCGTTGTTGAGTCGGCGGCGCTTCTGGGCACCCAGACGGCCGAGTAGCGTCAGCAGGGTCAGAAGCGCGAAGATGCCCGGCAGCCACCACTGCGCGGCGTACATGATCCACGCGCCCGCATCCCAGCTCTCGTTCTGCCCGAACGTCGGATCGATGGCGACGCCGACCGCGTCGGGGTTGGTCCACAGCGTGGTGGCGTACCAGGACCCGAGCGTGAGGCCCGCCAGCACGATGGGCAGAGGGCCGAGAAACGCGTAGCCGTCGGTGCGCCCCGAGTAACGGTGGTTCCAGGTGCTGTAGCCGCCGACCATGATGATCGTGGCCACGATGCCGATCGGTAGCGACCAGCCGCGCAGCCAGATCGGGATGGCGGTGTCCCACGTGCTGAAGACGCTGTTGAGGCTCATCACGCGGAACTGATCCACGAAGCCGCCGATACCGAAGCCGATGAGCGCCGTCGTCGCGAGCGACGCGACACCGAACACGAGCGTCGCGATCAGGGCTGTCGTGCTCCCCCGATACTTCTCGTTGCGGCGGGCTTCTTTCTCGCGGGGATCGATGAGGCTCATCATTCCAGCGTATCCATCGAGGGCCCACGACGAGACGGCCGGACGCCGAACATAAGGATGCGTGGCGACGGCCGCCGGGAACGCCGAGGAGGGGGGTCCTCGGCGTGCCTCGGGCGGATCATCGCCGCCACGCACCCCGACCCGGGCACTGCGTCGCAGAGCGAAGGCAGCGCCCGGGGGTCTCACCCGCTCAGCACCCAGCCTCCGACGAGCTCGGAGCTGAACGGAACGGAGTAGGCCATGAGCGCGCCGGCCTGCGCGTCACGGAAGATGCGCTGGATGGGCGAGGAGACGAGGAACCCGCCGCCGCCGCCGATGCGGACAGCGAGGGCGGCCGTGCGCTTGGCGACTTCATTGGCCAGCATCTTCGTCTCGGTCGCCGCGGGCATCGCCTCGGGGGAGCGCTGATCGGCGAGCCACGCCGTGCGCTCGGCCATGAGTGTCGCGGCGGTGAGCTCTGCCCACGCCACGCCGGTCTCTTGGCGCACCCACGTGGCGTCGGCGAGGCTTGCGCCGCCGCGCACCTTGCCGGCGGTCACCGCGATCGCATCGATGGCGGATGCGGCGATGCCGAGAGAGAGGAACGCGAAGCCGACCGTGATGAGGTTCGCGTAGTCGGGGGCGGGCGGCCCGGTCAGACGGGATCGCAGCAGAGGCGTGCCGTCGAAGACGATCGTGCGGCTGCGGGTCGCCCGCATCCCCATCGTCTCCTCGATGGGCGGGAACGAGACGGTGTCGTCGACGGTGACGCCGAAGAAGGCCGGGGCTCCGTCGATCCGGGCGTTGAGGAACAGGTGATCGGCCGCTTCGGAACCCGAGACGAACAGCTTGCGACCGGTCAGCGACCAGTTCTCGCCCACCGCATCCGCATCCTGCTGGGATGCCAGGAAGTGGTTGCCGCCGGCCGGCTCGCTCAGGGCGTTCGCGAAACGCTTGCCTGCCTTCAGCTCGGAAGCGAAGAAGGCCGCCTGCTCGTCGGAGGACAGCGTCACGAGCGCGTGCGCCGCGCCGAGGTGCATGAGCCACACGGTCGCCACGGCGGGGTGGGCCGCGGCGAGCGTCTGCACGACGGCGCCGAGCGTCGCGTACGACAGTGCCTCGCCGCCGTGCTCGCGCGGGAGGAACGCGGCATCCAGCCCCGATGCCGAAAGCGCGCGCAGGTGCTCGATCGGCAGGCGCGCCTCGGCGTCGTCGGCGGCCACGGTCGCGGAGAAGCCGTCGGCGAGTCGGCGGGCAGCGTCGACCCAGTGCTGCTCGTCGGCGGGCGGGGTGACGGGGGACGGTCGGGTGAGCATGGACGGAGCCTTTCGGGTCAGGACAGGCGGAGACGGGACGCGTGACGGCGCAACTGGGCGCGGGAGGTGAGCACGAGCACGACGAGGGTCACAAGGTAGGGCAGTGCCGTGTAGAGCTCGCTGGGAAGCTGGATGCTGGTCGACTGTGACAGCAGCGAGAAGCTCTGCAGGAAGCCGAACAGCAGGGCGCCCAGCGCGATGCCGACGGGGTTCATCCGGCCCATGATCACGATCGCGAGCACGATGTAGCCCCGACCCGCTGTCATGTTGGGCGTGAACGAGCCGATGGCGCCGACGGCGATGACGGCGCCGGCGAGGCCCGCCGTCGCACCCCCGATGAGCAGCGCCCGCGCCCCGACGCTCCGCGGGCGCACGCCGCGTAGGGCCGCGGATGCGGGATCCGAGCCTGTAGCCCGCACCTGGAGGCCGAAGCGGGTGAAGCGCATGACCAGCCAGGCCGCGGCCAGCAGCACGAGCGTTGCGTACACGAGCGGGCTCTGCCCGAACAGCGCAGGTCCGATGAGCGGGATGTCGGTGAGCAGGCCGAGATCGATCGGGGAGATCGTCGGAACGCTGACATTCGTGCGGCCGGCAGGGATCCAGAGCTGGAACAGGTAGGTCGAGAGCCCCAGGCCCAGCATGGTGATCGCGAGGCCGACGACGATCTCGTTCGCCTTGAGCGTGTAGACGAGCACGTTCATCAGCAGCGCCAGAGCGATTCCGACGGCGGCGCCGGCGACGAGACCCAGCCAGGGTCCGAACGAGCTCCCGACGTAGATCGCCGTGAACGCGCCGAGGATCATCATGCCCTCGATGCCGAGGTTGAGTCGTCCCGCGCGTTCGACGAAGCCCTCGCCGATCCCCGCGATCACGAGCGGGGCGGCCAGCGCGATGGCACCGGCCAGGATCGATGCCCAGAGTGCGATGGTCATCGGGTGCCCTCCTCGGCGGCGATCTCGGCCTCGACGACCGGTTCGCCGGATGCGGCCGCCGCATCCGTGATCTCCTCGGCGGAGAACGCGCCGTCGTCCGGTGCCGGGGCGGGTCCCGGATGCGCGGGGGCGACCAGGCCCGGCCGCGACGCGGCGATCACCGCGACGCCCAGCAGCAGCACGCCCTTGATGACCTCCGCGATGGACGAAGGGATCGTTCCGGTCGCCGACTGCATCCCGACCGCGCCGACCGTGAGGGCCGAGAAGAAGACGGCGGCCAGGGCGATACCGGCGGGAAGAAGACCGCCGAGCAGAGCCACGGCGAGACCGGAGAACCCGACGCCGCCAGAGACCGAGCCCAGCAGCCGCTCGTTGACACCGGCGATCTGCAGCCATCCCACCACGCCGGCACCCGCGCCGGAGACGAGCATGGTGCCGTAGAGGGTGCGCTGCCTGGTCGCGCCCAGGCGCAGCGCGAGCGCGGGACGCTCGGCGAAGACCGCGACCCGGGTGGCCTGGCGCGAGCGGCGCCACCACTCGAACAGCACCACGGCCACCACGACGAGCAGGATGCCGACGTGCGCGCGGGTGCCGGGGATGAGGGCCGGAAGGGCCGCCGCCTCGGGCAGGCGCTCGCTCTGCGGTGTCGCCGTCGCCTCGCCGCTGGCGAGCCACGTGCGCAGCGTCCAGCCGAGGAAGCCTGTGGCGACGTAGTTCAGGAGCAGGGTCGAGAGGATCACGTTGACCCGCCAGCGCACCGCGAGCCAGGCCGGCACCAGAGCGAAGGCCGCTCCGCCGACGGCGCCGGCGATGAATCCGACCAGCGCGTAGAGGACGGCGGGGGCCGCATCCGCCGTCACGTCGCGCACCCACAGGATGGCGGCAGTCGCGAAGATCGCGCCCATCGTGACCTGGCCCTCGGCGCCGACCGAGAACACCCCTGCCCGGAGTGCGGGGATCAGCGTCAGCGCGACGATCGCCACGGGAGCCGCTCCCACGAGCAGCTCGCCCACACGGTACGGCGAGCTGGAGACGCCCTCCACCAGCCCGCGCAGGCCCGTGAGCGGGTCTGCGCCGGCGAAGAGGATGAGCGCGACCGCCACCAGCACGACCGCGGCGACCACCGCGCCGGTCAGTGCGGCGGACCGCATCCGCGAGGAACGGATCACGCGTGCTCCTCGGGGTCGTGACCGCAGGCGTCGACGGGGCCGGGCACGAGAACGTCGACGAACTGCTGCGTCGCCGCGTCGATCAGACCGAGTTCGGTCAGGCCGAGGTCGGGGACGACGTACAGCCCCACGAACGACAGGATGATATAGGGCGAGGCGATCGCGCAGCCCAGCTCGTGGGTCGCCGCGTGCCCGGCCGCGAGAGCCGCGGCGGTCTCCTCGAACGGGGCGTCGCTCATCATCCCGCCCACCGGAAGGGCCACACGGGCGAGGATCTCGCCATCGGCGACCGTCACGAACCCGCCGCCCATGCGTCCGAGCTCCGCGACCGCGAGGCGCATGTCGTCGTCGTCGGCACCCACGACCGCGATGTTCATGTTCGGGCAGTTCATCGTGATCGCGATCGCGCCGCGGCCCAGGCCGAAGCCTTTCACGAAGCCGTGCCCCGCGAGCGCCTCGCCGTGGTGACGGTCGACGACTGCGATCTTCAGCACATCCTGCGAGGGGTCACTGGCGACCTGACCGTCCACGACCGGGAGGGATGCGGTGAACTCCCGCTTGAAGTATCCGTTGTACATCTCCATCGCGCGCACGCGCACACGCGTCGTGCCCTCGGGGGCGGCGACGACCAGCAGGTCGGCCGGGAGCTCCTCCGGCAGATGTACGGTGTCGCGCGCCCAGCCGGGCAGCACGTCAGTGTTCTCGAAGAGCGCGACGCCGTCCCGGGCGACGAGGCGCCCTGCGACGACCACGGCCTCCGGCCGCACCTCGGCGAGGTCGCGGATGACCTGGAGGTCCGCGAGGCGGGAGGGGGCGAGCAGGCCCAGCACCTGGTCGAGCCGGTAGTAGTGCGCGGGCTGCGTGGTGGCCATGCGGTACGCGAGCTGCGGGTCGACGCCGAAACGGATCGCCTGGCGCACGTGGTGGTCGATGTGACCCTGCGTGTGCAGGTCGAGCGCGTGCTTGTCGTCGGCGCAGAAGCTCAGGTGGCGAAGCGCCGGCTCGATCGCCGCGAGATCGGCGAACAGGGGGACCGTGTTGTCGGCGAGCGACGAGCCCATCACGGTGATCATCGCGCCGAGGCGCGTGCGCTCCAGCACCTCGTCGACGGTCGAGGCGTTGTGGTCGTCGCTGATACCCGCCGCCAAGTAGCCCCAGAGCGACTCGTGCGTCTGCGCCGCCGTGTGGCCGGTGAGACGGCGACCAGCGACGAGCGCCTCGCGGAACCGACCGGTGGAGAGCTCGCCGTAGTCGAACGGATTGGACTCCCCGAGGGTGGCCGTGTTGTCGTCGTGCAGGCGGGCGCGGACGACCTCCTCCTCGATGACGGCGCCGCCGCGCTCCAGCGCGAAGGAGGTGGGGGTGGTCGGCGACACCTGCTGGAACACGTGCAGCGGCGTCGTCGTGGACAGTGCGAGGTCCATCCCCCGCGCACCCCAGACGTTCGCCGCGCCGTTCGGGTCGGTGAGCACGGTCGTCGTGCCGCGAGCGACCGAGAGGCGGGCGAGTTCGCCCGGCGTGAGGTTCGTGTACTCCACGTGCAGGTGGGTGTCGATGAAGCCCGGCACGACGTGGCATCCGCGCGCGTCGATCTCGGCGCCCGCGGTCGGCACGTGGTCCCACGGCGTCAGCGTCGCGATGTGCCGCCCCGCGATGAGGACGTCGCGCTCGAGCCACTCCTCGGTGCCCGGTGACTGCACGAGCCCGCCGCGCACGATCAGGTCGGGGGCCGTGTGCCCTGCCGCGACGGCGCGCAGGTGCACGAGCTCCTCGGTCGTCGGCAGCAGATCGGTGAAGTCGGTCATGAGGGCTCCTCTGCGGGGTCGAGTCCTGCCATCGCGGCGCCGATGCGGGCGGTCGTCGCCGCCTGCGCGGGCAGGTCGGCGACGATGCGTCCGTCGAAGACGACGACGATGCGGTCGGCGAGACCGCGGATCTCGTCGAGATCGTGCGAGGCGACGGCGACGGCCGCCCCCGCCTCTGCCGCCTGGACGAGGCGGTCGCGGATGGCCTGGGCCGCCCGCAGATCCAGCCCCTGGGTCGGCCCGTAGGCGAGCACGACGCGCGGCGCGCCCCCGGGCCAGCTGTGGTCGAGCTCGCGCGCCGCCAGAAGCTTCTGCTGGTTGCCGCCGGACAGACCTCCCGCGGCGAGGGTCGCGACGGCGGGGCGCACATCGAACGCGGTGAGGCGCTCGCCGGCCGAAGCGCGCGCCGCACCGCGGGTGCGGCGGTCGGTGCGCACGCCGCGGGCCGCCTCATAGAGCCCCAGCGTGTCGCCGAGCGAGAGCGAGGGAACGAGCGCGTCGCTGCGCTCCTCGGGGATCCACGCCACGCCCCCGCGCAGCAGCTCGACGGCGGAGGGCGCCGCGCGACCCGCGAACACGAGGGATCCGGATGCGGGTGCCCGCAGCCCCGCCAGCACGTCGATCAGCGTGTTCTGGCCGCTGCCGGCGACGCCCGCGATGCCGACGATCTCGCCGGCGCGGAGTTCGAGGGACACATCCGTCAGAGCCGCATCCGTGTCGGATGAGGCGTGGACGCCCTGCACGGCGAGCACCGTCTCGCCCGGGGCGCGGGGCGCGCGCACGGCGGGCTCTTCGAGGTCGCCGACCATGAGCCTGGCGACCTCGGCGGCGGAGAGGCCGCGCGCGGGACCGTGATGCACGCGGCGTCCGTGCGACAGGACGGTCACCTCGTCGGCGACCGCGCGCACCTCCTCGAGGCGGTGCGTGATGAGCACGATCGCCGTGCCCAGGGCGCAGAGCGTGCGCAGATGCTCGAACAGGCCGCCCACTTCGCGGGGGCCGAGGCTTGCGGTGGGTTCGTCCAGGATGAGGGTCGTCGCGCCCTCGGCGAGAGCGACGACGATCTCGCCGAGCTGGCGGTGCGCCTGGCTCAATCGTGCGGTGGGGATGTCGAGGTCGACGCTCACGCCGGCGCGCTCGAGGGTGTCGGCCAGTGCCGCGCGTGCGGCGCCGCGGCGGGCGATGCGCGTCGAACCCACGAGCAGCAGATTCTCCACCAGGCTCAGCTCGCCCACCAGGCTCAGCTGCTGGGGGACCATGTTGACCCCGCGCGCCTTGCCCGCTGCGCGGTCCCGGGGCGCATACGTGGTCCCGTCGAGTGCCATCGTGCCCGCATCCGCCGACTCGATGCCGGCGAGGATCTTGGCGAGCGTCGACTTGCCGGCGCCGTTCTCGCCGACGAGGGCGTGCACGGTGCCGGCGCGCACGGCGAAGTCGACGGCGTCCAGGGCGTGGACGGCGCCGAAGCTCTTGGAGACCGACCGGGCGACGAGCGCCCGGTCGGTCTCGGGGACGGGGGTGGTCATTGGGAGATGGTGACACTTCCGTCTTTGAGGCCCGCGATCAGCTCGTCGACCTTCGAGGCGACGTCGGCCGGCACGGCACCGTCGACGCTGTTGATCTCCTGGTAGGCGAGGCCGCCGTTCTCGAGCGTCGAGGTGACGCCCTTGCCGCCGAACTTCTTGTCCGCGACCTCTTCGACCCATGCTTTGACGATCGGGTACATGTCGAGATCGACCGTGGACACATTGGTCTTGAGCGCCTCGTCGCCGGCCGCGGGGGAGACGCCCACGGAGAGGACGCCCGCCTTGGATGCAGCCGCGCCGACGCCCGCGGCGATGCCGTCTCCGGTCGTGTAGACGAGCTTCGCACCCTGGCCGATCAGACCCGTGGTCGCGGATGCGGCAGCCTCGGCGTCGTCGAAGCTTCCGGCGTAGACGACCGGGAGCAGCTCGGCCGAGGGGTTTGCCGCGAGTGCGCCCTGCTGGAAGAAGGAGTCCGTCGCCTTCACGAAGTCCAGCTCGAGGCTCTCGACGCGTCCGATCGGTGAGGCCTGCGTGAGCCCCGCGATGTAGCCGGAGAGGTAACCCACCTCAGGTGTGCTGTAGGTCCAGGTCTCGACGTTGTCGGTGTACTTGTCGAGGATGTCGGCGCCCCCCGAGGCCGTGAAGTCGGTGTCGGGGAAGTCCTTGGCCACGGAGAAGATCGCGTCCCCGAGCTCGATGCCGTGACCGATGACCAGGTCGAAGCCCTGACTGGCGAAGTCGGCGACGACCGGCTCGCTGGTCGCGGGGTCGGCCATCTGCTCGCGCAGCTCGTAGGTGATGAGTCCCTCGTCCTGCAGCTTGGCGAGGGCGTCGGCGAGGGCCTGGTTGAAGGCGCCGTCGTTCGCGTTGCCGGGGGTGAGCGCGCCGACCCGGATCACGTGATCGGATGCGGCGGAGGACGATGTGGCATCGGCGGTACCGGAGCAACCGGCGAGTGCGAGCGCGGCCGTCGCGGCGACGGCCGCGGCGAGGAGGGGGCGAAGACGCATTGCGGTGTCCTTTCGGGTGGGTGTGGCGGGTTCGGGTGGTGCGGGTCAGGGGGTCGAGACGGTGAAGCCGGGGGCGAGGGTGGCTCCCACGAAGGCCGCGCTGTCGGGGGACCAGTGCGCCAGCACTGCGCCCGTGGCGCGGTCGAAGCAGGGATCGAGCCGCACGTCGGCGGCCGCCGCATCCGGGTGCAACGCGGCATCCGCCACGCAGACCACCGGCGTGCCGTGCAGGGTGCGGGCCGTCCCTGTCGCGGGCAGCCGCCCCTGCCGGTCGAGGGAGACGAGGGCGGCGGTCGCGAGGAAGCCGCGCAGTTGCGTGTCGTCGGTGCAGTCCGCCGCGCTCTTGGTGCAGCCCTGGGTCCAGGCGATGGTGCCGGCCGCATCCACCGAGACGGCGCTGAGCTGCGTACCGAGGGCGGTGTCGCCCTGACCGATGACCTCGATGCGCGCCTGGAACGCGTCGCCCTCTCGGCGCACCTCGATCCGTTCGGTGTACAGCGGTTCGGACTTCGTTCCGGTGACCTGCCAGTGCGCATCCCACCCGGCGACGAGCGAGGCGAGTTCGACGGTGTCGTCGGCGCGGATCAGGGCCGC
Source organism: Microbacterium sp. Clip185 (assembly GCF_028743715.1). NCBI lineage: Bacteria > Bacillati > Actinomycetota > Actinomycetes > Micrococcales > Microbacteriaceae > Microbacterium > Microbacterium sp. Clip185. The sequence continues at coordinate 2,990,858 of NZ_CP117996.1, read as the reverse complement.
GCCCGTCAGTGCCGTCGCCACGACGACCGCTCCTGCGCCGCACGCGGCGGCCAGGAGGGACAGGCGACGGCGACCGCTCATACCGGGGCGACCTCGCTCACGGCCGCGAGCTCGGCGTGCAGCCGGCTCTTCGTGTCGACGTCGGCGAACGACGCGTCGATGGAACGTGCAGCGAAGCCGACCAGATCGGCGTAGTCGAAGCCGAACTGGTCGGCCGCCACCGCCCAGTCCGCCTCGAGGGTCGTGCCCAGCGGTGCCGGGTCGTCCGTGTTCAGCGTGACCGAGACGCCGGCGGCGAGCAGCCGCGGGAGGGGGTGGGAATCCCAGTCGGGGTAGATGCCGAGCGTCAGGTTCGAGCGCGGGCACACGCCCAGGCTGATGCCGTCGGCGATGAGCCGGTCGATGAGGGTGGGATCCTCGATCGAGCGCACGCCGTGGTCGATGCGCTCGGCCTGCAGCAGCTCGACCGCATCCCACACGCCCTCCGGGCCGCTCGACTCGCCGGCGTGCACGGTGCGGTGCAGACCCGCGGATGCGGCCAGCGCGAACGCGGTCTGGAACTTCTCGCCCGTGCGGCCGGTGACCTTCTCGTCGCCGTCGACCGACAGGGCGATGACGCGTCGCGGACGCGCGGCGACGAGCTCGCCGACCAGGCGCTCGGCCTCGGCGGCGGACTGGTTGCGCAGGAGGGAGTAGGCCACGCCCACCTGGCACAGGCCGTCCTGCTCCGCCTCATCAAAGCCGGCACCGAACGCGTCGAGCAGGTCGAGCTCGCGGCCGCGCCACGCGTTCCAGTGCGTCGGGTTGACGATGACGTCGCTGTAGCGGATGCCCGACGCGCTCTGACGTACGGCGAACGCGTACGCCACACGGGCCGCCTGCGACGGGGTGCGTACCAGCCCGCACTGCCAGTCCAGGAACCGGAGGAAGCCGCTGAGCCCGGCGGAGCCCGCTCCTGCACCGCCGCCGGTGGTCACCTCGGGGGCGGCGAAGGCGTCATGCGTGGAGATGTCGAAGAGTGTCGCGGCGGGACCGGGCAACGCGACCTCGTTCTCCTTCGCGAGCGTGAGCATGTCGAGCAGGGAGAAGGTGCCCTCGAGGTGCACGTGCACCTCTGCCTTGGGGAGCGCCCGGATCACCGTCTCGTCGATGCGCGCGACGTGGTTCTGCGACATGGGTCCCTTTCGGATGCGGGTGTGAGGTACAGCGGCACGCTATCGGCTTCCCTCAACTTGTCGACAAGTGGAGGGAATCTCGTTCGCGACTTGTAACACCCGCGTAATGCTCACCCCGGATTTTGGCGGATCATCCCGCTACGGTGAAAGTCGGTTCGTAGCACTTGTTCACAAGGAGAGATTCGTGACGCACTCACTGACAGAGGCTGACCTCGCGCACCTGCGCCAGAGCATCCGGGTCGCCGAAGACGCGGTCGCGCACGGCACGCATCCGTTCGGTTCGATCGTCGTGAGCGCCGCGGGCGAGGTCGTGTCCTCGTGCGGCAACAACTCGCTGCCCCCCGAGGGTGACCCGACCCAGCACGCCGAGCTGCAGGCGGTCGCCGCGGCGTTCCGCGTGTTGGGGGCGGAAGGGATGAAGGGCTCCACGCTGTTCACGAGCGCCGAGCCGTGCGCGATGTGCTCCGGCGCCGCGTACTGGTGCGGCATCGACCGTGTGGTCTACGCGCTCAGCGAGCACCGCCTGCTCGAGCTCACGGGCGACCACCCTGAGAACCCGACGTTCTCCCTGCCCTGCCGCGAGGTGTTCGCCCGCGGTCAGCGCGAGATCGAGGTCGTCGGCCCGCTCCTGGAGGATGAGGCCGCGAAGGCGCACGTCGGCTTCTGGGTCTGACCTCCGCTCAGACGCCGCCCCAGGGCGGGCGGACGGTACGCACGAGCGAGTACGACACGATGTCGGGCGCGTGGTACTCGAAGCTGTGCATGAGTCGGCGCCCGCTCGCGCCGATCCCCACGATCTCGGAGGTCATGACGGGTGAGCCTTCCGCCCGCTCGAACAGCTCCGCGAGCTCGCCGTGGAGGGTCGTCACGCCGGGCGTCGACACCTCCCAGATCACGGGTTCGCCCCAGACCTTCGCCGCGGCGGTGAAGACGGACTCGTCGGGGTCGAAGCTGCGCTCCGCACCGTCGAGCGGAAGAAGATCGTCGGCGATCATCGCCACCGCCCCGTCGGCCCGCCAGCGCTTGCGCACGGCGAGCGCCGGCATCTCGGCCGCCAGCTCCATGAGCGCACCGACATCGGGGCCGAGGGTCGTCGTACCGCTGGAGAGCGTCTCGACCTCCGACTGGTAGCCGAGGCGGTCCAGCAGGTCGGTGTGCTCGAACTGCTCCTCCAGGCGTACGCTCAACCGCAGCGCGATCGGGTCGACGGTCGTCACCGATCCCTGGCGCCGCCGGACGATGCCCTGTGCCTCGAGGCTCGCCATCGCATTGCGCAGCTGCTGCCTTGTGCACTCGAGGCGCGCCGTCAGCTCCAGCTCGCCCGGCAGGGGGGTGCGACTGGCGGCGGCTTCGCGCACGAAGCGCAGCAGCCCGTGCAGGACGCGAAGGTGGGCGCGATCGCCGAGCGGGCGAGGCAGCGGCAGATACGTCACAGCGGGACCTTCCTGGTCGCGAGCACGGCTGAGAACATCATGGCGTAGTCGTGGCCTTGATCTGCAGGATCGGAAGTCCCGCGGATCCCGGATGCGGGCGCCGCTCCAGCACGGGGGAGAGGATCTCCTCCAGCACCACCTCGACGACGTAGTGCGTCTCGCCGGAGAGCAGATGTCCCGCGTAGGCGCGCGCGGCGTCGTCCTTCACCCCGACCGCCACGTGCACATGGACGACGAGGGCGCCGTCGGATGTGGTCGTGATCGTGCCCGAGCCGAGGCCCTCCGTGTAGGGGACGTCGACGGCGGTGGGCATGGGTGCTTCAGGATCGGCGGCGGGCGTCTCGGCCGCGATGAGGCGCACGGTGCGAAACGCTCCGCTGAAGGTCGAGATCGCAGCCTGGGCGATGCCGTGGTGTCGGCAGGCGTCGGCGAGTGAGGTGAGGATCTCGTCTCCGGGCTCGAGCACCACGACGACGCGGCGCCCGGTCTGGATCTCGGCGGTCTGCATGGAAGCTCCTGGCGTGCTTGTCGATAAGTGAGCGTTCCCACGGCGCGGGATCGGTTGCTCAGATCATCTCCGATGGCGATTTCCTGCGTATTGCTCGTGTTTCGCTTCGGTAAATATTCCGCCGAATGTCAACACTTGTCGATTTGTCGGCCATGTTCCTCGGTATCGTGACGATCGGTCAGCGTTGCCCACCCCGCCCCTTCTTGCCCTCCTCGCCCCCGGGAGTCCGCCGTGTCCACGTCTGCCACCACCCCCGTCCTCCACGTCTGGGACGGCGAACGAGAGGTGGGCGCGGCGCGTCTGTCCTGGCAGGACGGGCGCATCACCGCCGTCGAAAGCGCCGAGGGTGCGCCCGAGTACAGCGTCATCCCCGGGCTGATCGACACGCACGTGCACCTCGACGCATCTGCGACCCCCGGTGCCGACTGGCTCACGTGGCCGCTCATCACTCCAGCCGCAGAGCGGTCCCTTCACGTCGTCGCGCACGCTCGGCGCGCGGCCGCTGCCGGCGTCACGACCCTGCGGGACCTGTCGGGCAGCGAGGTGCAGTACGCCGCGGCGCGTGCACTGGAGGCGGGACTCGTCCCCGGTCCCCGTCTGCTCGTGCACGGTCCCGTCGGCATGACCGCCGGACACGGCGACCTGTTCACGCCGCCTCACTACCCGCACCGTCCCCCGGTGGCCGACTCGCCCGACGAGTGCCGCAAGCTCGTGCGTCAGTGGGCGCGCGCCGGAGCGGACGGCATCAAGATCTACACGAGCGGCGGCGTGCTCTCGATGGGCGACAAGGTGGGCTGGCGCAACCAGACGGATGCGGAGATCGCCGCCACCGTCGACGAGGCGCACGCGCTCGGCATGCTCGTCGCCGCCCACACGCACAGCGCGGAGGGCGTCGACATCGCTCTGCGGTTCGAGGTCGACTCGCTTGAGCACGGCACCGGGATCGAAGAGCGCCACTGGGAGACCCTGATCGAGCGCAACGTGCCGGTCGCCCCTACCCTGCTCATCAACGACGCGATCGCCGACCGCCGCATCCCGGTCAGCGACGAGGCGGCCGAGAAGGCGCGTGCCGTGGTGATCGAGCGCGACGCCAACTTCACGGGCGCGGCCGCGGCCGGTGTGCGCTTCGTGCTCGGCACGGACGCGAACGGCGTCATGGTGCGCTTCGGCGACCAGCTCGAGGAGCTCCGCCTCATGAAGACCGCCTTCTCGTGGAGCTCCGAGCGCGCACTCATCGCGGGCACCTCGGACGCCGCCGATGCGGTGCGTCTGACCGGCACGACGGGCCGGCTGAAGGCGGGCCTCGGCGCCGACTTCCTCGTCGTGCGCGGCAGGCCGTGGCAGGACATCGAGACGCTTCGTCCCGAGAACCTGGTGGCCGTCGTCGCCCGCGGCGAGCTCGTCGCCGGTGCTCTTCCCCTCTGACCTCCCCCTATGCACCACCCGACCCCTTCCCCGCATCAAGGAGATCCCGTGACCCACATCCGATCCGGCGGCGCCCGACGCGTCGCCCTCCCGCTGCTCGCGGGACTCGCCGTCGCGACCCTCGCCGGCTGTGCCGCCTCCGCCCCCGCCGCCGACTCGGCGACTCCCGCCGCCGATCTGCCGCAGAACATCGTCTTCGCGCTCAAGGAGGACCCGACCTGCCTCGACCCGCAGCAGTCGTCGGTGACCACCTCCCTCATCGTCGGCCGCCAGCTGACCGACTCACTGCTCGATCAGAACCCCGACACCGGCGAGATCGTGCCGTGGCTCGCGAGCGACTGGTCCGTCGCGGACGACCTCACCTCCTACAGCTTCACCCTGCGTGACGGCGTCACCTTCAGCGACGGCACCCCGCTCACCTCCGAGGCGGTCGCCGCGAACTTCGACGCGATCAAGGCGCTCGGTGCCTCCGCATCCCTCGCCAACGGCTACCTCGCCGGATACGCGGGAACCGACGTGAAGAGCGACACCGAGTTCACGGTGAACTTCTCCGCCCCCAACGTGCAGTTCCAGCAGGGCGCCACCACGATGTCGCTCGGCATCCTCTCGCCCGCCACGGTCGCCGAGACCGCGGAGGCGCGCTGCCAGGCCGTCGTCGGCACCGGCCCGTTCGTGCTCGACTCGTACGTGCCCAACGACGCCGTGAAGATCGTCAAGCGCGACGGCTACGACTGGGCGTCGACGCTGCGCGGTCACGAGGGCGAGGCCTACCTCGACTCGGTCACCTTCCCGATCATCACCGAGCCTTCGGTGCGCACCGGCGGTCTCGAGTCGGGTGAGTACGACGTCATCCAGGACGTTCCCTACGTCGACGAGGCGCGCTTCGCGGGCGACAAGTACCACCTGTACGCGAAGGCCAACCCGGGCGTTCCCAACTCTCTCGTCGTCAACACCTCGCGCGGCGTGCTCGCCGACGAGGCGGTGCGCCAGGCGGTCACCAAGGGCCTCGATCGCGACAAGATCAACGTCCTCGCCGGCTCGATGAGCGGCAAGGCGCCCACGAGCGTGCTGACCTCCTCGACCCCCGGCTACACCGATCTCGGCGACACCCTCGCCTTCGACGCGGATGCCGCCAAGAAGCTGCTCGAGGACGACGGGTGGACGCTCGGCTCCGACGGCATCTACGCGAAGGCCGGCCAGCCGCTCACCTTCACGGTCACGGCCTTCTACGCGCAGGACGTGCTCGAGGCGGCGCAGATCCAGCTGAAGGAGATCGGCATCGACATGCAGCTGAAGATGGTCTCCTCCGGTGACTTCTTCGGTGCGATCGCCTCCGGTGACTACGACGCCCTGGGTGCGGGTCTGACCCGCACCGACCCCGACGCGCTGCGCACCCTCCTGTCGACCGCATCCCCCGCACGCTGGGGCATCGTCGACGACGCGGAGCTCGAGGGTCTGCTGCAGAAGCAGGCGCAGACCGCCGACGTCGACGCCCGTCAGAAGCTCGTCGACGAGATCCAGCAGATCGTCGCCGAGCGCGCCTACGTGATCCCGACGCTGGAGACCGTGCAGCTGCACGGCTCGCGCGCCGGTGTCGAGGGCATCACCTTCGACTCGGCCTCGCGTCTGCACCTCTACGACGCCGCGGTGGTCTCGAACTGATGACCATCCCCGAGCAGCGCGTGGCCCCAGCGGGAGGGCGGGCACAGGCGATCGCCCGCTTCCTGATCCCGAAGATCGTGCAGTGCCTCTTCGTGATCTGGGCGACCTACACCGTCGCCTTCCTGCTGATCCACGCGCTGCCCGGGGACCCCGTCCTCGCCGCGCTCTCCCTGCGCGGCGGCGACGCCACCACGACCGACCCCGCCCAGCTCGCGGCGCTCCGTGAGCGCTACGGGCTGGACGGGCCGGTCTGGCAGCAGTACATCGTCAACTTCCTCGCCCTCTTCCGCGGCGACCTCGGCATCTCGATCGCCACCGGCCAGCCCGTCGTGGAGATGATCGGCCGGGCGTTCCCGAACACCGCCGCCGTGGCCGTGTTCGCCCTCGTGGTGGGCTTCGTCGCCGCCCTCGCGTTCACCGTCTGGGCCTACGTCGCCCGGCCGGCGTGGATGCGGGCGTTCGTCACCCAGATCCCGCCGCTCGGTATCGCCATCCCGGCGTTCCTCTCGGGCCTCGTGCTCATCAGTGTGTTCTCGTTCGGACTGGGGTGGTTCCCGGCATCCGGGACGAACGGCTTCGTGAGCGTCGTGCTGCCGGGCATCACCCTGGCGCTGCCGACCGGAGCCATCTTCTTCCAGGTCTTCTCGGCCGCCGTGTTCGACGCGGGCGCCAGTCCCTTCGTCTTCACGGCGAACGCGAAGGGCCTCGCGCAGCGCACGGTCGTGGTGCGGCACGTGCTGCGCAACGCCCTGCTGCCCTCGATCACGATCATCGGACTGCAGATCGGCTACCTCGCCGGCGGCACCGCGGTGGTGGAGACCGTGTTCTCCCGAGACGGCATCGGCCGCCTCACCGTCGACGCCGTGCTCGCCCGCGACGTGAACGTCGTGCTGGGCGTCGTCGTCGTCGTCGCGACCGTCTACGCCATCGTGACTCTCATCGTCGACGGCCTCTACGGCGTGATCGACCCGCGTACCCGAACGCGGCTCGTCGGACGAAAGGCGGGTGCGCGATGAGCATCCTGCGCAGACCCGGCCTTCTGCTCTCCCTCCTCCTGCTGCTTCTGACGCTCGTCGCGGTCGTCGCGCCGCAGCTGCTCGCCCCGTACGATCCGTACGACTCGGTGGGCACCGCCCGGCTCGAGCCGCCGAGTGCGGAGCACCTCTTCGGCACCGATCACCTCGCGCGTGACGTGTTCTCGCGCGTGATCTACGGCGCCCAGCTCTCGCTGTCCTCGGCCGTGCTCGCGGTCGTCGCCGGTGTGCTGATCGGCTCGATCGTCGGTCTCGTGTGCGGCTACGTCGGCGGACCGCTCGACTTCGTGGTCATGCGCTTCGTGGACGTGCTCATCGCCATCCCCGGCATCCTGCTCGCGCTGATCGTCGTCGCCTCGCTCGGCTTCGGTCCGCTCTCGATCGCGCTCGGTGTCGGACTCGGCACCGCGGGCTCCTTCGCCCGCGTGATGCGCTCCCAGGTGCTGCGGGTGCGCAGCGAGGAGTACGTCGAGGCCGCCCGCACGCTCGGTGCCCGAGGTCCCGCGATCCTCGTGCGTCACGTCATGCCGAACGCGGCGCGGCCCATTATCGCGATGGCGTCGCTCGAGCTCGCCCTCGCCATCCTGTCGGTGTCGGCGCTGAGCTTCCTCGGATTCGGCGCCCAGCCGCCGGCGCCCGAATGGGGCGCGCTCGTGTCGGCAGGGCGCGACTTCGTCGCCATCGCGCCCTGGCTGAGCCTGATGCCCGGCGCCGTCATCCTCGCGGTCGTCCTCTCCGTCAACCGCGTCGCCCGCTTCATCGGAGGTGACCGATGACCGCTCCTCTGCTGCGCGTCACCGATCTGCGCGTCGACTACGGCACAGGACGCCGTGCCCACAGCGCCCTGCGCGGCATCGACCTGGAGGTGAACCCCGGCGAGATCGTCGCCGTGGTCGGCGAGTCGGGGTCCGGCAAGAGCACGATCGCCCACGCCCTCGTGAAGCTCCTGCCCGTCGAGGCGCACGTGCGCGGCGGATCCATCGCGTTTGACGGCACCGAGATCACCACCGCATCGGCGTCGGCGCTGCGCCGCATCCGGGGCGGAAGGATCGGCTTCGTGCCGCAGGATCCCTCCCACAGCCTGAACCCCCTGATGCGCGTGGGCGAGCAGATCGCCGAGACGCTGCGCCGCCACCGCGGCCTGTCGCGGGCGGATGCGGCCCGTCGCGCCGTCGAGATCATCACCGAAGTGGGCGTTCCCGAGGCCCAGCTGCGCGCGGGGCAGTACCCGCACGAGCTGTCGGGCGGCCTTCGCCAGCGCATCCTCATCGGCATCGCGTGGGCGTGCGAGCCCGCGCTCGTGATCGCGGACGAGCCGACCAGTGCGCTGGATGCGACCGTGCAGCGCCACGTGCTCGATCGGATGCAGGCCCTCGCCGAGGCGCACGGCACAGCCGTGCTGCTGGTGACCCACGACCTGGCGGTCGCCGCCGACCGCGCCGATCGCATCGTCGTGGTCGAGAAGGGCGAGATCGTCGAGAGCGGCCCGGCGGAGCGCGTGCTGGCCGACCCCTCGCATCCGTACACGCAGCGCCTGGTCGCCGCCGCCCCCGGCCTCAACGCGCGTCGGCTCACCCCGTCGGCGAGCGTCGTCGACCGTGTCGTGCCCGACAGCGGAGCGCCGCTGTTGGAGGTCTCTGGCCTCGGCAAGAGCTACGGCGGCATCCGCGCGGTCGAAGCGGTGGACTTCTCGGTCGCGCGCGGCACGACCTTCTCGCTCGTCGGCGAGTCCGGCTCGGGCAAGAGCACCACGGCGCGCATGGTCGCCAGGATCATCCCGAGCGATGAGGGTGAGATCCGCTTCGACGGCGAGGACATCACCGACCTGCGCGGTTCGGCGCTGCGGGAGCTGCGCCGCCGCATCCAGGTGGTCTACCAGAACCCCTTCGGCTCGCTGGATCCGCGGATGAGCGTGGCGAAGCTGATCGCGGAGCCGTTGCAGGCGTTCGGTGTGCCCCGCGCCGAGCGCGGCTCGATCGTGCGCGACCTCCTCGGACAGGTGCGTCTGTCGACGGACCTGCTCACCCGGCGTCCCGCCCAGCTCTCGGGCGGACAGCGTCAGCGCGTCGCGATCGCCCGCGCGATCGCCCTGCGTCCGGAGCTCATCGTGCTCGACGAGCCGGTGTCTGCGCTCGACGTGTCGGTGCAGGAGCAGGTGCTGCAGCTGTTGGTCGACCTCCAGGCCGAGCACGGGCTGACCTACCTGTTCATCTCGCACGACCTCGGGGTGATCCGCCAGATCTCCGACCGCGTCGCCGTGATGCGCGGCGGCCGCATCCTGGAGCAGGCGACGGCCGAGCGGATCTTCGACGCCCCGGCCGACCCGTACACGCGCGAGCTGATCGGCGCGATTCCCGGCGCCGCCGCCGCGGACTGACCGGCCGCGCGTCGCGTACGGGTGGTGCGCGTGTTGTGCGCATGCGCGTTCTGTGGGGCGTGCGCGGGTGCGCAGCTTGCGGGGCGTGCGCGCGCGGCCTGCGGGCGTGCTGCCCTGCGTGTCTCACTTGTTCACGTCGAGAGGGCCCGCGTCGTGCACAACTGAGACACGGACATGACGGCCCGCCCTCGGTGTCTCAAACGTGCACGCCCGAGCACCCTGGAACGCGCATGAGTGAGACACGGGTGCCAGGCGGTGGTTCTCTGGCGGTGCGTGTCTCAAACGTGCACGCTCACGGGCTCGGGAACGTGCATAGGTGCGACACGGATGCGGGGCGGTGGCGTGTGGGGCGATGTGTGTCTCAGTTGTGCACGCTGAACCGCCCCGCAGCGTGCATAACTGAGACACGGATGTGACGGACCGCCCTCGGTGTCTTAAACGTGCACGCTCACGGGCTCGGGAACGTGCATAAGTGAGACACGGATGTGGGAGGGGGAGCGGACAGCGGAAGCTTCGGCGTCGGGCCCGAGGGAAGCCCGGGCCGCGGTTACCTCAGGCGGGGTCGAGGCCGGCGAGCACCCGACGGACGATGCGCTCGCTCTCCGCGGCCACGTGCGCGAGGATCCGCTCGCCTTTCTCGGCGGTCGCGGGGCGCGGGTCGCCGAACACCCCGGACTCCGACAGCGGCGCGAGCGGCATCTGCCGCAGCCCGAAGTCCGCGGGTAGCTGCGGGTAGGACGGCTCGTACCGATCCGGGTGCACGAGTGCGGGCGCGACGGCCAGCACCATCGACGTCTCGAGCTCGTCGGCGTGGCAGAGACCCGGAGCGGCCCACGGCGTCTCCTTCACCGCATCCCCGATCTCCACCAGCCCGGGATAATCGAGCACGACCACCGGCATCCGCTGACCGGTCGCGGCGGCGTGCTCCGCGGCCCGCTGCAGGGGGAGACGGTTGCCGTAATCGCCGTTGACGACCACGAGCAGCGCGTAGCCGGCGCGGTCGAGGGATGCGGCGATGTCGGTGCACAGGGCAGTCACCGTGTCAGCGCTGATCGAAACGGTGCCCGGCAGCGCGTCGTTGCTCCACGTGTTGCCGTAGGCGACGGGCGGCAGGAGCGCCGCATCCAGACTCTCCGCGAGGCGGCGGGCGACCGCATCCGCCTGCAGCGTGTCGGTCGACAGCGGCAGATGCGGACCGTGCTGCTCGAGCGCACCGAAGGGGAGCACCGCGATGCGCGTTCCGGATGCGAGGAAGTCGCCGACCTCGGTCCAGGTGGCGTTCGCCAGCTCGATCATGCGATCAGCGCAGGGATGCGGCGACGTCGCGCAGCGCGTCGGCCGAGCGGCGGAGCAGCCCCAGCTCGTTCGGGCTGAACGCGGTCTCGGGAATCGGGACGGCGCCCGAGGCGCTCACGATCGAGGGCACGGAGAGGGCGACGCCGTCGATGCCGTGGTAGCCGTGCAGCACCGTCGACACCGGCATGACCGCGTGCTCGTCCTGCAGGATCGCCTCCACGATGCGGGCGCTCGACAGGCCGATCGCATAGTTGGTCGCGCCCTTGCCCTGGATCACCTTGTAGGCGGCGTCGCGCACGTCGACCGCGATCTCGTCGAGCTCGTCGACCGTCACGCGGTCGTGCGTCGGGGTCTGCCAATCGAGGATCGGCACGGTGCCGATGGAGGCGCTGGACCACAGCGGGAACTCGGTGTCGCCGTGCTCGCCGATGATGTAGGCGTGCACGCTCGAGGGCGAGACGCCGGCGCGCTGGGCGAGCTTCCAGCGCAGACGCGAGGTGTCGAGCACCGTGCCGGAGGCGAAGATGCGCTCGACGGGCAGGCCGGTGGCCTCCTGAGCGAGCACGGTGAGAACGTCGCAGGGGTTCGTGACGATGACGTAGATCGCGTTGGGGGCGACCTCGAGCAGCTGCGGCATCATCGACTTGATGATGTTGGCGTTCGTGCCGGCGAGCTCGATGCGCGTCTGACCCGGACGCTGCTTCGCGCCGGCGGTGATGACGACGACGTGCGAGCCCTCGACGACCGAAAGGTCACTACCGCCGATGATGTCGCTCGTGCCGGTGAACTGCGTGCCGTGAGCGAGATCGAGCACCTCGGCCTCGGCCTTCTCCGTCGCGATGTCGTAGAGGGCGACGTGGCGTGCGGAGCCGCGGATGAGGGCGGCGTACGCGACGCTGGAGCCGACGCTGCCAGCGCCGACGACGGTGAGCTTCGAGTTCTCGATGGCAGACATGTCCCCAGTCTGGCAGGCGCCGGAGGTGCCGCGCGCGGTTATGTTCGCCCGGAGAATACCCGGCGCGTCGAGGTGGCGGCTGTGACGCGTTGTGATCGTGTTCCGATGAGTTCACCCGCATCCGCCCACGGGGTGCTGCCGCGGTCGTACCCTGATCGACGGAGGGCGGATGCGGCATCCGTCCGGACGGGACGGGCCCATGGAATTCGGTATCCACATCGCGGACTTCACCTGGAAGAGCGGGCCCGCTCAGCTCGGTCCCGCGCTCGCCGCACACGTGCGCAACGCGGAGGCTGCCGGCATCCAGCGCATCACCGTCATGGACCACTTCTGGCAGCTTCCCGGCATCGGGCCGGTCGAGCACGAGATGCTCGAGGCGTACGCCACCCTCGGCTTCATCGCCGCGCACACCGAGAAGGCGCTGCTGCACACCCTCGTCACGGGCGTGATCTACCGGCACCCGTCGCTGCTGGCCAAGCAGATCAGCACGCTCAACGTGCTCTCGGGCGGCCGGCTCGGGCTCGGCATCGGCGCCGCGTGGAACGAAGAGGAGTGCAAGGGCCTCGGTTTCCCGTTCCCGCCCGTCGCGCAGCGCTTCCGCGAGCTCGAGGAGACGATCCAGATCTGCCTCCAGATGTGGTCGGACTCCGAAGAGCCCTACGAGGGCGCGATCTGGCAGCTCGAGCGCACGCTCAACTCGCCCCAGAACGTGACCAAGCCGTACCTCATGATCGGCGGCGGGGGAGAGAAGAAGACCCTCAAGCTCGTCGCGCAGTACGCCGATGCCTGCAACCTCTCTGCGATGGCGGAGGTGCCGACCCACAAGCTCGACGTGCTGCGCGCGCACTGCGACACCGTCGGCCGCGACTACGACGAGATCGAGAAGACCGCGATGATCGCGATCAACCCGACCTCCACCCCGGAGGAGGTCGCGACCCGCGTCGACGCGCTGTCGGATGCGGGCTTCGCAGCGACCTACGTCTTCGCCGCCGGCATCGACGAGCCGGCCCGTGCGGTCGAGCTCATCGCGGGAGTTGCTGCCCTCGCCCGCTGAGCCGCTCGATCGCGAGGCGCCCGCCCCCGCATCCGTGTCTCACTCGTTCACGCGAGAGTCGCCCTGAGCGTGCATATGTGAGACACGCAGGGGTGGGGCGTCGGGTCCGGATCGTTCGGGCGGTGATGTTCGGCGTGCCCCCGCATGCGTGTCTCGGTTGTTCACGTTTGCGACGCCGTTTGCGTGCACAAGTGAGACGCAGAAACACGTGCGGGATGCGGAATCGGGCGGATTGGCGGCTCGGCCCGGCGTGACGTAAGCTGGTCGGCGGTGACGTGTCCGAGCGGCCGAAGGTGCAACTCTCGAAAAGTTGTGTAGGGTAACCCCCTACCGTGGGTTCAAATCCCACCGTCACCGCCATGAAAACCCCCGAGGAATCGGGGGTTTTCGCGTTCTCGAGTGTCAACATCCGCACGATCGGGAGCAGCGGCCCATAGGATCGCGCGATGCTCCAGAACAGACCCCGGATGTGGTGGAGGATCAGGAGCGATGAATGCGATCCTCACTGCCCTTGTGTGCGTGATCCTGCTCAATGCCTATGCGGCGCTGCTCATCCTGCTGCGCGCGAAGGTCTACGGCGTTCCCCTGTACCGGCCGATGCTCGTCAACATCGGGTTGTCGCTGGCGCCCGTGGCGCTGGCCTTCGTCGGGCTCATCGGGTTCCTTCTCGTGGCGCCCGCCGCGCTCAGTCTCGTGTCCATCTCGGCAACGCTGCCGGCCGCCGCGGTCTGGATCTACCTCGGTGTCGTCACACTGGTGTGGTTGGTGTTCTTTCCGAACTCGATCTACCTCATCACCGAGCTCAACTTCAGTCACCGCCGCGAGCACACCCCCGTTCCGCTCTGGTACGACATCGTGCACACCCTCACGCTCACCGGATCGGGGCTCGCCAACGCCGTGCTCAGCCTCGCGCTCATCCAGTTCGGCCTCATCGTCGTCATCGCTGATCCCGCAGCCGGGTCGGGGCCGCCCGGGTGGAGCTGGATCTTCGCTGCGGGCGCGATACTGCTCGGCTCCGTCGGCGTCTACCTCGGGCGCTACCTGCGACTGAACAGCTGGGACGTCCGTCACCCCGCGACCCTCATCCGCAAGCTGCGCGATCACTTCGCCGCCCGCGGCAAGGCTTTGGAAGGGGTGGCGTTCGTGGCCACCCACACCGTTCTGGTCGCGCTTCTTTACGTGCCGATCTTCGGCCTCGCCTACACCGCGATCCTGAGCTAGTCGTGGGCTCCGGTCCCATCGGCACAGACCTGCGTTGACGGTGGGTCAGCCGCCCGGACCGGACGGCTGGATGGGGGCGCCGTCGCCGTTCTCGGGTAGATCGCCGCGCTCCACGGGGGGCGGTGGCGTTCTCGGGGTGTCGGAGAACAACAGGTCGAGTTCTGACGGCGAGGGCACGTGCAGAGCCTTCGCGGCCGCGTCGATCTCGTCCGTCGTGGCTCCGGCCGATCCGACGATGAGCACCCACGCGCCGTCGCGCACGACGATGTCCTCGTGGGCGCCGTTGTGCTCGCGGTGCCAGGTCCCGTCCTGCTCGGTGCAGGTGACGGGAGTCTCTGTGTCGTCCCACATCGGCAGCGCCGCGCAGGTCTCGGCGGTCATGCCGCCTCTGTGTGTGCGCAGCGAGATCATCGCTCCCGACCCGTCGCGGGTCCAGGTCGCCGACATGCCATCCTCGTTCGAGACTCCGACCGACTGCGGAGCGAGGGTGTATCCCGCCACCTCGGTCGTGAAGACGAGATCGGCCGAGATGCCGACCGCACCGACCCGGTCGGCAATCGCGTCGGCGCTCGCCGGATTGCCGCCCGACGTGGCGCACCCGGCGGCGACGACGGTCACAAGGGCGAGCAGTGCGCCGAGGAGGGGGCGGGAGGCGCGCATGACGGCATCATGACGTAGATCACGCCAGCGGCCAAGCTCGTGACGCAGGGCAGCATCCGGCGCGAGGTCGGGAGCCGTTGGCGCTGCGCAGAACCGGATTTGACCTGGAGCGCGCTCCAGGTGGTTCGCTGCGTATCCATGGAAACTCTCAGCAACGGATTCGCCCTCGGAGCGATGTGGTTCGGCACGCGGCTCTCGGAGGAGACGTCGTTCGCACTGCTCGACCGCTTCGCTTCCCGCGGCGGGCGCTGGCTCGACACATCCGACAACTACGCCTTCTGGGCATCGCCGTCCGGTCGGGGAGGGGCGAGCGAAACCGTGTTGGGGGAATGGCTCCGCCGTCATCCTGGTGTGCGCGACCAGGTGTCGATCTCGACGAAGGTCGGCGCCAACCCGACCCAGCCCCATGCCGGGGCAGCATCCCTGGAGGGGCTCGGCCCCGGCGCCATCGCCGAGGCCGCCGCGGGATCGATGGAACGGCTCGGTGTCGACACGATCGACCTGCTGTGGGCGCACGTCGAAGACCGCGCCGTTCCACTCGAGGATCAGGTCGAGGCGTTCGGGGAGCTCGTCGCAGACGGGCGGGTCCGGCGGCTGGGTGCGTCCAACCACGCGATATGGCGCATCGAGCGAGCGCGCGCGGTGGCACGGGCGCGCAATGCCGAGCCAATCCGCTTCGTGCAGTTGCGGCACAGCTACCTCCAGCCGATTCCGTTCGCACCGCTTCCGGACTGGGGACACGTCATCGCGTCCCCCGAAGCGCTCGATTACGTCGCATCCGAGGGGCTTGGGATGTGGGCCTACACGACGTTGCTGGGTGGGGCGTTCGCTCGACCGGAGCGGTTGCAGGAGGCGTACCGGCATCCGGATACGGAGCGTCGCCTCGCCGCACTGGATCGGGTCGCTCGACGGCGCGATGCGACGCGGAACCAGGTCGTGCTGTCATGGTTGCTGGACGGTTCACCCGCGGTGACCCCGATCATCGGGGTGTCGGACCTCGCTCAGCTTGATGAGGCGATGGACGCCCTCCAGCTGCACTTGGACGCCGAAGACCGCGCCGAACTCGACGGAAAGAAGGAATGAGCCCGATGTTCACGATGGGCGAGGCTGCAGCTTCGACGGGCCTCACGGCGGACACGCTCCGCTATTACGAAGAGGAACGCATCATCGGACCGCTCGCTCGGGATCACCGGAACCACCGGGTTTTCAGCGAGAAGGACATCGCCTGGATCCACGTCATCACCTGCATGAAGGACGCGGGGCTCGGGATCGACGAACTGCGCACCTTCGCGGATCTGCTGCACGGGCCGCATGCCTCGCCCGACCCCGTCGGCTTCCTGCGCGAGCGTCGGGCGGCCTTGGAGGAGCGCCGGCGGCTGCTCGCCCGCGCGATCGCGGTGATGGACGAGAAGATCGCGCACTTCGTCGGCCTCCCTGACGACCCTCACTGAGTGGGGCGCTCGGCGCTCGAGGCCCTCACGACCAACTCCGGCTGGAACACGAGGTGGCGCTCGGTCTCGGTCGCCTGATTCAGGAGCATGTCGACCGCGCGCCGACCGAGTTCCCGCGCTGGTTGACGCACGGAGCTCAACGGCACGATCGCCGTCGCCGCGAAATCGATGTCGTCGTAGCCGACCAGCGCGATGTCGGTGGGGACCCGGAGGGACGACTCCGCCGTGATGGCGTGAAGTGCTCCCAGCGCGAGCAGGTCGTTCGCGCCGATGACGGCGTCGGGGCGCGCATCGGCGCGGAGGAGATCGGATGCGGCGGCTCGACCGGCGGCGACTGTCATCTCGTCGAGCTCGACCACCTCCAATCGCGCGGAAGGGTGTTCCGTGATCGCGCGCCGGACGCCGGCCAGTCGATCGCGCACCTGCGGGATGGTGAGCGGCCCTCCGATGAATGTCAGCGTACGTCTGCCCTGACTCAGCAGGTGTGCGGCGGCGACCTCACCGCCCCGCACGTCATCCACCGAGACGCTGGGCAGGTCTGGGTCCGACGTCGTTGCCCCGACCTGTACGGCCGGGATGCCGGCGGCGCGCAGATCGTCGACCGCTGTGCCGCCGGGGGCGAGTGCGAGAGCGACTCCGGCGACCCGTTGCTGACGGAACTGGTCGATGTAGGCGCTCTCGCGCTCTGCGTCGTGCTGAGTGGACCCAACGAGAACCACATAGCCGGACTCGGTCGCGCGATCCTCCGCCCCACGGGCGACTTCCGCGAAGAACGGGTTGGTGACATCGAGCACGACGAGCGCCAAAGTGCGGCTCTGGCCGGCGCGAAGCTGCCGCGCGGCCGCATTCGGCACATACCCCAGCTCCGCGATCGCGGCCCGGACGCGTTCGGCGACGGATGGTGAGACCGATGGGCGGTTGTTGAGGACGTTCGACACCGTCCCGACCGAGACCCCTGCCAAGGACGCGACGTCGCGAACGCTGGCGGTCATCGGTTCCTGTCTGAGGGAGCGGCGAGGTCGAGCCTATTGCTCGCCAGAATTCTAGAGGGTACTGTCATGAATCGATTCATGAAACGTTTCACGAGGGGTCGTCCAGATGACACTGATGACGGAGGGTGCGCTCCGGGCGCTGGAAGGGCTGGCGATCGAGCTGCCGTCGTGGGCCTTCGGGAATTCCGGGACGCGCTTCCGCGTCTTCCCGAGCCCGGGGTCGCCGCGCAGCATCCACGAGAAGATCGAGGATGCGGCGGAGGTCAACCGGCTCACCGGACTCGCGCCCAGCTTGGCGCTGCACATCCCGTGGGACGCCGTTGATGACTACGGCGCCCTGCGCCGTCATGCCGAGGACCACGGCGTGCGCCTCGGCACCATCAACTCGAACACGTTCCAGGACGAGGACTACAAGTTCGGCGCGCTGACGCACGAGGACGACCGCATCCGCCGCAAGGCGATCGATCACCACCTGGCCTGCATCGACGTCATGGACGCGACCGGTTCGCGAGACCTCAAGATCTGGCTCGCAGAGGGGTCGAACTACCCCGGCCAGACCGATATGCGCTCGCGTCAGGATCGCCTCGCGGACTCGCTGCAGACGATCTACGACCGGCTCGGCCCTGACCAGCGCCTCGTTCTGGAGTACAAGTTCTTCGAGCCGTCGTTCTACCACACCGACGTTCCGGACTGGGGTACCTCTTACGCTCAGGTGGCGGCGCTCGGCGACCGCGCGATGGTCTGCCTCGACACGGGCCATCACGCACCGGGCACGAACATCGAGTTCATCGTCATGCAGCTGCTCCGCCTCGGAAAGCTCGGCTCCTTCGACTTCAACTCGCGCTTCTACGCCGATGATGACCTCATCGTCGGTGCCGCCGACCCGTTCCAGCTGTTCCGCATCCTCGTCGAGGTCGTGCGCGGCGGTGGCCTGAACAACCCCGATGTGGCCTTCATGCTCGACCAGTGCCACAACATCGAGGAGAAGATCCCCGGACAGATCCGTTCGGTGCTCAACGTGCAGGAGATGACGGCGCGCGCGCTGCTGCTCGACCGCGACGCCCTGGCCGCCGCCCAGCGTGAGAACGACGTTCTCGCGGCCAACGCGATCTTCATGGACGCCTTCCAGACCGATGTCCGCTCCGCGCTCGCCGAATGGCGAGCATCCCGAGGCCTGCCGGCCGACCCGATGGCCGCGTACGCCGCATCCGGCTACCGCGACCGCATCGTCGCCGTGCGTGCGGCGGGTACGCAGCTGGGGTGGAGCGCATGAGCGCCACAAGCTCGGCGCCGTCGCCCGCCGTCGCCGCTCTCGTGGCCCGCAGCAACCGACTCGGAGCCGACCCCAGAACCACCAACTTCGCCGGTGGCAACACCTCCGCGAAGGGATCCGCCGTGGATCCGGTCACCGGAGAGGAGATCCAGCTGCTCTGGGTCAAGGGATCCGGCGGGGACCTGGGAACCCTCACCGAGCAGGGCCTGGCCGTCCTCCGACTCGACCGCGTCCGTGCGCTCGTCGACGTGTACCCCGGAGTCGAGCGCGAGGACGAGATGGTCGCAGCCTTCGACTACTGCCTCCACGGCAAGGGCGGCGCCGCCCCTTCGATCGACACGGCCATGCACGGCCTCGTCGATGCCGCGCACGTCGACCACCTGCACCCGGACGCGGGGATCGCGATCGCGACCGCAGCCGACGGCGAGAAGCTCACCCGTGAGATCTTCGGCGGCGACGTCGTCTGGGTGCCGTGGCGCCGTCCCGGCTTCCAGCTGGGGTTGGACATCGCCGAGATCAAGCGCTCGAACCCGCAGGCGATCGGCTGCATCCTCGGCGGCCACGGGATCACCGCGTGGGGCGAGACGTCCGAAGAAGCCGAGGCGAACTCGCTGCGCATCATCGCCACCGCGCAGGAGTACATCGACAACCACGGCATCGCGGCCCCCTTCGGCGACGTGCGTTCCGGCTTCGAGGCACTCGAGGAGACGGAGCGGCGTGCGCGCGCGGCAGCTCTCGCGCCCACGATTCGCGGGCTCGCCTCGACCGACCGTCCCGTCGTCGGCCACTACACCGACAGTGCGGTGGTGCTCGACTTCCTCGCGTCCGAGAAGGCGCCCGCGCTCGCGGCGCTCGGCACGAGCTGCCCCGACCACTTCCTGCGCACCAAGGTCAAGCCGCTCATCCTCGACCTGCCCGCGACCGCTTCGGTAGACGAGCAGATCGCTCGTCTGCACGAACTGCACCAGCAGTACCGCGAGGACTACAAGGCGTACTACGACGCTCACGCGGATGCGGACTCGCCCGCCATGCGTGGCGCCGATCCCCTCATCGTGCTCGTGCCCGGCGTCGGCATGTTCAGCTACGGGGCGAACAAGCAGACCGCGCGGGTGGCCGGCGAGTTCTACGTCAACGCCATCAACGTCATGCGTGGCGCCGAGGCTCTCTCGAGCTACGCGCCGATCTCGGATGCCGAGAAGTTCCGCATCGAGTACTGGGCGCTGGAAGAGGCCAAGCTTCAGCGCATGCCGAAGCCGAAGACCCATCAGGGCCGGATCGCGTTCGTGACGGGAGCCGCATCCGGCATCGGCAAGGCCATCGCGACGCGCCTCGCCGCCGAGGGCGCGTGCGTGGTCGTCGCCGACCTCGATCTCGAGAAGGCGCGGGCCGCTGCCGCAGAGCTGGGCGGCACGGACGTCGCGATCGGCGTCGCCGCCAACGTGGCAGACGCGGAAGGCGTGCAGGCGGCCATCGACGCGACCCTTCTCGCGTTCGGCGGCCTCGACCTCGTGGTGAACAACGCGGGGCTCTCGCTGTCGAAGCCGCTGCTGGAGACCACCGAGAAGGACTGGGACCTGCAGCACGACGTGATGGCCAAGGGCTCCTTCCTCGTGTCGAAGGCCGCCGCCAAGGTGCTCATCGAACAGCGGATGGGCGGCGATGTGATCTACATCTCTTCGAAGAACTCGGTCTTCGCGGGGCCGAACAACATCGCCTACTCGGCGACCAAGGCCGACCAGGCGCACCAGGTGCGTCTGCTAGCCGTCGAGCTCGGCGAGCACGGCGTGCGCGTGAACGGCATCAACCCCGACGGCGTCGTACGCGGCTCCGGCATCTTCGCCGCCGGCTGGGGCGCGAACCGGGCCGCCACCTACGGTGTGAAGGAAGAGGATCTCGGACAGTTCTATGCCAACCGCACGATCCTCAAGCGCGAGGTCGTCCCCGAGAACGTCGCGGATGCGGTCTATGTTCTGACCGGTCCGGAGCTGAGTCGCACCACCGGACTGCACGTCCCCGTCGACTCCGGCGTCGCCGCGGCGTTCCTGCGATGACATCGATGACGTCGGGCGCGCTGGCGGCCATCGATCTCGGCGCCACCAGCGGGCGCGTGATCCTCGGCCACGTCGGGCCGGACATCCTCGAGACCGAGACCGTCGCGCGGTTCTCCAACACGCCGGTCCGCACGCCCGATGCGCTGCACTGGGACATCCTCCATCTCTACGGGTCCGCGGTCGCGGGGTTGCGCGACGTGGTGCGCAGGGAGCCGGGGCTTCGAACGGTGGGGATCGATTCCTGGGCGGTGGACTACGGATTGATGCGGTCAGGAGCTCTTCTGGGCAACCCCGTCCACTATCGGGACGAACGAACTGCTCGCGGCGTCCGTCGGGTGCACAGCCGATTCACGCACCGAGAGCTGTTCGCACGCAACGGACTGCAGTTCCTGCCGTTCAACACGCTGTACCAGCTCGCGGCCGAGGACGACGAGACGCTCGCTCTCGCGGATCGGATCCTGCTCATTCCCGACCTGTTCGCGTACTGGCTGACCGGCGAGCAGCGCGCGGAGGCGACGAACGCGTCGACCACCGGGCTGATCGATGTCCGCACCGGATTCTGGGACCTGCATCTCCTGGACGAGCTGGGGCTTCGCCGTTCGCTCCTTCCGGAGCTCATCTCCCCGGGAGAGACGATCGGCGAACTCCGTGCCCCCGTCTCCGATGCGCTGGGCGCGCGTGCCGGTGTCCCGGTCACGGCGGTCGGATCCCACGACACCGCATCTGCGGTGGTCGCGGTGCCGATGAACACCGAAGGTGCCGCGTACATCTCCTGCGGGACGTGGGGATTGGTGGGCACCGAGGTGTCGTCGCCCGTGGTGACCCCCGCCGCCCTCGCGGCCAAGTTCACCAACGAAGCCGGCGTCGACGGCCGCGTGCGACTGCTCCGCAACGTCATGGGGCTGTGGATTCTCAGCGAGACCATTCGGGGCTGGGAGGCCGCAGGCCATTCGGTCGAGCTCTCCGCTCTGCTCGACGCCGCGCGTGATGTGCCGGCACGGGATGTGCCCGTCTTCGACGTCGACGATGCGAGATTCCTGCCCCCCGGCGACATGATCTCGCGGATCGACGCCTGGTGCGACGAGCAGGGTCTGCGCGCCCCTCGCACGCAGGCCGAGTACGCCAGGAGCATCGTCGAATCGCTCGCCGCCGCCTTCGCCGCGACGGCCCACACCGCGGCGGAGCTCTCGGGCATCCCCCTGTCGGTCGTGCACATCGTCGGCGGCGGCGCGCTCAACGAGCTGCTGTGCCAGCGGACGGCGGATGCGGCGGGCGTGCCCGTCGTCGCCGGACCCGTCGAAGCGACCGCGCTGGGCAACCTGCTCGTGCAGGCCCGCGCCGTGGGGATCATCACGGGTTCGCTCGAGTCGCTGAGAGACATCGTCGCCCGCACTCAGCAGCTGAGCCGCTACCTGCCGACCGGGCGACGAGGGCCATGTGGATGACGCCCGCGGCGGAACCTCTGTTCTCCCTATGCTGTGCTCCACAGCGAACACCCCGCGCCCGAACGGAGAACACCCATGCCCGATCACGCTGCCCTCGCCGCATCCCTGACGACGCCGGAGGCGTTTCTTGCGCTCACCGATGAGGGGGGTGTCTTCGGCGTCAAGAAGTCGGCGAAGGCGGCGCTCGAGCTCTGGAATCAGGCGGACGCGCGTTATGTCGGCGTCTACCGGGGGTTCCCCGCGCCCGGCGGCAAGGGCACAGGGTTCGTCATCCGCACCTACTGGGACCCCGCGCGCGTGAGCCCCGACCTCGACGCCGTCGAGCTCGCGATCCAGACGGCGCTCCCCGTCGAGCTCACGCGGGCCGATGAGAAGATCACCTGGAAGGCGCGCAACAACAAGCAGGCGAGCTTCTTCGCCTGGCGCATCTCGCAGCAGCAGGCGCTGTCGCTGTGGTTCCAGGAGCGCTTCGGGGTCAGCGCGTGTGTGACGCAGCTGTTCGACCGCGCAGACATCCACCAGGATGTCGCGGTGGTGGCGACCTCCGGCGGCGTCGACAACCTGTGGTCGTTCACCTCGAAGGGCTGATCGCGTGCCGGAGGCTCCGCCGCGCGGGCGGCCGGTGCGCCGAGCGCTGAGGTCGGCCCTGGGGGCCGCCGCGACCCTCCTCGGCATCGTGGCGATCCTGTTCCTCGCCACCGATGCGTCGGCTGGCGGTGCCGTGCGGGCGGTGATCATCGCCTTCGCGATCGGGTGCGTCTTCGTTCCCGCGGCCATCGCGGTCGCCTCCGTCTGGCTGCGCGCCCGCAATCGGCACCAGGAGGCGGATGCGGGGGCGGCTCCCCTTTCTGATCGCGCGGTCCGCGCGCAGCAGCTTCTCGGCAGAGCCGCCGTCCGCTTGGCCCCCGACGGGCGCGCGGATGTCCATGCCCGCGCCGCGCTCGGCGACGAGCTCCGGATCGCGGAGTCCACTGTTCGCGGGCTTGTGCCCGACGAACTGCTCGGCTTCCTCTGGCTGGCGCGGCCGTCGCAGCCCGACGGCTTCCCGAGCTCGCCCGAGTTCGCGGGGCTCCCCGAGCACGTGCAGGACATGATCGTGCTGCTCGATCTGCGGCGTGAGGTGCAACTGCGAGGAGCCGAAGCCGCCCTGCGCGCGACGTCCGGCGTCTATCACCACGACCGCTCCCGCACCCTCGCCGCGGCGAGGCGCACCGGCAACGCGGCGCTGCTCGCACAGATCGAGACGCCGAGCCCCCGCACCGATGAGCTGTTGGCCGCGCTGGACGACGCTGCCTCCTGGGAACGGCTCCGGATCGACAGCGAGCGCGCCTAAGCCACGTGGACGACGCCGGCGCGGATTCCCCAGAGCACCGCCTGGAGCCGGTCACGCGCACCGGTCTTCTGCAGGATGCCGGCCAGGTGGTATTTCACCGTCGTCTGCTCCACGAAGAGGCGCTCGGCGATCTCGGCGTTCGACAACCCTTCGGCGAGGAGCCCCAGCACCTCCCGCTCCCGGTCGGTGAGCACCACAGCTGCAGACGTCGCCCGCGCCGCACCCGGGCGACGGCGCTCGCCGAACTCCCGCAGGATGCGGCGCGTCAGCCGTTGATCGAGGGTGCCCTCTCCAGCCGCGACCGAGCGCACGGCCGACAGGAGCGTGTGCTCGTCGGCGCCCTTGAGCAGAAAGCCCGCTGCTCCCGCTTCGAGCGCGGCGAACACGTCGGCGTCGACATCGAACGTGGTGAGGATCAGCACGTCGGTGGCAAGCGTCGGGTCGCCGGTGATCTCTCGGGTCGCCGCGATGCCGTCGGTGCCCGGCATCCGCACGTCCATGCAGACGACGTCGGGACGAAGGCTCCGCGTCAGGCGCACCGCGTCTGCGCCGTCGGTCGCTTCGCCGACGACCTCCATGTCGCTCTCGGTGCCGAGGATCACCGCCAGGCCCGCCCGGACGACGGCCTGATCGTCGGCGATGAGGATGCGGATCATGCGGTACTCCGGGGGTCGAAGGGAATGCGGAGGCGGTTGGTCCATCCGCCGTCGGCGCTCGCGCCCGCCGTCAGCTGCGCGCCGATCAGCTCGGAGCGTTCGGCCATCCCGGCGAGACCGTATCCGCTTCGCGATGCCCCGCGGGGCGTGCCCGCGGGGGGTGCAGTGTTGGAAACGGTGATCTCCACCGCATCCTCGTCGGAGCGGATGGTCACCTCGCACGAGGCGCCGGGTGCGTGACGGGCGGCATTGGAGAGGGACTCCTGCACCATCCGGTACGCCGTGGCCTCGGCGAGGGCACCGAGGGGGCAGGGCGCGCCCAGCGTCGTGAAGGCGATGTCCTGGCCGCGCTCGCGGGCGATGTCGACGAGCGTCTCGATTCCGCCGATCGTCGGAACCGGGCTCGGGGTCCCGGATGCGTCGTCGTCACTGCGGAGCAATCCGACCGTGCGGCGAAGGTCGGCGAGTGCGATCCGGGCGTCGTCTTGCACGGCTCGCAGCATTTCTCGCACGCGATCGAGGTCGCCCGTGCGTGTGAGGGCTGCGGCGGCCTGCGCGCTGACGATGATCCCCGAGAGGTGATGGCCGGCGATGTCGTGCAGTTCGCGTGCGAGGGCCTCCCGCTCGGCGCGCACCGTCCGCTCCGCTCGGTCGAGACGTTCCTGCTCGGCCATCCGGGCCTGCTCCCGGAGCGCCTGGACGAGGCGCTCGCGGCTGAGCGCGTATTCGGCGACGGCGGCGGGTGCGGCGTACTGAAGCCCCAAGCGGACGACGACGCTGAGGATGAGCAGGAAGGGTGTCTCGGTCGAACCGATCAGCGCCGCGAGTGAGCCGGTGACGGTCGTGATGGCGCCGCCCGCACCGAGCGCGATCAGCGCGACATCACGGCGCACGTGCCGCACGAGCGCGTAGGCGGCGAAGATGACGCCCGCAGAGCCCACGCCGAGCTCCCCGGCAGAGGTGGCGAGGATCACCGCGTCGAGCAGCACCGTGCCCGCGAAGACCGGAACCGGCATCCGGAACCGGAAGACGAGGAGAACGGCTTGCGCGGCGAGGAGGGCGGCGGTCACGACGGCCGGGATGTCTCCGGGCACCGAGGCGGAGACGCCGTCGAGCCACAGATCGGCGGCGAGATAGCCGAGCGCGCCCGCCGCGACGATCGCCGGCACCACCGCCCGCCTCGCGGCGGCGGCGCGCGAGGCGGGCGGGGCGGCGGGAAGCACGGTGCCAGTCAACCATCCCCTGTGCGGGCGGAGACCGGCCGTCGCGGATGCGGTGGCGATCAGCGCTCGCACAGCGTCGCGTCGAGTGCGTCGACGACGATCCGGTACTGGTCGAGCAGGACCTTCTGGTCGTCCTGGGGGACCACCGCCCACGGCAGCGCGGTCACGGCGACGGTCACGGCGGTGCCGTCGGGGCCCACCGCATTCCGGGTCTGCGTGCCCGGGATGTCCCCGCCGTGACCCCACGCCTCGCCGCCGCAGCTCAACGGATAGCGCTGGAGCCCGAGACCGTAGGCCGCCTCCGGCCACAGCTCGTCGCCGGCGGGGACGGCTGTCTGCATCTCGGCCAGCGCGGTCTCACTGACCAGATCCCCGCCGAGCAGCGCTTGCATGAAGGCGTTCAGCTCGGCCGGGGTGGAAACCATCGCGCCGGCCGACCAAGCGAAGGAGGTGTCGAGTTCGGAGATGTCGCGGAACTCGCCGGGAACGTCGGCGTGGTACCCGATCGGATGCGCGCCGCGCAGGGTCCACTCTCCGGGCGCGGGGAAGTACGTGTGCTGCAGGCCCAGCGGCTGCACGATGCGCTCGTCGATCTGCTGTCCGATCGCTCGGTCCGTGACCGCCTCGACGAGGAGCCCGAGGACGAGGTAGTTGGTGTTGCTGTACTCCCATTTCTCGCCGGGTGCGAAGTCGGCCCGGCGGCTGAGGGCGATCTCCAGCATGTCGCGCGGCGACGTGTAGGTGTGCTGCGCGCCGAAGGCGTCCGCCGCGATCTGGTCGGCGTACTCCGGGAGACCGGTCGTCTGCTGCAGCAACTGATGGACGGTGATCTTCGTGCCGTCGATGCCCTCACCCGTGATCAGCCCGGGCAGATAGGAGTCGATCGGAGTCTCCAGGTCGATGCGGCCCTCGTCGGCGAGCTGCATGACGACGGTCGCGACGAACATCTTCGTGTTGCTCGCGATGCGCACCTCGCCGTCCACCGGAGGCGCGTCGCCGGTGGAGAGGTCGCCCTCGCCGACGGCGACATCGGTCACCTCGCCCTCGGGTGAGGTGACCGCCGCGAGGACGGCGGGATAGCCCGCATCCACGAGGGACTGCATGCGCATCTCGAGGGCGGACGAGGCGGGAGCGGATGCGGATCGGTCGGCGGCGAGCAGCACTCCGCCCGTCGTGAGCGCGCCGCCAACCACGACGGCGGCGACCGCCGCGGCGATCGTCGTCCGCACGCGTCGGCGCGAGCTGGAGGTGGACTGTGGTGAGGGGGTGGGGGTATCCATGACTCGAGCCTCGCCGCGGCAGTGCGCGAGCACCCCCTGCCGCGGGACGGGATCGACCTGTCCTTCAGGACAGTGTGCCGCGGGTGCGGGCGAGTGCCGCACGCACGTCGGCATAGACCTCGGTCAAGGACGGCGGATGCCGAGGGTCCCCATCTGCGCGACGGACCCATTCGTCGAAGCTCAGACGCATACCGAGAGAGAACACGGCGGCTACCGCGCGCGCGCCCAGGTCATCGGGCAGGGACTCGCTCAGAGCCGCAGCGATGCGATCGGACAGCTGCGCATCGCGGGCGAGTCCGGCAGCGAGCAAGGGCGGGTTCTCCCGCATGAGCCGTCGCACCCGCAGGAACCGGTCACGACCGGCGGGGTCCTCGTCGAAGACCGCCGACATGCCCTCCCAGACGTGTTCGAGATGCGCCAGCGGATCCGTGTCGGCGGCGCCGGCCGCCGCGAGCAGCTCTGCCTCGAGACCGGCGTCGTCGACGAGGACGGCCGCCTCCTTGGTCGCAGAGTGGCGGAAGAACGTGGTGCGGGAGATGCCGGCGGCGGCGGCGATGTCGTCGATCGTCGTTGCAGAGAAGCCCTTCTCCTCGAAGAGGTCGACGGCGGCCGCAGCGATCGTCCTGGCCATCTCACGCCGGCGTCTCTCACGCAGATCCGGTCGCGCGGGTGGAGGTGGGGCGTCGGCGAGCATACCGGCAGAGTAGCGCGTCGTCTCAGCTCGGACTTCGATGTCATGCCGGCATGGAGTTCCGAATGCTGGCTCGCGCGGCGGATGCGCGGCATCCGGTCACGTTCCGCGGGGATCGTGGGGGATCAGATAGCCCCGTGAGAACGCGACCGCGACGGCCGCAGCCCGATCGTTCACGCCGAGTTTGACGTAGGCGTGGAGGAGATGGCTTTTGACCGTGGCCTCGCTGACGAACAGCTGGTTCGCCGCCTCGCGGTTCGTCGACCCGCGGGCGATCAACGCGAGCACCTCGAGCTCCCGCTGCGACAGGGTCTCCGACGCCGGCCGCCGGGAGTGCTCCACGATCCGCGTTGCGATGGTCGGGGC
Organism: Microbacterium sp. Clip185; assembly: GCF_028743715.1. Classification (NCBI taxonomy): domain Bacteria; kingdom Bacillati; phylum Actinomycetota; class Actinomycetes; order Micrococcales; family Microbacteriaceae; genus Microbacterium; species Microbacterium sp. Clip185. The sequence continues at coordinate 2,963,297 of NZ_CP117996.1, read as the reverse complement.
GAGCACCGTCTGCCCGTGCGCCGCCGCCTCGACCGCGCGGTAGAGGTCCGGCAGCGGGGTGTCCTTCAGGAGGTAACCCGTCGCGCCCGCCTCGATGGCCGGCAGCACATCACCATCGGTGTCGTAGGTCGTCAGCACGAGCACCCGCGAGGGCACCCCTCGCCGGCTGAGCTCACGGATCGCCGTGATGCCGTCGGTGCCGGGCATGCGCAGATCCATGAGGATGACGTCGGGTCGCAGTCGCTCGGCGGCGGTCACGGCCTCGGCCCCGTCGGCGGCCTCGCCCACGACCTCGAAGCGCGGATCGGCGTCGAACATGCCACGCAGACCGTCCCGCAGGATCGGATGGTCGTCGACGACGAGGAGAGAGATCATGGGGCGACCTCCAGGGGGATCGCGGGCACGGCCGCGAGGATCGCCGTGCCCGCGCCGGGTTTCGACTCGATGACCAACCGGCCCGCGAGGCGCTGCACGCGTTGCCGCATCGCGGCGAGACCGTAGCCGCCCTCGTCGGCATCGGAGATGTTCTTGCCCAGCGCTGCGACCGTGTCGAACCCGACTCCGTCGTCGCGAACGTCGAGGGTCACGAGGTCGTCCATGTATGACAGGGTCAGCCCCACCCGCGAGGCCTGCGCGTGCTTCGCAACGTTGGCGAGGGCCTCCTGCGCCGTGCGAAGGAGGGTGACCTCGACCTCCGGGTGCATGGGGCGCGGCGTGCCTGTCGTCGTCAGCGCGGCGCTGATGAGTGTCACCTCGGACCAGCGACGTGCAACGTTATCGATCGCGTCCGGCAGCCGGGATTTCTCGAGCGCGGCCGGGCCCAGCGCGTGCACCGTACGGCGGGCTTCGACCAGGCCCTCTCGCGCGAGATCGAGAGCACGCCGGACGTGGGTGCGAAGTGCCTCGAGGTCTTCCTGCGTCTGCTCGGCGGCCTGCAGCTGGGTGAGGATGCCGGCGAGATTCTGCGCGAGCGTGTCGTGCAGCTCGCGGGCGACCCGCTGGCGTTCATCGCGCACCCCGGCCTCACGGGCCTGGACGAGCAGCTGCGCCTGCAGCTCCCCGTTCTCGCGCAGCGCCGACTCCAGCTTCGCGTTCGCCGCGTGCAGCTCGTCGAATGCCCGTCGCTGCCGGCGCCCGCTGATGTCGGCAGTATCCGTGAAGTGGAACGACGTCGCCGCCAGAAGGACGGTCACGGCGCTGATCGCCGCCCACAGGGCCCACTTCTGGGCGATCTCACCGAATCCGCCCATGTAGCCGACGGTCATGATCATGGAGGTCGCGACGACTCCCAGGTATCGCCATCGACCCTCGAGGAAGAGGTACGCATGGACGTATCCGATGAACGCAAAGATGGCGTACCAGGGTGCGAGCGCAACGAGGGTGGTGGTGAGTGCCATGAGTCCGACGTAGTACACCGCCGCGCGGGCGAGGTGCCGTCGGGCATCCCTGCGGCCCAGAAGGGCGAATGCCGTGATCCACAGAGCAGCCAGGAGTGTGAGTCCGAGCACGGCGAGCACCTCGACCATGGGCTGTCCCGAGGGCTGCAACATGGTGACGACGGCGCATGCCGCCAGCAGGGCATACGGCAGGACGGCGTAGAACGCGCCCTCGAGGCCCGTGCCGCGCGCCAATGCCTCCTGTCGGGATGCGCTCGTGTCCATCGCTCACCCCCACCGGAAGAATCGCACCGCCGCACCGCCGGCGATGATCGTCCACGTCGCCAGAACGATCACGTGAAGCGGCTGAGGCCACGTGCCCGCCGATGCGTCGAGCAATGATTGCACACCCGCTCCGAGCGGGCTCAGGTCGCTGATCGTGAGAAGGAGAGGGGGCATCTCTGAGCGCGGCAGCCAGATGCCGGCGAAGAAAGCCAGCGGGAAGAAGAGAAGGGTCCCGATCGCCGTGGCGGCCGTGCCCGATGGGGAGACGGCGGCGACCAGGAGCCCGAGGGCGAACGACGCCGTCGCCGTGAGGAGGAACCCGAGGGCATATGCCGGCAGCAGGCGAGGTTCGTCGAGGCCGAACGCGAAGCGAGCGATGCCGAGCATGAGCGCCAGCGAGAAGAGGGAGAAGACCATCGCCATCGCCAGCTGGGCCGCCAACAGCATCAGAGGCGAGGCCGGGGTCGTCCGCATCCGTCGCAGGATCCCCTTCTCCCGGTAGGAGGCGAACAGAGGAGCCAGAGCGCTGAGCGAGAACAAGCCGATTCCCATGGCAACGAGGACGGGAACGTAGCCGTTGATCTGCGCAGCTCCGCCGAGGGCGGGGTTCGGCTCACGCAGACTGGGCACGAGACCGAGGATGACGAGCAGGAGCGGCGCGAATCCGATCGCGAGGAAGAGCGTGAGCGGCTCGCGCACGAGCAGACGGGTCTCGATCGCGGCGAGTCTGAGCAGAGCGTTCACAGGGATCTCCTTAGGAATCGAGCAGTCGGCGGCCGGTGAGTGCGACGAACGCGTCGTCGAGAGTGATCGACTCCGCTCTCATCTCGGTGGTGACGACGCCGAGCGCGTCCAGCGTGGACGAGAGCGCCGGAGACATGCCGTCCGTGCCCGTGACGATGAGGTGCCCGCCGGCACGCTCTACCGCACTCACCTGCGGCAGGGCGGAGAGCGCCGAGTGGTCGAACGGCGACTGGGTCCGTAGCCGTACCCGCTGTGTGATGCGAGCTCGTGAGATGAGTCCGGCGGGGGTGTCCAATGCGACGAGTCGGCCGTGGTCGATGACCGCGAGCCGATCGCCCAGGCGCTCGGCTTCCTCCATGAAGTGGGTCACCAGCAGGATGGTCACGCCGCGCGCGCGGATGTCCTCAATGAGCGCCCAGACGTCGCGCCGGGCCTGCGGGTCGAGCCCCGTCGTGAGCTCGTCCAGCACGACCACCCGTGGTCCGCCGACCATGGCGAGAGCGATCGAGAGTCGCTGCTTCTGGCCGCCGGAGAGGTGACGAAACTGCGCCTTCAGCTTGTCGTCGAGCCGCAGGAGCCCGATCAGCTCGCGCCAGTCGGCAGGATTCCGGTAGAGCGAGGCGTGCATGCGCATTGCCTCGGCGACCGTGATCTTCGCGGGCAGCTCGCTCTCCTGCAGCTGCGCTCCCAGCACCTGGGCCAGACGGCGACGATCGCGTTGCGGATCGAGGCCGTCGACGCGGATCGTGCCGGCATCCGGAGTCCTCAGCCCCTCGATGCACTCGACGAGCGTGGTCTTGCCCGCGCCGTTGGGGCCGAGGATGCCGAAGGTCTCGCCCTCTTCGACGGCGAGGCTCACCTCTTCCAGAGCGGTGCGACCGCCGTAACGTTTTTCCAGCCGCTGAACCTCGATGATTGCCATGCCTCTACGGTGTCGCGAACCGTCCGGTGGCGAATCGCCCGGGTCGCTATCGTCGCGCGTCGATCGGTGGGTGGATGGCTCCACCGATCGGTGGATGCGACGCGACCGTTCTCTCCTCTAGTGCCGCGTCGCGCACGAGTCGAGCATGTCGACGATCTCTCGGGCCACCTCGGTCGGGCGCTCTTCCGGGGAGAAGTGACCGCAGTCGGCGATGATGTGCAGTTCGCTCCCCGGGATCGCCCCGTGCAGTGCGCGCCCCCGTTCGAGCGTCTGCCAGGCGTCGTCGGCGCCCCAGACCAGTCGTACCGGGATCCCGGCGAGCTCGCCGAGCCGGTCGCTGATCTCGAGGGTGTGTCGGGGGTCGTAGTGCGCCACCTGGTGCACGAAGAAGCTGGGCTGTCCGATTGGGCCGCTGATGTAGTCGACATATTCGCGCAATGCGGCCGGATCGAAGTTGTCCGGTGAGCTGTGCGTCGACAGCAGCCACCGCGTGAAATGCGTCCGATGGTCGCGGTCGGATTTCTTCGCCAGCACGTCCAGACCTTCCGACATCTGCTCGCGGGTGCGCGGGGAGGGGTAGCTGTCGAAGCTCACGACATCGATGAGTGTCAGACTGCGCAGTCGCGATGCGTGTTCGACGGCGAACCGTTGGGCGACGCCGCCTCCGATGTCGTGCGCCACCAGGTGGAACCCGTCGATCCCCCACACGTCCAGCAGCCCCTCGAGAATCGCGACGTTGCCGGTGACCGAGGTGTCTGCCGCCGTGTCCCACGGGCGCTCCGACAGTCCGTACCCGAGCAGGTCGAACACGTGCACGCGGTAGCCGGCGGCGACGATCGAGGGAACGACCCCGCGCCAGATGTACGAGCTCGATGGTGTGCCGTGCACGAGCACAACCGGTTCACCCGAGCCGTGTGTGCCGTGGGCGATGCGATGGCCGCCGATGACGGCGTGCTCGTGCAGGAGGGCGTTTCGATCCAGGGGATTGGGATTCACGAGAGTCCTTTCCAAACAGGTGCTATCTTGGTACGCAATGTTAAAGCGGTACTCAGTGCCGCTTGCGCACATCGTCCCAAGGAGATGTCATGTCAACCACCTTCGCGGCTCCCGCCGCTCCCGTCAGCCCCTTGCGAACGGGGCCGGCGATCGCTCTTCTGCTGGTCTCGGCATTCGTCGTGGTACTGAACGAGACGGCAATGGGGGTTTCGATCCCGCACATCATGGAAGGTTTCGGTGTCTCGGCAGCTTCCGCGCAGTGGCTCACGACGGCGTTCATGCTGACGATGGCCGTGATCATCCCGATCACGGGAGTGCTTCTGCAGCGCTACAGCCTCCGCCGCAACTTCTTCACGGCGATGGGTCTCTTCTCCGTCGGCACCGCCATAGCCGCCGTGGCCCCGGTCTTCGAGATTCTTCTGGCCGCGCGCATCGTGCAGGCGCTCGGGACGGCCGTCATGCTCCCGCTTCTGTTCACGACGGTGATGCAGCTCGTCGCGCCGGAGAAGCGAGGCCGCACGATGGGGCTGGTGACGATCGTCACGGCAGCCGCTCCCGCGCTGGGCCCGACCGTCTCGGGTGTCATCGTCTCGTCGTTCGGCTGGCGATGGATGTTCATCATCGTGCTGCCCATCGCGCTCCTCGCGATGGTCGCCGGCATCCTGTGGCTGCGCAATGTGACGCCCACGATGCCCGCTCGCTTCGATGTTCTCTCGGTACTCCTGTCGGCGGTCGGGTTCTCCGGCCTCATCTACGGGCTCGTCGCCGTCGGTGAGGGCGTCGTCGGCAACGGCGGGCTGCCCGCCTGGATCTCGATCGCCGTCGGGGCCCTTTCCCTGCTGGGGCTCGTCCTGCGTCAGCTGGCGTTGCGTCACACCGATCGCGTGCTGTTGGACGTGCGCGTGTTCGCCGGCGGACTGTTCGCCGTGTCGACTGTGGCGATCGTCGTGGTGTCCATCGCGCTGTTCGGCTCGCTCATCCTTCTCCCGCTGTACATCCAGCAGGTCCTGGGTCAGCCCGCCTACGTGGCCGGTCTGATGCTGCTGCCGGGAGGCATCCTGTCCGGCCTGCTCGCGCCCTTCGTCGGAATGGCGTACGACAAGCTGGGGCCGCGGGCGCTGATCCTTCCCGGAGCCGTCATCGTCACCGGTGCGATGGCCGCCTTCTCCACGCTCGGCACACAGACGCCCGTATGGCTCGTCATCGGAATGCACGTTCTGCTCAGCATCGGGACCGCGCTGATGATGACCCCGCTGATGACAACCGCGCTCGGGGCGGTGAAGCCGTTGCTCTACCCGCACGCGAGCGCGATCGTGAACACGCTGCAGCAGGTCTCCGGCGCCGCCGGCGTCGCGCTGTTCGTCACGTTGTTCAGCGTGGCGGCGGGGGCAACAGGGGGAGCCCCTGCTGCGTCGCTGGCAGGCGGGGTCGGCGTCGCCTTCGGCGTCGGGGCAGCGATCAGCGCCCTCGGCATCGTGCTGGCACTCTTCCTGCGCAAGCCCGATCATGCCGCGATGGCCAGCGGTGCGGATGCGGACGCTGAGGAGGTGACGGCGCGATGATCGCCTCCGGGACGCCCGTCCGGGTGGATGTCTGGTCCGACGTGCAGTGCATCTGGTGCTACATCGCCGGTGCCCGCCTGCGCGCGGCGCTGGAGCGGAGCCCGGTGGCCGTCGACGTCGTCTACCGCTCGTTCCAGCTTTCGCCGGATGCCCCCGTCGAGATCGATCGGGAAGCCCACATCCGCAGGCATGGCGGCGATGCGGCACGTATGGCCCAGATGCTCGCGCACCTGGAGCGTCTCACCACCGATGAAGGCCTCGAGTACCGTCCGGACCGCACGCGACCGACCAACTCGCGGGCTGCGCTGGAGCTGCTGCATCAGGCGCAGGCCGAAGGCAGGCGGGCCGAGCTCACGCAGCGTCTGTTCGAAGCGCACTTCGCCGAGGGGCGGCACATCGGCCTCGTCGACGAACTCCTCGCGATCGCCGGCGAGGTCGGGCTCGATCGCGCGAGCGCCGCCGCATCGCTCGCGGATGCGCGATGGAGCACGGCCGTGGACGCCGACGTTCGAGAGGCCCGGCGCCTGGGTGCCCGCGGTGTGCCGTTCTACGTCATCGGCGGGGTCGCGCGCCTGTCCGGTGCTCCCTCCGTCGACGACCTGCTTGCGGCGTTCGAGCACGCGTCGCGGGCAGTCGCCGTCGAATCAATCTGACGTCGCTGCGGAACCGAGGCATTCGTCGTCGCCACTTAGGCACTTCCAGGTAACTACTTCCGAAGGGGTAGTGATGTCGTCCATATTCGTACCCGCTCGATCGTTCACTCTCGAAAGGTTCAACCGATGAGTATCCCTTCCCCTGTTCCCGGCGGCACGTGGTCCCTCGGAGACAAGAGCGTGACCCGGTTCGGCTACGGGGCCATGCAACTCGCCGGCCCGTGGGTGATGGGCCCGCCCGAAGACCACGACGAGGCGATAGCCGTTCTCCGTTCTGCGGTGGAGGCCGGCATCACGCACATCGACACCGCCGAGACCTACGGCCCGCGCGTGGTCAACGAGCTCATCCGTGAGGCCCTGCACCCTTACCCTGATCAGCTGCTGATCGCCACGAAGGCGGGTGGGCGACGGGATGCGCAGGGCGGTTGGCCGCCTGCGCGCACGCCGGACGAGATTCGCGCGCAGGTCGCGGACAACCTCGAGACCCTCGGCGTTGACCGGCTCGATCTGGTGCATCTTCGACTCGGAGACGCATCCGGCCCCGTGGAAGAAGACATCGCGGACGCCTTCGGCGCCCTCGTCGACCTCCAGAAGGAGGGCGTCGTGCGCCACCTCGGCGTCAGCAACGTGACCGCCGCGCAGGTGGCGCAGGCTCAGTCCATCGCCCCCATCGTCTCGGTGCAGAACATGTACAACCTCGCCAACCGTGCGGACGATGCGTTGATCGACCGGCTCGCGGCGCAGGGCGTCGCCTACATCCCCTTCTTCCCCCTCGGCGGCTTCACGCCGCTGCAGGCGGGAGCGCTGGATACCGTCGCCCGTCGCTCGGGGACCACCCCGATGTCCGTGGCGCTCGCGTGGCTCCTGCTCCGCTCGCCGAACATCCTGCTCATCCCCGGTACGTCATCCCGCGCGCACCTGCGGGAGAACATCGCCGGGGCAGGTCTCGAACTCTCCGAGGAAGACCTGAGCGAACTCGACCGCATCGCGGGCTGATCCCGCGAGGGGCCGGTCCCGATGTGCGAGGGCCGGGCTGAGGAATGAAAGGCAACAACGAGATATGAGCGTCGAACTCGTCACACCCGAAGGAATGTTCCGACCCGTCCCATACCACCACGTCGCCGTCGCCACGGGCAGTCGCCTCGTGAGTGTGGCGGGCCAGATCGACAGAGACGGCGACCGCGGTGCCACATCGGTCGGGGACCTGGCCGGACAGGTCGTGCAGGCCTTCCGGAATGCGGCACGCGGCCTGGCGGGTGTGGGCGCGTCCTTCGCCGATGCGCACCGCATCCGGATGTACGTCACCTCCTGGGAGCCCGCCAAGGCGGAGGCTCTGCTGGCGGGGCTGGCTCGGGCGCAGAAGGAGCTGAACCTGCCCGAGCCGCTGCCGCCGCTCTCGCTGCTCGGGGTGGAGGCACTGTTCGAGCCGGACGTGCTGTTCGAGGTCGAGGTCGACGCCGTGCTGGAATGAGCCGGCGATGGTTGCAGCGCTCAGCCGGCGACCCGTCGGGCTCTTGCGGCGACGGCCGGGGCGAGCTCCACGTCGACGCCGTCAGGAGCGGAGTACTCCACCTGCAGGTCATCGCTTCCCTGCTCCCGGTGCCACGAGACCCGGATGGTGCCTGCAGCCGTCTCGATCGAGGTCCGGGCCCACGACATGCCGGCGGGCGGGCGGGGGTCGATACGCACGCGACGCCACCCCGGTGCGAGCGAGCTCAGACCGCCCACGACGCGGTGGATCCAGTCGGCCACCGCCCCGAGCGCATAGTGATTGAAGCTCGTCATCTCGCCGGGATTGACCGTGCCGTCGGGCAGGAGGGAGTCCCAACGCTCCCAGACGGTCGTCGCACCCAGGAGGACGGGCGCGAGCCAGCCCGGCGTCGAACGGTTCATCAGCAGCGCGTGGGCGTCGTCGAGATGGCCCGTCATGGTCAGCGCGTCGCACAGGTACGGTGCGCCCGCGAATCCGGCGATCACCCGATGATCCGCCGCGCGCACGAGGTGTGCGAGCCGCTCTCCCGCGGCCTGAGCCTGGTCGCCCTCCACCACCGCGAAGACGATGGCAAGGGCATAAACCGCCGGCGCGTCCGAATGAAGTCGCCCACCCTCATCGGCGTACGCGCGATGGAAGTCTCGACGCAGGCGCTCCGCGCGTGCGGTCCACCTCCGCGCATCCCGCGTGCGTCCGAGTACCACGGCTGCGGCGGCGACCCGCCGGAGACTGCGAAAGAGTGCGAGCGTCGCGATCGCGCCGGGATCCGCAATCGCTTGGAACGGATCGTCGGGCGGGGCGGTCGGATCGAGCCAGTCGCCGAACTGGAAGTCGTCTTCCCACACGCCCCGCGGTGACAGCCTGCCCAGCACCCGCTCGACGTGGGCGGTCATGCTGTCCCAGCTGTCGGCCAGAACCGTCGCGTCGCCGTACGCCTCCCACAGCGCCCACGGCACCCAGACCGCGGCATCGCTCCAGATCGCCACCGACTCCGGCTGCTCTCCGGATCGCACGCTCCAGCCGGGCAGCGCATCGGGCACGACGTATGGCACGCGTCCGTCGGCCGCCGACTGCTCCGCGCGGAGGTCGGTCAGCCATTCGCGCAGAAAGCCGTCCATGTCGAAGAGGAAGCAGGCGGTCGGCGCGAACACCGCGATGTCACCCGTCCAGCCGAGCCGTTCGTCGCGCTGCGGGCAGTCGGTGGGGATCCCGACGGTGTTGCCGCGCAGGCTCCAGACCACGTTCCGGTGGAAGCGGTCCAGCGCAGGATCGGAGCAGGAGAAGCGTCCCGTGCGCCCCAGCGCGCTGCCGACGATGACGGCTTCGACGTCACCCTCCACCTCGTCCCAGCCCTGGATCCGCGCGTAACGGAAGCCATGGAAGGTGAACACGGGTTCAACATCGTCGGCGCCGCCCGACAGGACGATCACGTCCTCCGCCCTCGCGCTGCGCAAGGGGCGAAGCGCCAGCCGACCGTCGGGATCGAGCACCTCGGCATGCTGGATGACGAGTCGGTGTCCGCGCGGGCCGCGGGCACGCACTCTCACCCAACCGACGAGGTTCTGGCCGAAGTCGAAGACGCTCCCGCCGTCGGCATCCCGCCACGATTCGACCGGTGCTCTGCGCTCGTTCCGCCTGATCGGCGGGCCCTGGAACGGCACGAGGACCGATCGGTCCAGGGGCTCCGTCTGCACCGGATGGCGTTCGTCGAGCTCGCGCGACAGGTCGATCGTCTGGCCGTCGTAGAGATCGTCCGCCACCGTGGCCGTGCGCATCGCATCCCATCGCTCGTCGGTCGCGATGCGCAGACCGGATGCGTCCGCGAACCGCAGCGTGAGCACGGCCGCCGCGCCCGGACGCTCGCCGTAGCGCGCACGCTGGCCCATCCATCCCAGCCGGCCGCAGAACCATCCGTTGCCGACGCTCAGCTCGATGCGGTGCCGCGCGGCCTGGATGAGGTGCCCGGTGACGTCGTAGGAGACCACCCGCATCCGGTGCTGGTACGCGCTCCAGCCCGGCACGAGGACGTCCTCGGTCACGGGCCGCCCGTCCACCCGCGCCTCGACGAGTCCCTGGACGGCGATCTCGAGTGTGGCGGATACGAGGTCCGCGGGCACCACGACCTCCCTCACGAAAGCGGGTGCACCCTCGAACCCTTCCGGTGCACGCAGCATCCATGCTCCTTCGAGCATCCGCTCTCCTCTCGTCCTCGGATCGGTGTGTGCGGGGAAGCGCTGCGAGTCGGCGGCCATCGTCCGGCGGCCACCGACCCGCAGCGGCCGGGTCACCCGATCGTGATGTCACCGATCTGCACGCCCCAGGCCGACACAGGACCGAAGCGCACCTCGACCGCGCGTGTGCCTGCCGGCAGCGCCCCGCTGGTCAGGGTGCGCTTCGTCCATCCGTTCGTCGTCGCCACGGCGGCCGTCGCCGTGGTCGCGACCGGCGTCTCGCCTCCGGAAGCGTCGAGCGCGACGACTGTGAGGGAGCTCGGCTGCTGATTGAAGAAGTAGCCCGAGAGGGTCACCGTCTTGCCCGGCGTGGCGTCCCATCGCACCCAGCCGGCCTGATTGTTGGTGCGCTTGATCCGCGACGTGTCACCGGCCATGTTCGATGCCGGCCCCGTGGTGTCCAGCACCACGTTCGCGGACCGCGCCGTGCTGATGCTCCAGTCATCGGCCGGGTCGAACAGCGCAGGAGCGATCGCCGGCGGCGCCGCCTCGTGGAACCCTCGCGACGGAGCGGCCGTGGGCGACACGGCGTTGCCGAAGAAGTCGCGCAGGCCGTTGGAGGTCATCACCTGGCCGCTCGCGATCGCCGGGGACGACGCGGTCAGCTTGTAGGCGTCGGCGACGGCGAACCCGTCACCCGAGGTGCCGGCGGCGACGAACTGCGGGTCGGCGGTGATTTTCGTCGCATCGGCCGGCTCGCTCACCGGATGGTTGCCGGAGAAGACGTTCGATGCGAACGAGGCGTTCGTGCCGAGGCCCGGGTAGGTGTACTCGCCTGTGCCGTGGTTGTCGATGATGTTGTTCGTGAACGACCACTGCCCCGGTGTCGTGGATGCGCACGCCCCGGCGTCGCCGTCGCAGTAGATGGGCTTGGCGGGGGAGCCCGCCGGAATGTAGACGGTGTTGTTGTAGATCTTCACGGGCGCGGGCACTCCCCACGAGAAGGTGAAGATCCCCTTCTCGCCGCCCCAGCCGTCGTTCACCGACAGGTTGTCGCGCACGACGACGTCGCTGGAGAACCCGCCCATGAGCAGGATGAACCCGCCCTCGTTGTCGTGAGAGTAGTTGTACTGCACGCGGGTGTTGATGCTGCCCATGTCGACGTCGAAGCCCTGACCGTCGGTCGTGTGCGTCTGTGTTCCCGAGACCTCGTTGAACTGCACGAGGGTGTTCATCCCGCGGGTGGGCCAGAGCCCGGCTGAGGAGGGCATCACGGTGTCCTTGTTGTCATCCGTGGGCACGATCGTTCGTTGCCCGGCGCCGCGCACGACATTGTGCTCCAGCACGGCGCCGTCGGTGCCGAAGGCGAGGATGCCGTCGCTGTCCGTGTCGATGACCGTGTTCGCGCGGATGCGCACGTTCGAGGTGAGAGCGGACTGCACGATGACGGTCATGTTCGTCGTGAAGTAGCTCGCGTCCCAGACGACGATGCCGGTGCGTCCCACATCCTGAACGGTGTTGTTCTCGATGAGCACGCCGTCGAAGCTCGCGCCGAGCTGGGTCGTGTCCACGACGATGCCGCCGTTGTCGTGTGCATCGATGCCGTCGCAGTTGAAGCATCCGTTGACATCGCTCACGACGTTGCCCCGGATCACGATGCCGCGCTGCAGCGTGTTGCCCACGGTGTTGCGCACCAGGATGCCCGATCGCGGCGTCCCCGCGGTGGGGTCGCCGAAGTTGTCGGTGCCGGAGTTGTTCGACACGTCCAGATTCTGGATCGTCCACCAGCTCTGGTTCTGGAGCTGCACGGCGCCGCCGGTGGCGACGCTCGCGCCACTGATCTTGGGCAGTGCACCCGCACCGTAGGCGGAGATCGTGATCGGTGCGCCAGCCGTTCCGGATCCCCGCGGAGACAACTGGCCGGTCCAGGAGCCGCCGCGTGAGAGGAGGATGTTGTCGCCGCCGGAGAAGGTGTGCCCGTTCACCGGGGTGAAGGACTTCCAGGCGGTCGCCGGGCTGGTCCCCGCCGCGGAGTCGTTCCCGTTGGCGCTGTCGACGTAGTACGTCGTCGCAGCCGCGTTCGCGGGCGGCGCGACGAGCAACGCACCGCCTCCCAGAAGTGCGATGGCGAGCGCGCTCGCCGCCGCACGCCACCGGCCGTGGCGGCGGATCGATCGTTCGGTCATGGACATTCCTTTCTTCCACGCACGCGCCGTTGCGTGCGAGCTCAGGGGGAGGTGTCGGGGCCCGCTCAGTCCTTCATGCCCGCCGACAGGCCTGCGCTGGCCAGGAGCGGTCGTTGGAAGACGAGGAAGAGGCCGATCGGCACGATGGCCGAGACGACGAGGATCGCGAAGAAGGTGGTCAGGTCGTTTGTGCGCTCGAGGACCGGAAGCGCGACCGAGATCGGCCGCAGCTTCGGGTCCGTGAGCACCAGCGACGGCCACAGGTAGTCCTTCCATGCGCCGATCGCGGCCAGAAGTGCGACGACGCCGAGGATCGGTCGCGAGAGCGGGAGCACGACGCTGACGAGGATGCGGAGGGTCCCGGCGCCGTCGACCTCGGCGGCCTCGATGAGCTCGCGCGGGATGCTCCGGAGATAGCCGGTCACCAGCAGCACCGCGAAGGCATTGGCGCCGGCGGGCAGCCACACCGCCCAGAACGTGTTCTGCAGCGAGACACCCGTTCCGAACAGGTCGACGATGGTCAGATACAGCGGGACGAACGAGACGATCGCGGGCAGGAAGATCGTCGCCAGGATGCCGCCGGACAGCAGCGGCGCCCATCGTGGTCGCATGATCGCGATCACGTATCCCGCGCTCAACGACACCACGACGGAGACGATCGCAGTGCCTGCGGCCATGATGAGCGTGTTGCCCAGCAGTCGCGCCGTGTCGACGCCCTGGAAGGCGTCGACGTAGTGCTGCCACTCGGTCATCCGCCCGAAGACGCCCAGCGGGTCTCGCAGGACGTCGCCCGTCTCGCCGAGCGATGCGGCCACGAGCCACAGCAGAGGACCGAGTCCTGCCACGGCGAGTCCGACGAGCACGAGCGCGTGAACGATCCGCAGTGTCCAGATGACACGCGGTCGGCGGTGCTCGGCGGGGGTGAGCAGTCCGACGCTCATGATTGCCATCTCCGGGTCAGGCGCAGGTACACGGCGGACAGCAGGGCGAGCGTGAGCGCGAGCAGCAGCCCGAGCGCCGTCGCTGCGCCGTAGTCCGCGGAGCCTCCGAAGGCGTACCGGTACATCAGCAGCAGAACCGTCAGGGTCGCGTTCTGCGGGCCTCCCGAGGTCATCAGGAACGGCTCGGTGAACACCTGCGCCGCCCCGATCAGCTGCAGCAGCAGCATGACGAGGATCATGGTGCGCATCTGCGGCAGGGTCACGTGCCAGACGCGTCCCCAGACGGAAGCTCCATCCAGCGCCGCCGCTTCGTACAGCTCCGGCCGCACCGCCGTGAGGGCTGCGAGGTAGACGAGCACGCTCGTGCCGGCGGCCGCCCACGTCGCCTGGACCACGATCGACGGCATCGCCAGGGCCGCATCATTGAGCCACGCGAGGGGGCCGATCCCGAACGGGCGCAGCAGGCTGTTGAACAATCCGTTCGCAGCCGGATCGTAGGCGAACCGCCAGAGCAGGATCGCGACGACGGGAGGCACGATGACCGGGAAGTAGGCGAGGGCCGCATACAGGCCGCGGCGGCGTGCACGAACCGTCGAAATGACGACGGCGAGCGCGAGGGGGAGGGGGAATCCGAACACGATCGCCAGAGCCGTGAACCAGAGGGTGTTCATCACCGCTTGTCCCAGCTGCGGGTCGGCGAGGATGTAGGCGAAGTTGTCCCAGCCGACCCATTCGACGGGGCCGACGAAGGTGGGCCGCTGGACGCTCATCAGGGCGCCGAGGATGATCGGCCACCACGAGAACGCGGCGAAGATCACCAGCGTGGGAGCGGCGACGGCAAGGGCGGTCAGACTCGCGCGTCGACGTCTCGAACGAACGGACATGGGTTCCTCCGGAAGAGGTGAGTGGCGGCGGTTCGGGTCCGCCGCCACTCACGGTTCAGCGGGACAGCAGCGACTGAGCGGTGCGGGCCGCGTCGGACACCAGCGTGTCGATGTCCGCGTTCTGATCGGTGATCACTGCCTGCACGACGGGGTCGAGCGTCGCGTAGATGTCCTGCCCTCGAAGGGCCGGCTCGGAGGTCACTTTCTGCTCGGCCACCTTGTCGAGGTAGGGGCGGAAGTTGTCGACGGGGACGTTGTTCAGATCCGCGATCCACGACAGGTACTGCTCGTAGGCGTCCGCCTTGACGACAGGCAGGCCGGGGATCGCGACCGCCGACCCCTGCGAGGCGAGGGCCTCGGCGTCGGCACGCGCCGCCTCCTCGCTGCTGTACTTGCCCAGCTCGGCCAGCTGGATCCACTCGACTGCGGCCTTGATCTGCGCCGGGGATGCGTCGGGGCGCACGATATCGATGTTGCCGCCGGACAGCGTGGTCGGCGCGTCGCCCTCGGCGACGGTGGGCATGGCCGCGAAACCGAAATCGGCGGCGGGGAAGGCGAGCTGTTCCGTCAGCGGGCGGTACGCGTCGGATTGGAGGACGAACATCCCCACCTGTCCTCCCGCGAACGCCTGCGCCAGATCGAGCGCCGCCATCAAGCCGTTGGGCGACATGCTGTTGTCCTTCCAGCGCATGTCGTGCAGCAGCTGGAGGGCATCCGTCGTCGGTGCGTCGTCAAAGGTGATCTCATCGCCGCTCGCATTGACCAGGGACCCGCCGCGAGCGGCGGCCTCGGCGCCGAGCACCCAGCCGCCCTGATTGTCGGTCGTGACCTGGGCGAATCCGGGTACCCCCGTCTTCTCGGTGATCTGTTTCGCGGCTGCGCGAACGTCGTCCCAGGTGGCCGGGGGCGCATCCGGGTCGAGTCCGGCCTTCTCGAAAAGCGCCCGGTTGTACACGAGCCCCATCGCGTAGGCCATGGTCGGAACGCCGTACATCTTGCCGTCTGCGGAGACGAGATCGATCAGCTGCGGGTTGAGCGCTTCGGTGACGCCCATTGCGTTCACGGCGTCGGTCAGGTCGGCGACCTGAACGCGCTCGACCAGCCCGCGGATCTCGGTGAACGGCACACCCATGACAGTGGGCAGATCTCCGCCCGCGAGCCGGGCGGAGAAGGTCTGTGCGTCCCAGCCGTCCTCCGTCGTGGTCACGACGTAGTTCGGGTGTTGCGACTTGTATGTCTCGACCAGCGATTCGAACAGGGCCAGGCGTGCGGTCTCGGTCGCGGCCGGCTGGTTGCCGATCACGATCTCGACCGGGCCGTCTGTGGCGGCGGGAGTGCTGGAGGTGCAGGCGGTCAGCCCGGCGACGGCCAGTGCGGTCAGGGCGGTGAGTGCCGCCGCGTTCTTCCACGCGCGGGGGCGGAGTGGTTTCTTCATCGAAACTCCTCTTTCTGAGGTCTGATTGCCGATGACTCGGTGCGTGTTGTACTTTGGGTCGGGTCAGTTGCCAAAGCGCTTTTGCACATTAGCCCCACAGTATCGCCGGACGCAAGATGCGACCCGGAAATCGCGATACGACGAGAGACGAGGACGACGCCGTGCTCATCCGCATCCCGACCGACGGACGCTGGCGGCTTCGTGCCGCATCCGGTCCGGTCCCCGACTCCATCGCCGCCCAGAGCTTCGATGCTCCGGTGCCAGGTGATGTCCACATGGCCCTGCAGGAGGCCGCCGCCATCCCCGATCCGTTCGATGACGACAACGAGCAGCGACTCGCCTGGATCGGGCACTCCGACTGGGAGTACCAAACGACGCTGCCCGCCATCGAGACGGACGCCGAACGCATCGAGCTCGTGCTCTACGGCGTGGACACCCACGCCGACGTGACGATCGCCGCCGAGCCGCGCGCGCGCCTGTCGAACATGCATCGAACCTGGCGCATCCCGGTGCCCGAGCTCGCCCACGGCGAGGTGGACCTGCGGGTGGGTCTACGCTCCCCCGTCGAGGCCGCGGCGGCCGAACGGGCCCGGCTCGGCGAGCGATGGGCGGTCTTCAGTGAGCTCTCCCCGTTCATCCGCAAGAATGCGAGCGCATTCGGCTGGGACTGGGGCCCCGCGCTGCCGGGAGCCGGCATCTGGCGGGATGTAGAGGTCCAGGCGTGGTCGACAGCGCGGTTGAGTGCGGTGCGGCCCACCGTGACGATGCAGGGCGACGACGGGATCATCGCGCTCGACATCGAGGTGGAGCGCACCGAGGAGACCGGCGCCGATGCGGACCTGGGGCTGCTCGTCGAGGTCGGCAGCGCTCGCACCTGGATTCCTGCACCGCCGCGCACCCACCGCCTGCGCGGGGAACTCATCGTCAGGCGACCCGAGCGGTGGTGGCCGGTCGGCATGGGAGCACAGGCACTGCACGACCTCCAGATCACCCTCGTGGACACCCACGGCACGGCACTGGATGCGTGGAGCCAGCGGATCGGCTTCCGCGACCTCGTCGTGGAGCAGATCGACGACGAGGCCGGGCGCAGCTTCGGTCTCACGGTCAACGGCGTCCCGATGTTCGTGCGCGGCTTCAACTGGATCCCCGACGACACCTCCGTGGCGAGGGTGACGCCGGACGACCTCCACCGCCGCATCAGACAGACTCTCGACCTCGGGGGGAACCTGCTGCGCGTGTGGGGCGGCGGAGTCTTCGAGTCGGACGCGTTCTACGAGGCCTGTGATGAAGCGGGGATCCTCGTCTGGCAGGACTTCCTGTTCGCGTGCGCTGCCTACCCCGAGGAGGCGCCCTTCGCCGACGAAGTGGAGGCCGAGGCTCGCGAGAACATCACCCGGCTCATGCCGCATCCGAGTCTTGCGGTGTGGAACGGCAACAATGAGAACCTCTGGTTCTGGTTCCTGCACGACTGGGAGCACGTGCTCACGGGCGCGACCTGGGGTGAGGGCTTCTACACCGATCTGCTTCCTCGCCTGGTCGCCGAGCTCGACCCTGCGCGCACCTACCTCATCGGAAGCCCGTCCTCCGGCGGCCGATGGGACGACCCGAACGACCCGAGCCGCGGGGTCGTGCACTGGTGGATCCCCGACGACTACCGCGCCTACGACGAGGTGCGTCCGCGTTTCGTCTCCGAGTTCGGTTTCCAGGGGCCGCCCGCGCGCGCCACCTTCGACGCGGTGGTGCACGACGCCCTTCCCGCGCCCTTCTCCGCCGGGTCCGTGCAGCGACAGAAAGCCGAGGGCGGCACCGAGCGCATCAACGACGTGCTGCACGCGCACTTCGGGGTGCCTGCCGACTTCGACGAGTGGTACTGGCTGGCGCAGCTCGACCAGGCGCGAGCCGTGCGCTACGGCGTCGAGAGATTCCGCAGCCTCGAACCGCACTGTCGGGGCACGATCGTCTGGCAGCTCAACGACTGCTGGCCGGCCCTCTCGTGGTCGATGATCGATGTCGCCGACCGCTACAAGCCCGTCGCATATGCGGTGCGAGAGGCCTACCGCCCCCGCATCCTGGTTCTGCGACATGAAGAATCCGGTCCGACGCTGTTCGCGTGCAACAGCACGGACATGCCCTGGGAGGTCGACGTCGACGTGCAGCGGTGGACGCCTTCGCGGCAGAGCGCCCAGCGCGTGATCCGCGTCAGCGCTCCCGCCCACGCCGCGGTTCCCGTTGCGCTCGCCGACCTCGGCGACGCGCTGGCCGGCGGCGAACTGCTCGTCGCGACCGAGATCGCCGGGCAGGGCGCCGATGCGCCCCGGTTGCGTACCGTGCTGCTGGGAACGACCGATCGCGACTTCCCGGATGCGGAGCCGGCGTACGACATGAGCGTGGCCGAAGTCCACGACGGGGTGGCCGTGCGCGTGACGGCGCGTTCTCTCCTGCGTGACGCGACCATACTCGTCGACATGATCGATCCCGACGCCCACGCCGACCGCAATCTGGAGACGCTCCTGCCCGGAGAAGCCGTGACGTGGGGCATCCGTACCGCTGCGCCGGAGTCGTTCACGACGGAGGCCATCCGTGGTGCGCTGCGCACGGCGCGTGCAGCCGCGGTGCGCGACGACGATTACCGTGGGCTGGCACAGCTCGAGGCGGAGAAGCAGGCCGCCCGGAGATGACGACGTTGGAGTTGTTCCCCGACGAGGGCCCGGCCTCTCCGCCGGCCGCGGCAGCGGGCGCGGGGATCTCCGGAGGGGCCTGCTTCGGCTTCCGTGCCCCGGCCGTCGGCGCGGCTCGTTCGACGCTTCCGGGCTGGGCGCACGAACCGGTCGTCGCCGAGGGCGACGAACTGGTCTGGGCGGTGATGCCGGCCTTCGACGAGGCGGCGGTCGACGTGCGAGACGGATTCCGCGCCGGCGCCGTGGCGATCGATCTCGTCACGGACGACGGCCGACGCCTTCTGGACGTCGTCGGCGTGGAGACCGACGGCACGCGTACGGCGGCGGATTCGCGCGTCGATGTCGACTTCCCCGATCAATGGAACGAGCGCAGGGTGCCGCTCTCCGCCCTGGCGGGAACGCGCATCCTGCGCGCCGAACTCGTCGTGGATCCGCCGATGCCGCGCCGTGAGACGGGTGCGGCACTGCGCGGGTGGGTCGACGGCGTGCGCATCGAGCACTCACGAGCGTCTTCGGTGCCGGGGGCGACCGTATCGCCGTCCGATCGCGTGTCGACCACGCGGGGGAGCCACTCATCTCCTGAGCGCTCCCGAGGCAACACGCAGCCCTTCGCCGGCGTCCCGCACGGCGGCTTCCGCATCGCGCCGGCGACGGACCTCTCCAACGGGCACTGGACGTACACCTGGAATGCGCACGGACCCGGGCCCGACCCCGCGCTGGCGGGAATGCTCGTCTCCCGTTCGCCGAGCATCTGGATCGGTGAGCGCGGCGCGCTGGCCATCCGCATCGGCCTCGAGCCCGACGATCGGACCGGGGTTGCCGCCGAGCCTTTCTCGCACGACGACGAGGAGGCGCGCCCCCACCGTTACCGGCTGCGCACGCTCTCGGGTATCCGCATCGATGCGGCGGCGACGGGTGCTGCGGCCGTCATCGAGATCGACATGCCCCGTCCCGGTCTGATCGCGCTCACCGCGCCCGGAAGCGCCCTCGACGATGTGCTGCCGCTGGAGGATGCGACCGCAGTGACGGTCGCGGCCACATCCGTGATTCCGAGCCCCCACGAGCCCGACCCCGTGCGCAGCTATCACCACCTGCGCCTCACCGGCGTACGGGTGGAGACGGATGGGCGCGGGGCCGATGCCGTGCTGTGCACGACCGCACCTCGGGTGCGGATCGAGCTGGCTGCTTCACAGATCTCGGCCCGACAGGCGAGGATCGCGGCCGAGGATGTGGCAGGCGTGCCCATCGAGGACATCGCTCGACGCGCGCGAGAGCTCTGGGACGAGATGCTCTCCGTCGTGGAGGTGAGTGGCGCCGGCGAACTGCCCGCGCTCGTCGCCTCCGATCTCGCGCGGCTCTTCCTGTTCCCGACCCGCCACGACGAGGACACCCCCGAGGGGTCGGCGTACCCGAGCCCGACCGAGCGGGACGGGCCCGACACCGCTCAACACACGGGGCGGGTCGTCCGAGCGGGACGGATGATGACCGACCACGGGTTCTGGGACACGTACCGCACCTGTTGGCCGGCGTTCGCGTTGCTCGCTCCCGCTCGTGCCGGCGCTCTCCTCGACGCGATGCTCGAACACGTCCGCGACGCCGGCTGGTCGCCGCGATGGACCGCGGGCACGCCGCTCGACGCGATGGTGGGGACGAGCCTGGACGTCGTCAGTGCTGACCTCCTCCTTGCCGGGATCGGCGGGTTCGATCAGGAGCAGGCCTACATCGCCGGGCTGCGCAACGCGACGACGGTATCCGACGACGCGCGGTTCGGGCGCAAGGGTCAGGATGCGGCGCTCGTGCGCGGCTGGGTGCCTGCCGAGGTGCACGAGTCGGTGTCATGGACGCTCGAAGGCTGCGTCAGCGACGCCGCCGCAGCGGTGCTCGCGCGCGCCCGTGCACGCTCCACCACCGGAGCCGCCTCGCGCAGGGCTCACGCAGAGGCGCGCTTCCTGGCGCATCGAGCCCACGCGTACCGGAGTCTCTGGGATTCATCGACGGGGTTCTTCCGTCCCCGCCGCGCAGACGGGAGCTGGGCGGACGAGCCCTTCGACCCGCGGGTGTGGGGCGGAGGGCACACCGAGACGAACGCGTGGGGCTCGCGCTTCGGCGTTCCGCATGATGGCGCAGGCCTCGCGCGACTGCTCGGTGGACGAGAGGGCCTCGGCGAGGCGCTGGACGCGCTGTTCGAGACGCCGGAGACGGCCCGAGCCGCGTTCGCGGGAAGCTACGGCCGCGTCATCCACGAGATGCCGGAGGCGCGCGACATCCGTCGTGGGATGTGGGCGCTGTCCAATCAGCCGGCACACCACGTGCCGTGGCTGTACGCGCATTCCGACCGGCCGTGGCGGACGAACGACATCGTGACCGACGCGGTGGACAGGCTGTTTCGCGGATCTCGCATCGGTCAGGGATATCCGGGCGATGAGGACAACGGCGAGATGTCGGCATGGCACCTTCTCGCGGTCATCGGCCTCGCCCCGTTTCCCGCGGGATCGGGCAGCATGCTCTGGACGGCACCGCGTCGCGCTCGCACGAAGCTGCGACCGATCGGTGCGGCGCCCACGGAGATCGTCACGCACCGTCGCGACGACGCCGATCGCTACATCCGCGCCGTGCGGCGCGACGGCCGGCCCTGGACCTCCCCGACCGTCGGCATCGCCGACCTCCACGCGGGCGGACGGTGGGACATCGAGCTCGGCTCGCAGCCGGTGGCATGGAGTGAACCCCTTCCCGCCCTGCCGCACTTCGCGCCGGACGGGGTGACCCAGACCATGATGCGCGATGCGGTGGACACGGTCTCGATCAGCCGTTCCTTCACGCGACGCTTCGCGCGGCTGACGCCTGGCCGGTGGCGTGTCGAGGCGGGCGTGAGGCTCGACGTTTCGCTCGACGATGGCCCGCGCGCCGATCAGCGGGCCCTTCTCGTGCTCGGGCTCGATGAGGCGGGGCAATACTCCTTCACCGTCGAGACGGCGCCGGGCGTCGTCCTCGGCGCATTCTCCGATGAGCAGTGGCCGTGGGCGCGTCAGGTGCGTCCGTTCGAGCTCGACCTCCCCGCCGCATGCGATCGGGTACGTATCGTGTGGCGGTCCGGCCCCGCCCACCTCTGGCTAATGCAGATGCTCGTCGACGAGGTGTGACGGCGCTTACGCGCTCTCGAGTGCCGCGAGCAGGAGCTTCCATCGGGGATCCTGCCCCGGCTCCGGGAACACCATGCGCTGACCGATGAACGCGAAACCGGTCCGCGAGGGTGCGTGCGCGAAGGCGAGGCGTCCGCCCATCCCTGCGTGCCCGAAAGACCCTTCGCCGAGCATCGGGCAGAGCGCATGAGAGATCTCGAACCCCAGTCCCCACCGGTGGGTGGTGGCAGCCCCCGGAAGGCACTGCGGCTCGCGGATGCCGCCCAACCAGTCGCGGGATGCCAGCGCCGCCGTCGCGTCGTCGAGCAGCCGCACGCCGTCCACCGGAGCGACGCAGGCGCCGTAGGCGCGAGCGAGCGAGCGAGCGTCGGCGATGAGGCCGCCGCCGGGAATGACGGCGCGCCGGAACCCTCGTCCGTTCACCCGCTCCGTTCCCTGCACCCCGTCCGAGCGCTCGAACAGGGGAACGATCTGCAGGGTGCTGAGGTGGGCGGCCCGACACGCGGCGTCCGACGCCTCGGGTGTGCCGCCGGGAGGCGGCGGTGGGACGATCTCGTCCATGAGAACGGGGAGGTAGCGGTCGTCCTCCTCGGGAGGGAGCCCCATCCAGAGCGCGCCCCCGAGCGGGTCGGCTATGCGTTCGCGCAGCAGGGCACCCGCATCCTTGCCGGTGACGCGCCGCAGGATCTCGCCGGCGAGGAAGCCGTAGCTGAGCACGTGATAGACGCGCGCACTGCGCGGCGCGTAATCCGGCGTGGCGGCGGCGAGCCGGGAAGCGAGAGCGGCAGGATCGAGCAGATCGTCCGGCCCCTCGATGGGGAGCGTGGGCATTCCCGCGGCGTGGGTGAGGACGTCTGCGACCGTGATGTCTGCTTTGCCGGCTGCAGCGAACTCCGGCCAGTACGCGGCGACGGGGGACGCGGGATCGAGAGCACCCGCCTGCACCTGTTGCGCGGCGAGGAGCGCCACCATCCCCTTGGCAGCCGAGAAGGCGAGTGTCGTGCTCTCGCGCTCCCAGCGCGCGCCCGAGAGCGGATCGGTACCGCCCCAGAGATCCACGACGGTCTCGCCCTCGACGACGATCGAGAGGGCGGCGCCGGCCGCATCCATTCTGAGCACCTGGGCGAATGCCTCCGCGACGGCCGCGTATGCCGGATGGACGTAGCCGCGGGGCGCCTGCTCATCCGAGGGGCTCGCGTGCGTCTTCGCATCTTCGATCACGCGCCGAGTCTACTGCCGAACCGCTTTGGCATAGGATGTGGATCCACGCGTTCTGTGACCGCGAGAGGATGTGCACATGCCGCAGAGATCCGCGCGCTTAGCCGATGTCGCCCGAGTCGCGGGAGTCTCCGTGCCCACCGCCTCGCAGGTGATGAATGGGACGGGGCGGGTGGCGGAGGCCACCCGCCAGCGTGTGCTCGATGCCGCGCAGAGCCTGGACTACCGGCCGAACGCGCTCGCTCGAAGCGTCGCCCTCGGCCGCAGTCGCACGATCGGCGTGCTGGCCGAGAACGCCGCGGGCGCATTCTGCATGCCCGTGTTGATCGGCATCAACAGGGAGCTGAGCGCGCACGATCTCGCCAGCATCCTCTACGACGCGCGCCATGACGAAGCGCTGCGCCATGATCACGTTCGGCACATGCTCGACCGTCAGGTCGACGGGATCATCGTGATCGGTGAGGGGCCCGACGTCGCGATCGCCGACATCGCTGCGACCGCATCGGTTCCCGTCGTGCACGCGTTCGGACCGCACGATTCGGGTCACGCGGTGGGCATCCATCCGGACGAGCGGGCGGGGGGTGCGCTCGCGGCGCGCATGCTCCTGGAGCAGGGACGCACGGCCATCGCCCACGTCACCGCCGCGGCGGACCTGCCCTCGGTTCGTGAACGCGCGGCAGGCTTCTCCGCCGCGTTGGAGGAGGCAGGCTCGGAGCCCGCGGCGATCCTGTACGGCGCGTTCAGTCGGGACTGGGGCCACCGCGCCGCCGAGATCCTGCTCGCCGACGCGCCGATGACCGACGCCGTCTTCGCCGGCAGCGATGCGATCGCGATCGGTCTCGCCGCCGGTCTGGAGGCCGCCGGCGTTCGCGTGCCGGAGGATGTCGCCATCGTCGGATACGACAACATCGCTGGATACGGCGAGGATGCTGACCCGTATCTCGCCTCGATCGATCCGCGTCTCACGAGCGTCGGGGAACGCGCGGCCGCGTATCTCATCGCGGCGCTCGACGGCGATGAGGGTGACGACGCGCCCGTATCCCCTGCGTATGCGCCCGGTGCCACCACGCGCGGCGGTGAGGATGGCCGTCTCGCCCTCGTGGAGACTCTTCTTCGCACGGTCACCGCGCCTCCGGTGCGCGGTGCATCGCAGAGGTGAGGGCGGTGAGCGTGCTCGCCCACGCCACCGTCTTCCCCTCGGAATCGGTGGAGGTCGTCGGTGCCTTCGACTTCGTATCCGGCCGCTACGGCGTGCGGCCGCGGCGGCTGCCCGCGTGGACGCGTCGTCAGATTCCCGATCCCGGCTTCGATTTCGTCGTGGGGATGACCTCGGGCGTGCGAGTGGCTCTCACCACCCGCGCCGCGGTGGTGGAGCTCGATCTGATGGTGGTGGGCATCGACACGGGCGGGGTCTGGGCGCCTCCCGCGCTCGTCGAACTGGTCGTCGACGGGGAACGGTGCGAGGCGGCGGAGGTCCCGGCCGAGCGCCACGAGCTCATCGCCGCGGACGGAACCTGCACACAGCAGGGATCGGTCGTGACCGTGCGGTTCGCGCTGCCGGTCTGTCGCATCGAGGACCACGCGGTCGAGCTCTGGCTGCCGCACACGGCCGCGGTCGAGCTCGTGGGGCTGCGCGCAGACGCTCCCTTCGCACCACCGCGCGATGCCCGGCCGATCTGGGTCCACCATGGCTCGTCGATCAGCCAGTGCGGTGAGGCATCCGCGCCGACTCGCACCTGGCCGGCTGTGGCGGCGCGTGCGGGCGGTGCCAGTGTGCGCAGCCTCGGCTTCAGCGGCAACGCCGTCGGTGATCCGTTCGTCGCGCGCACCATTCGCGACCTGGCGGCAGACGTCATCAGCGTCGAGATCGGCATCAATGTGGTCAACGGCGATCTCATGCGACGTCGGATGTTCGAGACGGTGCTGCACGGGGTGCTCGACACCATCCGCGAAGGGCATCCCACGACGCCGCTCGTGGTCATCGGTCCCATTCCGTGCCCGTCGTTGGAAGCTGCTCCAGGGCCGACGGTTCTCGATGCGACGACCGGGCAGGCCATCAGTGCGGGAGATCCGCGTGAGCTGGAGCGCGGAGCGATGAGCCTCGAGGTGGTTCGTGACATCTGGAGTCGCGTCCTGAATGCGCGCTCCGATGATCCGCAGCTCTTCGCGCTCGACGGCCGCACGCTCCTCCCGGAGAGCGAGATCGGTGACCTGGATGACGGGCTGCATCCGAACGCCGCGGCATACGAACGGATGGGGGCGCGATTCGCGGACTACGCCTTCAGCGCCGGCGGTCCGTTCCGAGTCGAGTGAGCTCCGCCGCGGACTGACTCTTGACGCGCTCACGCCGATGTTGCCACGGTGTCCTTCATGAGCCTCTTCCTGACCTGCCCGGTTGCCGACGTCCAGCGTGCGACCGCGTTCTACACAGCCCTCGGGTGGAGCCGGAACGCGGAGAT
Source organism: Microbacterium sp. Clip185 (assembly GCF_028743715.1). Lineage (NCBI taxonomy): Bacteria > Bacillati > Actinomycetota > Actinomycetes > Micrococcales > Microbacteriaceae > Microbacterium > Microbacterium sp. Clip185. The sequence goes on along the minus strand of NZ_CP117996.1, from coordinate 2,938,155 downwards.
GTCGAACGACGACGTGTCGTGCTTCGCCATCGCGCCCGACCAGTACGTCATGCTCGGCAGCCGGGAGATGTACGCCAGCGTCGGCGGAACCGAGGATCTCATCGGAGGCCCCGAGACCCCCTCGAAGATCACGGTGTCGTTCGACCTCGACAGCCGCGAGGCGGTGGACGACCTCGTCGAACGGGCTCGCGCCGCGGGAGGTCGGATCGGCGACGTCGACGATTACCCGTTCATGTACCAACGACAGTTCGACGACCCGGACGGCTACCACTACTCGCCGTTCTGGATGAAGACCGAAACGACGACGTAGGGTCGTTCTCGCCTGGCGCAGAAGTTCGCGGCGCTCTTGTCAGTGGTCGAGATGGCGTGAGACGGCCTCGGCGACGGATACCGGGTCCTCGAGGGGTACGAAGTGGCCGGTGTCCACGGGGCGCAGTGCGACGTCGGTGAACCAGCTGGACAGTTCATCCGCCCACCGCGGGGGAAAGAGCGGATCACGCTCCGGCCACAGCATCGTCGTCGCCGTGTGGATGACGCCTGTGCCCGTGTACCCCACATTGTCCCGGTACCAGGCGAGACTCGCCTCGAAGGCGCCCGGGCGCGAGTAGGCCCGTACGACGCGGTCGAACCTCTCCCCGTGGACGAGGTCCGCGCCCGGCGCCCACGATTCGACAATGCCCTCGAGATAGGTGCGCACCGCATCCGAGCTGCCGTCGATCAGGCGGGAAGCCAGCCCGGAACGATGGAAGTGCTGGTACCAGAACCGATCCGCGAGCTCGGGCGCACCCGCGCGTGCGCCGATCCCGGGATAGCCGGGAGTCAGCACGGCCCCAGCGAACCGATCGGGAGCGATGCGGAGCATCGCCTGCGCGATGCGGCTGCCGATGTCGTACCCCACGACGACAAGCGGAGAGGATGTCGGGATGGTCGACAGCAGGCGCGCCCCATGTCTATCGGCCGAGGCTTCGCCGAGCAGAAGAGGGCCGTCGAAAGCCGCCCCGAAGCCTGCGAGCGCCGGAACGACGCAACGCGCGTGCGGCAGTCGCGTGACGACATCGTCGTAGTCCGAGGGGAGGCCCGGCCAGCCGTGGAGCAGCACGACCGTCGGTTGATCCATCGGGATGTTCCGCCTTCGAAGCAGGGACCGGAAGAATCCGCCGGAGGCGGTGCCCGGATGTTACCGCGCCGTGCGGCCCGGGTCTCGGATCTTTCGGGATTTCCGCGCCGGTTGCTGCGGGTTCCCCGCTGTCCGGCGCGAGCGTGCCTCTCCTAGCGTCGACGCGTGACCCCTCGACCTCCCGCATCCGCCGGCGCCCGCCGCCCGCCGACCGCCCCTTTCGTCGTCGCTTTCGCCGCCCTCGTGATGGGCGCGGTGGTGGCTGCGACGCTGCCCGTGTTCGCCGGCGCAGACCCGGCGTACCTCACCTGGTCAACACCGCTGTTGCAGTGGGTACCCTTCGCGGCGGTCCTGCTCCTGCACGGCATCTACCGCAGACGCCGTCGGTCGGCGACCGCTCCGGCCGGAGCCTCGTGGACCCTGGCATCCGCCACGGCGGTGGGTCTACGCGGGAGAGGACGCGCCATCGCTCGCACATCCCTGCTCGCGCTCGCTGCGCTGGTCGCGGTCGGCGTCGTGCCGGTTCTGGTCGCCGGCGCCGCGGGCTTCATCGAGCTGCGGTGGGCGGATGGTGCCGCTCTCGCCATCCTGTTGACGCTGCCCGTCTCGCTGGTCTTCATGATCCCCGTTGCCGGTGAGGAGCTGGCCTGGCGCGGATACCTCACCACCTTGCTCGCCCCCAAGGGCTTCGCCGTCACCACGGCTCTGATCGCGGCTCTGTGGGCGCTCTGGCATCTTCCGCTCACACTCGCGTATGCCTACGCCGGCGAGCTCGACGGGCGGGACGTCGTATCGAAGACGGTCGATCTGCTCCTCGCCGCCGTTCTGGTGAGTGCGCTGCGTTATCTCTCGGGGAGCGTATGGCCCGCCGTGTTCGCGCACGCGCTCTTCAACAACCTCTTCCAGATGGTGCAGTACAACTTCATGGCACCGTTGTCAGAGACGAGCGCGGCGGGCTACTGGTCATACATGGCGCTTTCGTGGGCGGCGTGGCTTGTCGTGGATGCGGTCCTGGTCGCCCTGGTGATGCGCAGGACGCGCGGGGTGCTTCCCGGTTGACATACGCGCTCTCTCTCTCAGCGTCAAGGTGCTGCGAGAGCCACGGCGCCCCCGCGTAGAAACGGTGGATGCGTTTCGTCGTCCCCGTGCAACTGATCGAGCCGATCGACGGCGAGCGCTACGGACACGGCGTCGAGGTCGACGCGGAGAACTGGGCGGATGCGATGGCCGATGTCCTGATCGCCGTGGGGTCCGACTGGGAGGTGGCGGAGCCGTTTCGCTCCTGACGTAACCCGTTTCGCGCAAGGGGGTTGTGCATCGACAGCGCCCGGAGGATCGTGGCTGGTCAACCGCCCGCTCGGAGCGTGTCGATTTCTCAGGTCTGGACCATCGTCAAACGGCTGATCGTCGCTCACTCCGCGTGGGCAGGCCGGAGTCCATCATGGGAAAGCTGATCTACGACCAGTACACGAAGGCGGAGTTCGAAGACCGCACCCTCGCTCATCTCCAGCAGGTGATCTTCACCAAGCTGCGCCGCAACGAATCGTTCGCGCTCACCTGGAAGGACGACGTGAGTCTCGGTAGCGGGCGGACATCCGTCTGGCTGCATCCGAACGCCAATCTGCAGTTCAAGTTCTTCGGCACGCGCGAGCCCGCCCTGAACCGGGCATGGCTCGAAGCCCTCGCCTATACAGCGAACGGACCCACGGGTCTCTACGTCGTGCCGGAGCCGGCGCCGCACGAGCCGCCGGTGCCGACGCTCCACGGGTCGTCGCAGCGCTTCGATCTCGTACCGGCGGACTGAACCCGCATCGCGTGCAGACTCTGCTCAGATCCGAGCGGGCCCGCACGCGGATCAGCACAAGGATGCTGCGCCGCCGACGAGATCCGCCAGGCGAACTGGCCCGCATCGTTCGGGTGCAGATGATCGCCCGAATCGAAGGCCGGAAGGATGCGGCTGGGATCCGCCGGGTCGGCGAGAACTCCGTCGAAGTCGATGACATCGACATCCGCGATCCGACCCGAGCGAAGCGCCGCGTTCAAAGGCTGCTCGGCAGATTCGGAGAGGACTCGAGCACGCGCGTGGCGCTGATGCTCCGGTTGATCAGCTGGCAGTCGTGGGCTGCGGCGTCGCCGGCTCGTTCGACGAGGCTCGGCCAATCGTGCCCGCCGGTGGCGTGATAGCCCTGGGAGATCGACGCGCCGATCACCACGGTCGCCGAGTCCGCCCTCGGAGCGGGGATGCCGGCGACCATCGCGGTCGTCGCGACGGCTGCGGCGGCGCAGATGCCCGCTGCCCATGCGGTCGCGCGACGGCTTGCTCGCCTCACAGTGCGGTCGACGTCGAGTCGCCCGGGAACCGAAGCGTGAGCAGAATCCCGCCCGACGGTCGAGAGCTCAGCGAGAGGTCGATCGTGTGCAGCTCGGCGATCCGCTGCGCGATCGACAAGCCCAGCCCATGGCCGTTCGCCGCGGTCCGCGCGTGGAGCCGGGTAAACGGTTCGGCGAGTGTCTGCAGCTGTTCCGGCGGGATGTGCTCGCCGTCGTTCTCGATGGCGAGCACGGGGTTCCCGGCCGCGGTGAGCGAGACGGCCACCGTCCCCCCGTCGCGGTTGTGAAGGACCGCGTTGCGGAGCAGGTTCGACAGCAGCTGCCGCAGCAGCTGCGGGTTCCCCGTGACCAGTACCGGGTCGAGGCGGAGTCTCACCTTGAGGCGACGCTCGCGGATATCGGGTTCGAGCTCGCTGATCTGTCCGGCGACGAGCTCGCGCAGATCGACCTCCGTCATGCTCAGATGAGCCTCTGCGGACGCGAGCTCCAACAGGGCGCTCGTGATGGTCCTCGACGGTTAGTACGCGCACCGGCGGTCACCTCCTCGGCAAGTCGAACACAGCCGACCTAAACGCAGCGTAAAGCGGATGCCGAACGCTCGCCGCGACCTGGATCGCGTCGGTGATCGCTATGGCGGTGCCCACGATCTCGCCGTACAGTTTCCCGCCCGTGCGCCTGGCCGAGTTCATCGCGGGAATCGCCGCGGCATGTCTCATGCGCGACCACGGCTGGCGCCTGCGCGGCCTCGTCCTCCCGCTGTCGGCGACGTTGGGGGGATATGTCGCGGCATCGCTGCTGGCAAACACGCCTTTCGGCGCGGCGTCTGCGACCGGCATCGGCTTCGTGCTGTTGTTCTGCACGGGGCATCGAACGGCCCGTGCACGCTCTCCTCACCCGCCGCCGGTGAGCTTCGTCGCAGCCGGAACACCCTCGGGGCTCGTGGCGCCGCCATCCCGCCGCCACACCAGCTCGCTGTGGAACGAACGACCGTCGGCGGCCACGCGGGGTGACGCAGTGATCGTCAACGTGTCTCCGTCCACGGCGAGGTGACGTTCCTGCCCCTGCCCGGTCCAGTTCGTGAACAGCGAGACCTCCATTCGATGCACGACGGTGCTCGTGGCTTCATCGAGGCTGTAGTGGCCCGCGTAGGCGATGAACTTCCTGGTCATCGCCGCGTACTCGTCCGCGGTCGCGCTGTGCGGGTCGCCGGCGCGCGAGGTGGGCCGGGTGCTGTCGCCGAGGGTCGCCGACACGAAGCCCTCGGGGGTGTAGCAAAGGTAGCCCGCGGGCCTCGGCCCCAGCTCGTCGACGCGCTGTCCGTCCTCGTAGACGGAGACGACGCTGACGAGCGACCACGCGCCGATGATCTCCGCGCGGCGCAGGCTCATGAACCGGCCGTCGGGGTGAGGGTGAGCAGGTACGTGTGCGCTCCGTCGAGCACGAGCTCGCCGCGCTGGTTGTGGATGGTGGCTCGCGTCGTGACCTGACCCGCGCCGTCGACCTCGGACAGATCCGTGATCTCCAGCTTCGGATAGAGCGTGTCGCCCGCGTGGACCTCTCCCAGGAAGCGCGCGCTCACACTCGTGAACGCGATGAAGATGTCGCCGATGTAGTGCGGGAAGAGCGTCGCGCCGGGCGCGGTGAAGGCCAGGACCTGCAGGCCATGCACCACCGGGGCACTGTGTCCGTGCGCTCTCGCATACTCCTCGTTGTAGTGGATCGGGTGGTTGTCGGCCGATACCGCCTGGAACGCCGAGGCGTGGGCGTCGGTGAGGGTGCGACTGGGGGCGCGGAAGATGTCGCCGACCTCGAGCTGCTCGAACGTCTTGGCGGGAACGATCAGGAAATCGGACGGGTCGAAGGCGGGGGTGCTGCTCATGGCTGTCTCCGTTTCACGCGGTGTCCGCCGGCGGTGAAGGCGGCTTCGCGGCGAGTCAAGCCGAGTTCACGCATCCGGTCGCCGGACAGGTGACGAGACTGCGCTCGACAGGTCTCCGGTCTCGGGCTCAGACGATGTCGTGCGGCAGCCCGAACCGTGCGAACAGTCCCGGGTCCAAGAATGAGGCGATCTCCGCGATGCGCCCCCGCTCGACCGTGAGGATCGTGAGCGACCAGGCCTTGTGCGAAGCGCCGTCGGTCTCTCCGAGGTAGAAAGCGACGGCGGGCTGGCCGTTGGCAGTCAGCACCTGCGTCCGCCAACTCGGACAGAGGGTCATGGGCACGGCGTGTGCGAAGGCCGCCACCGCATCCGCTCCGGCGTACCACGCTTTGAGCGGCGGCATCTGCCAGGTCACATCCGGAGTGAGCAGCGCCACGAAAGCGGGGAGGTCTGCGCAGGCCAGCGCCTGCGCGAAACGGCGCGCGAGGTCGAGCTGATCGGGCCTCGTCGGTGGCAGGGGTCGGTCGGCCCGGGCAAGGGAGCGTCGGGCGCGGCCCAATGCGGAGTGCACGGATGCGGGGGACGTTGAGAGGATCTCGGCGACGTCCGGAGCGGAGAAGCCGAGGACGTCAGCGAGGAGGAACGCTGCGCGCTCGTTGCCGCTGAGCTGCTGCAGAACTGCCACGAAAGCCAGTTCGATGTCTGCTGCACGCTCGCTGTGCTCGGCGGGGTCTGGGTACGGGGTGAGCCAGGCGGTCTCGCTGTGCGGTGCGGCATCGACGATGGAGACGGGGGACGCGGGCCCGAGGTCGATCGGCAGCGCTCGCCGCCCGCGTGCGGTCGCTTCATCGATGCAGGTGCGGGTGACGATCGTGTAGAGCCAGGTGCGTATCGAACTGCGCCCGTCGAAGTGTCCGTAGGCTCGCCACGCGCGCAGCAGCCCATTCTGCAGGGCGTCGTCGGCGTCATGCACAGAGCCGAGCATGCGATAGCAGTGGGCGTGAAGCTCTGCACGCAGAGGCCCGAGTTCGCTCTCGAACCGTGCCTGCGAGAGGGGCGAACGGGTGTGGGCGGCGTCTTCGTTCACGAGATTCCGGCCCATGCGACGATTCTGCCCGCTTCGCGCAGTCTTACCTTCGACACTCACCGATGCCGAGGAGGCGCCATGTCGTTCGAACCCGTTGCTCTCGACCACACCTTCACCGCGCCGATCGGCGTAGAGGTGAAGGGACAGACCTGGTCGTGCGTCGAGGTGCCCGGCTCTGCAGACTTCTTCGGCACAAAGCGCGCAGTGCGCGTCGATCTGTCGGTCGACGATGTGTCGCTCGAGAATGTGGGACTCATGGTGACCGGGCGCGGTGGGCACATGCTCTCACTCAACTCCGGCGTGCGGCGGAAACTGCGTAAGGACATCGGGGACCAGGTGACGGTGCACCTCTCGCGGCGGCTCAGCTGAGCCGAACCCTCCCGCATCCGCCACAGTTCTGCGCAGGTGCGTCAGTGAATGAGTGTGGCGGATGCGGGAAAGTGGTGCGGTTGCGCAGAGGCGACGCAACTCGGGCAGCGGGTGGGGGTATACACCTCCACCCGATGTACGAGAAGGGCGACGCGCCGATAACCCCGCGCGCGCTACTGTCAATCGTTCCGTCGTGGGGACGGAAGCGTTCCGTCGTGGGGACGGAGAGATCGGAGGAGGGGTGGCTTCCGACAGCACTTCGGCATGGCGTGCGCGACTGTATCTCTTCGCGCAGACCCAATCGGCGATTCTGGCGACGTTCGTACTCCTCGCCGTCGTCGCGGCCATCTTGGGGGTGATGCCAGAGCAGCCGCTGCTGACGATCATCGGCTACCTCATCGTCGCGGCCGCGACCGTCATCTCCCTCGCCCTGCCGTTCGAGAGGTGGCCCTTCTCGCGGCAGTCGGCGATCGCCGGAGCGGACCTCGTGGCCGCCATCCTGCTCGCGCTGTCCATGTACAACGACGTCCGCGCGATCGCCGCCCTCGCCGCCTTCCCCGCTGTGTGGCTCGCGACCATCGGCGGCAGGCGAGGAGCGGCCGCGGGGCTCGTGGGCGTCTACGTCGCGATCCTCGCGCCGCCGCTGCTCACGCGGGTGCCGCTCACATCGGCCAACTGGGCGAGCGTGCTGCTGTTCGCCATCGTCATTCCCGTCTTCGTGGTCGTCGCCCGCATGCTCGTGGAGACGAACCGGAACTTCCAGGCGCTCCTGAGCGACGCGCGCGAACGCGAGAGCGTGAGCGGCAAGCAGATCGAGCGCCTCGGTGCGGTACTGCGCAGCTACGCCGAGACGGCCGACATCGGCATCGTCGTGCTCGACGAGAACAAACGCGCCCTCATCACGAACCGCCGGTCGCGCGCCTTCGCGGAGCTTGCAGAGCTGGATCCGTCGACGGGCGTCTGCGCGCACATGTACACCGCCGATCGCGTGACCCCCGTTCCCGCCGCCGAGCAGGCGCTGCAGCGGGCGATCCGTGGCGAGGCCGTCGAGGGGGAGCTGTTGTGGATCGGTCCGCCGGGCAACCAGCTCGCCCTGATCTCCACGGCTCTGCGCCTGCATGCCTCGGACGGGGCGAATCTCGGAACGATGGTGGTCGCACAGGACATCACCGACCAGCTGCGTCGCGGACGAGAGCGGGAAGACGCGCTGGCGACCCTGTCGCACGAACTGCGCGCGCCCCTGAACGCGGTCATCGGATACGCCGATCTCCTCCTGTCGGAGCCGCTGCCGGTGCAGTCGCGGGCACACGTCGATGTCATCGCCCGAAACGCCGACCGACTGCTCGCGCTGTCCAATCGCTTCCTCGACGGCCTCCATTCGTCTGCGCGCCTGGAGATGACGGACATCTCGCTGCGCTCGGTCGTGGAGGAGGTCGTCGACTCGTACGCGCTGCCCGCGCTCGCGCTGCGCAGGGTCACGATCGACATCGAAGAGGATGCCCTCGTGCGGTCGGATCGTGGCGCACTGGTCGCCGTTCTCGGCAATCTGGTCTCGAACGCGGTGAAGTACTCGCACGAGGGCGACGAGGTGCGCGTCGTGGCAGGGGCGAGCCCGGAGGCGGTCCGGTTCACCGTCGCGAACACCGGCTCGCACATCGACCGACAGGATCTGGAGCGCGTCTTCGACCGGTTCTACCGCACCGCAACGGCGCGCGACAGCGCCGTACCGGGAACGGGGATCGGACTCGCGGTGAGTCGGACCCTCGCCGCCGCGCTCGGCGGCTCTCTGACGGCCGACGAGGTGGCGGAGGGAGCGTCCTTCACCCTTCGCCTGCCCACCCGGGCCGCCGAGTCCGATCACCCTCCGGAGGCGATGGAGGCATCGGCGTAGCATCGGAACGCTCGGCCGTTGCCGCCATGAGCGCGCAGCGCTGGGAGTGCACGATGGTCGCGAACAGCATCCGTCTCACCGCTCCCGGTCCGCACGCACCTCGCCGACGCTGAAACATCCGGCGCACGGTACGGCGAGCACATCGCCCGGCTGCAGGTCGCCGGGGAGGCTCACGCGCGCGCTCTCACCGTCGACGCCGCGCAGCTCCAGCGCAATCTCCCGTGCATGCGAGACGCGGCCCAGCAGACGCGCTTCTCGCCACATCGGCCGGTGCAGATCGAAACGCGTGTCGAGGCAGGCCCCGGTGGGGTCGACGTCCGTCACGGTCGCGACGATGACCGTCACGGACTCGTCGGGCGAAGCGGTTCCTCCCGAGAAAGGGATGACGGCGGCGCCCGAGTAGACGCACGGCGTGGAACAGATCTCGGCCAGCCGCAGTATCGACACCCCGGAGATGACGACGTCGCGCGGCGATGCGTGCGTGCCGGCGGGCCAGGCGGTCTCCTCGAGCGGTGCGGGCAGGCTGTTGCGGAGTGTCGGAAGAAGAGACGTGAGTGTCATGCACCCGGTCTACGCCGGGCCTGGGCGCGGATCATCCCCGCAGACGGAATCCATGCGGGGCGCGGCCATAGTTGTTCTGCGCGATACGCGCCAGTGCTCGTGGCGAGCGGGCGGAATCTCTACCGTGGAGGAATGGCGCGCGACGACCACCGGCCCGAAGACCTCTACACCGGCCCCATCGACCTGCCCAAGATGGCCGCGGAGGCCGGGGAGGGCGAGCTGGAGGCACCTGAGATCAGCTACGACGAACAGCGGTATCCGGCTCGTCCGCGGCGGCTCCGCCCGCGCGATCAGTTCCGCGGCGGCAGCGTGCGCCGCATCCGCACCGACCCGCGCACTGCCAACGGCACGAATCCGTCATACGTCGAGTGGCTCGTGCGGCAGTCGATGCTCAAGGACGCGGATGTGCTCGCGCGGCAGCTCTCCGGCCAGCCCGCGATGTGGCGCAACCCGTACGCCCGCCCCGACGCGCGCCGGGCGATCGCGACGAGCGACGTATGGTTCACGGCCTACCCGATCTCGCTCATCACCCGACCGGGGCAGTCCTTCCTCGCCGCCCTCGGTGACGAGGAGTTGTGGGCGGTCTTCGAGCGTATCGGGATCACGGCCATCCACACCGGGCCCGTCAAGCGCGCCGGCGGCATCGCAGGATGGGGGGAGACCCCGAGCGTCGACGGACACTTCGACCGCATCAGCACGGCCATCGACCCCGCCTTCGGAACCGAGGACGAGTTCCGGACGCTCTGCGACGTCGCCGATGCGTACGGCGGCAGCGTGATCGACGACATCGTTCCCGGGCACACCGGCAAGGGGGCCGACTTCCGTCTGGCGGAGATGGGCTTCAAGGACTACCCGGGCATCTACCACATGGTCGAGATCCCGCGGGAGGACTGGTCGCTGCTCCCGGATGTGCCCGACGGCGTCGACAGCGTGAACCTCGACCCGGCCACCGAGCACGAACTCGCCGAGCGCGGTTACATCATCGGGGCGCTGCAGCGCGTGATCTTCTACACGCCGGGGGTGAAGGAGACCAACTGGAGCGCCACAGCGCCCGTCATCGGCCCCGACGGCGCGACCCGACGCTGGGTGTACCTGCACTACTTCAAGCAGGGGCAGCCCTCGATCAACTGGCTCGATCCGACCTTCGCCGGGATGCGGCTGGTGATCGGCGACGCCCTCCACTCCCTGGGGGAACTCGGTACGAGCGCGCTGCGCCTCGATGCCAACGGATTCCTCGGCGTGGAGAAGAGCGCCGAGGGGCTGCCGGCATGGTCGGAAGGGCACCCGCTCTCCCACGCGGCGAACCACATCATCGCGGGCATGGTGCGAAAGGTCGGCGGCTTCACCTTCCAGGAGCTGAACCTGACCATCGAGGACATCCGTGACACCGGAGCCGTCGGCGCAGATCTCTCGTACGACTTCATCGGACGACCCGGCTACCACCACGCACTCGCCACGGGGCAGACAGAGTTCCTGAGGCTCGCCCTGACCTCGTCGCTCGAGCTGGGCGTCGCGCCGGTACAGCTGGTGCATGGGCTGCAGAATCACGACGAACTCACCTACGAGCTCGTCCACTGGGCGACCCGCCACGCCGAGGACGTCTACCGATTCCGTGGCCACGAGGTCTCGGGCGGTGAGCTGGCGGAGCTCGTCCGCGCCGAGTTGACCGAGCACCTGACGGGCACCGCCGACTACAACCGTGTCTTCACGCAGAACGGGATCGCGTGCACCACGGCGTCGCTGATCGCGGCGACGCAGGGCATCGAGCGTCTCGAAGACGTCCGCGGCGAGCACGTGCCCGTCATCCGTGATGCCCACCTGCTCCTGTGCGCGTACAACGCGTGGCAGCCCGGTGTCTTCGCCCTCTCCGGGTGGGACCTGGTGGGGATGCTGACCGTTCCCGCCGACGAGGTCGCCGATCTCATCTCCGCCGGGGACACGCGCTGGATCGAGCGGGGTGCTCACGACCTGCTCGACGCCGATCCCGCCGCCACACGGTCGGCGGCGGGGATGCCGCGTGGCCGCGCGCTCTACGGTCCGTTGCCCGCCCAGCTCGACGATCCCGCCTCGTTCGCGAGCCGACTCGCCGCCATCCTGGACCTGCGCCGGGAGTCGGGCATCGCGACGGCCACCCAGCTTGATGTGCCGGAGGTGGCGCACGCGGCGATGCTCGTGCTCGTGCATCGTCTGGACGACGGGGATGCGGCCTCCGACGCGCCGATGCAGGTGACCGTGCTGAACTTCTCCGGCGAGCCGATCGTCGGGACGGTGCGCTCGGAGCATCTCCTCCCGCAGAGCGACGTGATCGACGCCGCCACGGGCGAGGATGCGGGACGCGTCGACGATCTGCAGAGCTTCTCGGTGTCGCTGCCCGCGTACGGTGCGCGGTTCCTGATGCTGCGCGCACCGGAGCCGGAGCCGGAGGCCGACTGAGTCAGTCGGTCAGCGCCTGGTCGATGCCGGCGAGCGGGACGGGCAGCCAATCCGGGCGATTGCGCGCCTCGTAGACCGACTCGTAGACGGCCTTGTCGAGCACGAGGGCTCGAAGCAGGACCGGATCGAGCGCGACCGCACCCGGCGCATTCGCGTACGCATCGAGAAAGGCGCTGCGACAGGCGGCGGACCACGCCGCCGCATCCGGGGCTTCGCCGACCGCTCCCGCGTAGTCGAAAGAGCGCAGCATGCCTGCCACGTCGCGCGGCGGGAGATCGGGAATCGCCCGTTCGGTCATGGGGCGCAGCGGCTCGCCCTCGAAGTCGACGAGACGCCAGCCGCCGTGCGGCACGGCGAGAACCTGGCCGAGGTGCAGGTCGCCGTGGATGCGCTGCAGGAGGGGCCATGTCCGATCGAGCGCGGAGCGGTAGACGGCCTCGATCGCGGGCAGACGGTTCGCGACCGCCGGGACCTCTGCCGCCGCGATCCGCAGTCGACGCCGCCAGGCGACGCCGACGGCGGCGACCGCATCCTCATCGGGAGCGGATGCGCCGAGAGTCGCGCCGAGCGCGCCGTGCACGCCCGCCACAGCCGTGCCGAGGTCGCGGGCAGCCTCCGTGAAGTCGCGCCCCTCGCGCGCCGCCTCCAACGCCACCGACCATCCGTCGCGGACCCCGCGCAAGAACTCCTGTGCGAACGCGAGCGTGCCGCGCGCGACGCCGGATTCGCGTCCGACATCCGGCCATTCGGCGTCGAGGCTTCCGAAGAATCGGGGGACATAGGGTGACCCGGCGCCGCTCAGCACGCGCTGCACGGTGACATCGGGGTTCTCGCCGTGGTGGAGGGTGCGGAAGAGCTTCATGATGATCGACGGCTGGCCGTCCTCGTCGAAGATGATCGACGTGTTGGACTGCTCGACCGCCAGCACCCGGGACCCCGTCACACGGCTCACATCGACGCCCATCGCCTCGAGGGTGCCGATCGCGAAGGCGCTCTGGCGCGCGGCATCCACGAGGAGTCCGTCGACGGTTCGGCCGATGACGTCGTCGGTCGCCTCCGCGCGGGAGACGATTCCAACGGGTACGTGATAGAGCGCCGGAAGGGTGCCGGCGTCGTCCATCAGCAGGTAGCGGGTGGCGGCCGGTGCGGGTTGGGCATCCAGCACGCGGAAGCGCGGATCGTGGCTCTTCCCTGCGTACCACCGCTGCTGCGCGACCCAGGCGCCGATGTCATCCATGATGTCCACGCTGTCCACCCTGGCGGCTGGGCTGCACCGAAGGAAGGGCTGGACGCACGCGGTACGCAGGGCTTAGGCGCCCGGCGCTCGCCTGCGCCGGGGGAGCATCCGTTCGTCGAGTGAGTACATCATCGGGTGCTCGCTCGACGAACGGATGCTCGCTCGCGCCCGGCCGTGTCTTCCGCTCCGCAGGGATCGCTCCCAACGGATTATGTTGTGCCTCTAGACAAAATCGGCTGGGGTGGTTAATTTTACGGAGCCGTCATAATTCCGACGGTCATCAGCCGGGACGACGAAGCCCCGAGCCCGCCGCAGCGACAGTGCGGGCGCGCCGCTATCGGCCTTGCGATTCAGAGAGGAAACGCACATCACATGAAGAAGAAGCTCCTTGCGGCCGTGGCGGTCGGCGCCCTCGCCATCAGCCTCGCCGCGTGTTCGTCGACGCGGGGCGGCGACGACCCGTCCGGCGCCGCCGCCTCGACCGACTGCAACGTCGGCATCGCGATGCCCACGCGCAGCCTCGAGCGCTGGATCAACGACGGCGAGCAGCTGCAGGCCAAGCTGAAGGATGCCGGCTGCACCGTGGACCTGCAGTACGCCGACAACAAGACCGATCAGCAGATCAGCCAGATTCAGAACCAGATCGCCGGCGGTGCGAAGATCCTCGTGATCGCCGCCATCGACGGTTCCACGCTCGGCCCGGTGCTCGAGGAGGCGAAGGCGCAGAACGCCACCGTCATCGCCTACGACCGCCTCATCAACGGCAGCGAGAACGTCGACTACTACGCCACGTTCGACAACTACAAGGTCGGCACCCTCCAGGGCCAGTACATCGAAACCCAGCTGGGCCTCAAGGACGGCAAGGGGCCCTTCAACCTCGAGCCCTTCGCCGGCAGCCCCGACGACAACAACGCGAAGTTCTTCTTCGCCGGCGCGTGGGACGTCCTGAAGCCCTACGTCGACAACGGACAGCTGGTCGTTCCCAGCGGCAAGGCTCCCGCGAACGACGACGCATGGGCGTCGATCGGCATCCAGGGCTGGGCGTCCGACAAGGCCCAGGCCGAGATGGACAACCGCCTCTCGTCGTTCTACGGCGACGGCAAGAAGGTCAACGTGGTGCTCTCGCCCAACGACAGCCTCGCGATCGGCATCGAGGCGTCGCTCAAGTCGGCGGGCTACGCCGCGGGTGCGGACTACCCGATCATCACCGGCCAGGATGCGGACAAGGCGAACGTCAAGGCCATCCTCGACGGCCTGCAGGCCATGACCGTCTGGAAGGACACGCGCGCGCTCGGCGACCGCGTGTTCACGATGATCCAGGAGATCACGCAGGGCAAGGAGGTCGAGGTCAACGACACCAAGACCTACGACAACGGCAAGAAGGTCGTGCCCTCGTTCCTGCTGACGCCCGAGGTGGTCACGAAGGACGACGTGCAGTCGAAGCTCATCGACTCCGGCTTCCTCAAGGCCTCCGACGTCGGTCTCTGATCCATCCACGCGGCGGGGCGGGCATCACCCGCCCCGCCGCTCGAGCGTCGCCCGCGGGCGGCGAAGGGACACACCATGACCGAACCGATCCTGCGCATGGCGGGGATCTCCAAGTCCTTCAACGGCGTGCCGGCGCTCTCCGACGTCTCGATCGACGTCTATCCCGGCGAGGTGCACGCGATCTGCGGCGAGAACGGCGCGGGCAAGTCCACGCTCATGAAGGTGCTCAGCGGCGTCTACCCGGCGGGCAGCTTCCAGGGAACGATCACCCTCTCCGGGCAGCAGGTCGCGTTCCGCTCGATCAACGACAGCGAAGCGGCCGGCATCGTGATCATCCACCAGGAGCTCGCCCTGAGTCCGTATCTCTCGATCGCCGAGAACATCTTCCTCGGCAACGAGAAGTCCCGCCGCGGCGTCATCGACTGGAACGCCACGAACCGGGAGGCCGCAGCGCTGCTCGAACGGGTGGGGCTCAACGAGAACCCCGCGACGAAGATCTTCGAGCTCGGTGTGGGCAAGCAGCAGCTCGTGGAGATCGCGAAGGCGCTGGCCAAGGAGGTGAAGCTGCTCATCCTGGACGAGCCCACCGCGGCGCTCAACGACGACGACTCCGCTCACCTGCTGGATCTCATCGACCAGCTGCGGGCGCAGGGGATCACGTGCATCATCATCAGCCACAAGCTGAAGGAGGTGCTGCGCATCGCCGACCGCATCACCATCATCCGCGACGGACGCACGATCGAGACGATGCGTCGCGACGATCCCGAGACGGATGAGGGGCGCATCATCCGCGCTATGGTCGGTCGCGATCTCAACAGCCTGTTCCCGCCGCGCGAACCCGACATCGGCGAGGAGCTGTTCCGCGTCGAGCACTGGACCGTGCACCACCCCGTCGACACCGAGCGCGTCGTGATCGACGACGCATCCTTCATGGTGCGCGCGGGGGAGATCGTCGGCTTCGCAGGCCTCATGGGGGCGGGGCGCACCGAGCTCGCGATGAGCGTCTTCGGCCGCATGTACGGCACCGGCATCTCGGGTGAGGTCTACAAGAACGGCGAGCTGATCGACGTGCGCACGGTGGATGCGGCGATCCGCCACGGCATCGCCTATGCCACCGAAGACCGCAAGAAGTACGGGCTGAACCTGATCGGCGACATCCAGGTCAACGTCTCCGCATCGGCGCTCGCGCGACTGGCGCGGCTCGGGGTCGTGGACCGCTATCGCGAGTACAAGGTCGCCGACTCGTACCGCTACAAGATGAACATCAAGGCGCCCAGCGTCGCTGCCATCACGGGCCGGTTGTCGGGCGGCAACCAGCAGAAGGTCGTGCTCTCGAAGTGGATGTTCACGGGTCCCGACGTGCTCATCCTCGACGAACCCACCCGCGGCATCGACGTGGGGGCGAAGTACGAGATCTACGGCATCATCAACGAACTCGCGGCGCAGGGGAAGGCGGTCATCGTCATCTCCTCGGAGCTTCCCGAGGTCATCGGGCTCTCCGACCGTATCTACACCATCTCCGAAGGGCGCATCACGGCAGAAGTCGACCGTGCCGACGCGACCCAGGAAACGCTCATGCGGCACATGACCGCCGGAAGGAACTGACATGGCTACTGCGTCGACGCAGACGGTGGACACCCCGCCGAAGAAGAGGCGGGGTCTGCTCGCCCGGATCAACTTCCGGCAGTACGGCATCCTGGCCGCCCTGGTCATCATCATCGTGCTGTTCCAGGTGATGACCGGTGGTCGCCTCCTGATGCCCGGCAACGTCAACAACCTCATCCAGCAGAACGCGTACGTCCTGATCCTCGCTATCGGCATGGTGATGGTGATCATCGCCGGCCACATCGACCTGTCGGTCGGTTCGGTCGTGGCGATGGTGGGCGCGATCGCGGCGATCTCCATGAACAACTGGGGCTTGCCGTGGTGGGCGGCGGTCATCCTCTCCCTCGTCGTCGGCGCGGTCGTCGGTGCATGGCAGGGGTTCTGGGTGGCGTTCGTGGGGATACCGGCGTTCATCGTGACCCTGGCCGGCATGCTCCTGTTCCGCGGTCTCACGCTCGTGCTGCTCACCGGCGGCACGATCAGCGGGCTCCCCGACGGTTTCACGGCGATCGGCGCCGGGTGGCTTCCGCCCGTCTTCGGCTACGTCGCGGACCGCGACGCGCTGACCCTCGTGCTCGGCCTTCTGGCTTCGGTCGCACTCGTGGCTCAGCAGCTGCGCACGCGTGCCACGCTGCGCCGGATGGAGCTGCCGCGCGAGGTCGCGTGGTCGTTCTGGCTGAAGAACGCGGTCGCGGTCGTGGCCATCATGGCGACGGCGTGGACGCTCGCCACCTACAACGGAACGCCGATCGTGCTCATCATCCTCGCGGTGCTCGTGCTCGCCTACACGTTCGTGCTCAACCGAACGGTGTTCGGCCGGCACATCTACGCGATGGGCGGCAACCTGTTCGCCGCCGTCATGAGCGGCGTGAAGACGAGGTGGGTCAACTTCTTCATCTTCGTCAACATGGGCGTGCTCGCCGGCCTCGCGGCCGTGGTGAGCACGGCCCGTGCCGGCAGCGCCGTCGCCTCGGCAGGTCAGAACTACGAGCTGGATGCGATCGCCGCCGTCTTCATCGGCGGGGCGGCGGTCCAGGGCGGTATCGGCACGGTCGTCGGCGCCGTGATCGGTGGCCTCGTGATGGGCGTGCTCAACATGGGGCTGTCGATCCTGAGCGTGGATGCGGCGTGGCAGATGGCGATCAAGGGCATCGTGCTGCTGCTTGCGGTTGCCTTCGACATCTTCAACAAGCGACGCAGCGGCGGCGCGTGAGCGCCGCGCCCCGCGCCGGGCAGCCGCCGGACGCCGTGCCAGAATTGCCGGGTGACTGCGGTGACCGTCGCGACGGGGCCTGATCTTCCACCCCCCGCGGGCTCCGCGGGGGGTGGAACCACGAATGACGCGGTCCGCCGGCAGAACCTCGTCGCTGTGCTCTCGGAGCTCCGGCTGAACGGCACGCTCTCGCGTGCGCAGCTCAGCGCGCAGACGGGGCTCAACCGGTCCACGATCACGGGCCTCGTCTCGGAGCTGATGGATGCGGCCCTGGTTCGGGAGCTGCCCGCGGTCCCCTCGACCGGCAAGGCGGGTCGGCCCATCGCGGAGCTGCAGGTGGACGACGCCGTCTCGGCCATCAGCGTCGGCGTGGATGCGGACGGTGTCACCGTCGCGCTCATCGGACTCGCCGGCACGGTGCACGCCCGCCTCCATCACGACACCGCCCGGCCCGTCAGCCCGCGCCGCTTCGTGCAGCTCGCCGTCGACCTCATCAACGTGATGCGAGCCGACATCGATCGGCACTATCGGGTGGTGGGCGTGGGGCTCGCGGTGCCGGGCCTGGTCGACGCCCGCGGATCGGTGCTGGTGGCACCGACGCTGCAATGGCGGAACGAGCCGATCGCCGCGCGGATGTCCGACAGGCTCGGCATGCACGTCACGGCGGGCAACGACGCCAGCATCGGCGCGCTCGTGGAGACGCGGTTCGGCGTCGCCCGCGGGGTGCGCAATCTGCTCTACCTCGGCGGCTCTCTGCGCGGGATCGGTGGTGGGGTGATCATGGACGGCACGCTGCTGCGCGGAACATCCGGCTATGCGGGCGAGCTCGGTCACACGGTCGTCAACCCCGGCGGCATCAAGTGTGTTTGCGGTCGGCGGGGATGCCTGGAGGCGGAGGTGGACCTCAGCCTCATCGAACCGCTGCTGGGACGCCGACGACTCGACGAGGACGAGTTGGATGTCGAACTGGGTGTCGCACGAGACCCGAAGGTCATGGCAGAGGTCGCACGGCAGGTCGACGTGCTCTCGATCGCTCTGACCAACTTCGTCAACGCCTTCAGCCCCGAGCTCGTGGTGCTCTCGGGCTACCTGGGTTCGCTTCTCTCCGTCAGCAGAGAGCGGCTGTCGGCGGCGGTGCGCCTGCATCCGTTGGGAGCGGAGGGGCGCGTCGTCCGCCTCGAGCGTTCGCGGCTGCGCTCGCGACTCATGCTCATCGGGCCCGCCGAACTCGCCTTCGCGCCGATCCTCGCCGACCCGACGACCGCGCCCCGTCGCTGACGAGGATCAGCCCCGCGGCGGTGGCGGCGACGATCCCGACGACGACGGCCGCGACGGTCGCTGCGGGCGCGAAGGCGAGCGCACCCGCCGTCGTCAGCGCCGCCCCCGCCACCACGCCCGGCACCGCCGCGGTGAAGATCTCGGCCGCGGCCGCGCGCCGCAGGTGCGTGCGCTGCCAACCCATCGCGCGCAGCGCCTGCTCCGCGGTCGTGCGCCGCTCGAGCCCGAGGCGCCGGATCACGACGAGCAGGATGTAGGCGGCTCCGAGGGTCACGGCGATCAGGGTGCCCTGTGGAACGAGCGCCTGCGCCGCGGCGAACGATCCCAGGCGCGAGTCTCCGGCGGCAGCACGACCGGTGATGAGCACCGCGACCGCGGTCGCGGCCGCCAGGGCGACGAGCGCCAGTGCCGCAGCCAGCGCCAGTGTCGTTCCCCCGCTCGTGCGGGCGTTGCGCAGACCCAGCAGGGCCGGCGTGGTGACCGCGCGCGATCCGTTGCGCGGTCGGCGGGCGACGACGGTGCGCACGCGGGCGCTGCGCGCCACCAGCACGGCGGATCCCACGACACTCGCCGCGACCGCGATCCCGACCAGATACGAGGTCGTCTCGATCACGGCCGAGGTTAGCAGGGTGAGTGCGCCGATACCCCCGAGCAGGAGTGTCGCGACGGCCTCTTCGGAGAGGAACCAGCTGCGGATGCGCCGGCGCGTCCACCCCACTTGGCGCAGCACCGCCGCATCCGCCCGCCGCGAGGCGATCGAGCTCAGCTGCGTGAACAGCAGCAGTGCCGTCGCTGCGAGCATCGACATCACCAGGAGGGCCAGGCTGGTTCCCGAGACCCCCTCGGAGGCCATCGCCGCCGCCCCGAGTCGCGAGTACTCCTGCGTGACGACGAGATGTGCGTCATCACCGGCGGTGCCGGTCGGTGGTTCGAGCGCCACCGGCACCGTCTCGAACGACGATCCCGCGACGATGGTGACGGTCAGGCCGAGATCCCGGATGCGGGACGCCACGTCGAGGATCTTGGCCTGCGCATCGGCGGTGTACCCCTCGATGCCCGCGACGCGGACCCGGATCGAGGAGACCGGATCAGTCATGTGCAGATACTGCGCGTTCTGCAGATCCGCGATCGCGAAGGCTCCGGAGGTGTTCAGCCCCAGCCCGGAGAAGGATGCGGGCAGCGCGGTGCCTGCGGAGGCGTCCGCGCCGTCGACGATGATCGGTGCGGACTCGTCGTATCCGAGCCCCACTTGCCCCAGCGCCGCGCCCTCGTCCTGCAGCTGCGCGGGGGTGAAGGTGCCGACCGGCCACGTGTTCGTCTCGTACGGACCGGCCGTGCCCGCATCCGTCCCCGGGAAGGGCGTCATGGACGAGAAGAGCAGCTCGCCGTCGGACTCACCGGTCGCCCGGAGCCGGAGCTCGGGCGCGGATGCGTCGCTCTGGCCCGCCGGATCGTCGGCGGGGACCGCGTGCGCGATCGTCGTCGCCTGCGGATCCATGGCCGACAGGACGGGCGAGCCTGCGAGCCGGAACATCGGATACCGCGCGTAGGCAGCCGCCGGCGGCGGAGTCCAGCCGGGCCACGGAATGTCGATGCTGTCGAAGGTCAGGGGAGATAAGGCGTCGCCCGGCTCGCCGGAGTAGAGGGTGGTCGTCGCGCCCGTGCCGGCGGCGCCGAGATCCGGGAAGACGCCGCCGTCGCCTTCGGACGTACGCGTCAGGGCGGCAGCGAGCTCGCCGGCGGGCGCCTCCAATGGAGTCAGCGCCACCTCCAGATGCGCGGCCGGTGTGTCGACGGCACGGGTGAGGATCGGCGTGGGTCGCGTGGCGACGCCCTTCGCGAACAGCGTGTTCAGATCATCGCCCAGCGACGGAGGGTCGGCGGGGTCGAAGAAGTTGTCGCCCAGGCGGCCGATGAGCGCGCTCGTCTCGATGAGGGGGTCCATCACCGCTCCGGCGTCGCCGAGCAGCCTCTTCTCGGCGACAGGGTCGATCAGCACCACGTGGGCTGTCCGGACGGCCTCGACCGGCAGCGTGAGCGCCACGACCCCCTCTCCGGGCGGCGGCTGCTCGGGCGACTCCCATCCGCCGAACGTCCACGCCACGTTGCGGTCGACGTCGGTCTCTGCGCCGTAGGCGATCTCACCGGACGACGTGACCGCGCGCACCGGTCGCATCTCGCCGTCCTGCAGTTGGCGATAACCCTCCCATGCCGTCTGATCGACGACGATGTCGACGCTCGCATCGATCGTGCGCGCCGGCGTGACGCCGTCGTCGATGAGCAACGAGGTGGACACCCGGTAGGCGCGGGGTCCGGCCGCCGAGCCGTCCAGTGGCACGATCAGCGTCGCCTTCGCGACATCGGTCGTGGGTGTCGTGAACGCGCCGATCGGGGCGGCGACCTCGACTCCCGCCACGCCCTGGACCCGTGCCACATCCGCACTCGCGATGTGACCGAGGCTGGCATCGGTCAGAGCGCCGGGGCCGAGCAGGCCACCGCTCGCGCCGCTGAGCGGCGACGAACCGCCCGCCGTCACGAGGATGTCGTAGTCGCCGCGCCAGTTGGCATCGAGCGTCTCGCGCAGGGCTTCCGCAGACGCGCTCTGCAACCCGGATGCTGCCACCAGCACGATCCCAATGAGCGCGAGGGAGGTCAGACGCAGGCGTCGGCGGAGGAAGCGGGTGAGAGCGCGCGGAACGCGCGCTCGATCGCGGCGGGGGACACGCGGGCTCATGTCATCGCGGTCCGGGTGTCGGCGGTCTCGATGAGCTGCGGGTCGTGCGCCGAGACGAGGACGGCCGTGCCCGCATCCGCGATGGAGCGCAGCAGTGCGATCACACCGTCGGCGTTCTGCCGATCGAGGCTCGCCGTCGGTTCGTCCACGACGAGCAGACGCGGCTCGAGCAGGAGCGCACGGGCGAGTGCGACCCGTTGGCGTTCGCCGCCGGAGAGCTCCGCGGGATGAGACCGAGCCCGCCCACCGACGCCGAGGCGGCCCAGGAGATCCCGCGCCTTGCGGCCGAGGTCGCGGCTGCGCCGACCGGGGACGGCCGGCAGAAGCACGTTCTCGAGGGAGGTCAGACCGTCGATCAGCACGCCGCCCTGGTCGAGGTAGCCGACGTGGGTGCGCCGCAGTGCCGTCGTCGCGTCGTCGCTCTGCGCCGACACGTCGATTCCCGACCACGCCACGCTGCCGGAGGTCGGCCGGACGAGACCCGCTGCGGCCTTGAGAACGCTCGTCTTGCCGGAACCGCTGCGGCCGGCGAGGCAGTGCATGCGTCCGGCGGGGACGTCGATGGAGAGATTCTCGATGATGACGAGATCGGGCTGTCCGGCGCGCGGATAGCGGATCGTCACGTCTCGCAACGCCAGCGGGGCAGAGATCACGAGGCGACGATAGCGCCGCCGCCGATCGTCGTGGGGTGACCGAGAGTATGGCGAGTCAGATTCCGTCGAGGGTCTGGCGGGCTTCCTCCGGATGTCGCAGCACTGTGGGCGCTGCGCTTCCTAACGTCGCTGGCACGAGTCGACCGGCTCGTCTGAAGCAGAAGCGGAGATTCGATCATGAGCACTGCCGCCGGCACCACCGACATCCCTGCCTACGTCGACGTCCCGATCGGACTGGACGCGTCGGGCGAGCGTCTGGAGTTCGACAGCATGGGACAAGTCGCCGTCCCGGCCGACCGCTACTGGGGTGCGCAGACCCAGCGTTCACTGCTGCACTTCTCGATCGGCAACGACCACATGCCGGTCGAGGTCTACCGCGCCTACGGGTACGTGAAGAAGGCCGCCGCGCTGGTGAATGAGGCCGCGGGACGGCTGCCGTCGTGGAAGGCCCGCGTCATCACCCAGGCGGCGGACGAGACGATCGCCGGCGAGCTCGACACCGAGTTCCCGCTGTACGTCTGGCAGACGGGTTCGGGGACGCAGAGCAATATGAACGTCAACGAGGTCATTTCGAACCGTGCGATCCAGCTTCTGGGCGGCACGCTCGGGTCCCAGCATCCGGTCGGGCCCAATGACGACGTGAACATGGGGCAGTCCAGCAACGATTCGTTTCCGACAGCGATGAACATCGCCGCCGTCACCGAGATCGATCAACGACTGCTGCCCCGGCTGAGAGAGCTGCACCGCGAGATCGCGGAGAAGTCCCGGCAATGGATGGGTGTCGTCAAGATCGGTCGCACGCATCTCGAGGACGCGGTGCCGCTCACCGTCGGACAGGAGTGGTCGGGCTACGCCGCGCAGCTGGAGAAGGGGATTCGCGACGTCGAGCACGCGCGCGACGGCCTGTACGAGCTCGCGCTGGGCGGCACCGCCGTGGGAACCGGGTTGAACGCGCCGGCGGGCTTCTCGAAGAATGTGGCGGCAAAGATCGCCGAACTCACGGGCAAGCCATTCGTCACGGCGCCGAACAAGTTCGAGGTGCAGGGCTCGCTGGACGCGATGGTGCGGGTGCACGCGGCGTTCCGCGGCATCGCGGTGACGCTGATGAAGGTGGCCAACGACATGCGATGGCTCGCCTCCGGTCCTCGGACGGGCCTCGCCGAGCTCATCCTCCCCTCGAACGAGCCGGGGTCCTCGATCATGCCGGGCAAGGTCAATCCCACCCAGTGCGAGGCCATCGTCATGATCTCGATCCAGGTGATCGGCGACGATTCCGCCGTCGCGTTCGCCGGCTCGCAGGGCAACTTCGAGCTCAACGCGATGCGTCCGATCATCATCAACAACGTGCTGCACTCCGCGCGCATCCTCGGTGACGGCTGCGAGAAGTTCCTCACGTACTCGGTCAAGGGGACCCAGCTCAACGAGACCAGGATCTCGGCGTACGTCGAGGACAGTCTGATGCTGGTCACCGCGCTGAGCCCTGTCATCGGCTACCAGAACGCCGCGCACATCGCGGAGGCGGCGCTCGCGAAGGGGCAGACCTTGCGCGAAGCCGCGCTCGCCTCCGGCAAAGTGACGGCTGAGCAGTTCGACAAGATCGTCGTCCCGGCCAACATGATCGGATCCGGAGTCGGCGGTGCGTGACCTGCGCGCGAGAGGGGAGGGACGACCATGAGCGGATCGATTCCGACCGGGCGTGGGATCTCGCAGGCGAAGCAGGAATTCATCGCCTCGGT
This sequence comes from Microbacterium sp. Clip185, assembly GCF_028743715.1. Classification (NCBI taxonomy): domain Bacteria; kingdom Bacillati; phylum Actinomycetota; class Actinomycetes; order Micrococcales; family Microbacteriaceae; genus Microbacterium; species Microbacterium sp. Clip185. The sequence goes on along the minus strand of NZ_CP117996.1, from coordinate 2,914,543 downwards.
GGGAGGCCCTCGCGCCTACGCGGACTGGACGAACCCGCGGCATCGCCTGCGCAGGCTCATGTCGGAGGCGATCGGGGTCGGCGGTCTCACGTTCATCCTGTCGGGCGGCGCGGCGATCATCACGCGGTGGGGCGGTCAGATCGGGGTGTGGCAGCTCGCGCTGGTGCTCTCCGCCGTCTCAGGACTCTGGCTGATGGTCGCTGTCTTCTTCCTCGGCGACATGTCGGCCCACTTCGATCCGGCCGTCACGCTCGCCTTCGCCCTCCGCGGCGACATGGGCTGGATCATGGCCGGGTTCTATTGGCTCGTGCAGTTCGCGGCGGCGTCCGCGGGCTCGTTGCTGGCGCTCGCCTTCGCAGGCGGGGGCGGCGACCTGGCCGCCACAAGGCCGCAACCGGGACTGGAATGGTCGGCGGTCGGGTTCGAGGCGGTGCTCACGTGCGGTCTCGTGCTGCTCGTGCTCAACATGGCGAACGGTCCCAAACTCAACGGGCCCTTCATCCCGATCGCCGTCGGCGGCTACATCATCGCGTGGGGCACGATGGGAGGCCCGTTCGAGGGTGCGTCCATGAACCCGGCGCGCAGTTTCGGCCCGGCCCTGGCCACGGGCGACTTCAGCGGCTACTGGGTCTATCTCTTGGGGCCCGTCATCGGTGCCGTCGTCGCCGTCGGCATCGCGCGCGTGTTGCGCGGACCGGCCTCTGCGGTGGAGGCGAAGGCCGCCCAGGGCACGCCCTTGGCTCACCGACCGGAGCCGAACAGCTGAGCATCCGACATCCGGATACGCGAGCGTCCCGTCCCGGTCATCCGAGGCGGGACGCTCCCCGTGCGCGGGTGTGCGCCTCCTTCGGGATCGAAGGCGAAGACGTCGAAAATCGTTCGAAACTGGGAGTTCGTTATGCAACACCATTGTGTTAGCGCTAATGGTACCGGTAACATCGCGAACGGTTCCCCATCCTCGCGTTTTCGCCGACGACTAGACGCCGACGACGCAGGGTGAGTCGGCCCCTCGCAGCGGCGACCAGCCTGCGTGCGAAGGGGACGGCGTCCCGCGGCCTCCCGTGCGCGGACAGGGTGCAGTGAGCGAGGTGGCTCGCTGCGTCGGAACCGGGTTCGTGGCCGGTGAGGCCGGCGACTGATCGACGGGAGCGGCGCTTTCGCAGATGAGGGCGCTGGTGGCACTCGAACTCAAAGGAGACAAGACGTGAGACCACCCCTACGCACCCCTGGGCTGAGGAAAGCTCGTTACTCACGCGCCTTCGGCGCCCTGCTCGGCATCGGAGCTCTCGCTCTGTCGTCGGTCATCGCGGTCCCTGCTGCGCACGCAGCGCCGACCGAGCCGCCGGCCGTCGCCGGCAACCTTCTTCCCGACGGCCGGTTCGTGGACGGGTTCACGGGATGGACGGCGACGCGCTCCGGCACGCTCGCGCTCAGCGATGACGCAGCGAGCGGGGCGCACTCCCTCAAGGTCACCGGTCGCACCAACACCCAGTCGGGACCCTTCGCTTCGGTGACGGGCAAGCTCGAGGTCGGCGCCACCTACCGCCTCGGCGGCAAGCTCAAGTACACCGAGGGCGAGCCGACGCAGCAGTTCAACTTCACGTTCTGCCCGAGCAACTTCAACGGATGCGTCGACAACGGACAGACGTACACGCGCGGCGAGTGGGGCACCTTCTCGAAGGAGTTCACGGCGGAGGCGCGGCACGCGTCCGCGGACTGGCTCTTCGTCGAGACCCCGTGGGGGTCGAGCGCGCTGCAGGACTTCCAGGTCGACGACATGTCGTTGATCAAGGTCGCAGACGCTCCGGCGGCTCCGACCTACGGCAGCCTCGAGGAGGTGCAGACCAAGCCCATCGGCGACCACAACCCCCTCGTCGGCCACAAGTTCGGAGCCGACCCGCACCACCTGATCTACAACGGCCGTCTCTACATCTACTCGACGGATGACACCCAGCAGTACGAGGCGAACACGAAGGACGCCAACGGGCTGCCCACGCAGTCCAACGGCTACGGCGCCATCACGCGGCTGAACGTCATGTCGACGTCCGACATGGTCAACTGGGTCGACCACGGCGCGGTGCCGATCGCGCGCGAGGGCGGCGCCGCTCCCTGGGCGCGCAACTCGTGGGCTCCGGCCGCGATCGAGAAGGACGGCAAGGTCTACCTCTACTTCTGCGACAGCGGCACGGGAACGGCGGTCGTCGTGGGCGGATCGCCCCTCGGGCCGTGGACGGACCCGGTCGGCAAGAAGATCATCCCGGACACCGTGTCGCCCGACTACATCGCCGGCGGCGGATTCCCGGCGGGGATGTGGCTGTTCGACCCCGAGGTCTTCATCGACGACGACGGACAGGCGTACCTGTACTTCGGCGGCAACTCGCAGATCGGCTCCGGCAGCAACGTCCAGGGGCCGCAGAACCCCAAGTCGACGCGTGTCGTGAAGCTCAAGGACGACATGGTGACGCTCGACGGCGACCCCGTGGAGATCGATGGCCCCGGCATGTTCGAGGCCTCGAGCATGTTCAAGCGCGGCGACACGTACTACTACTCCTACTCGTCGAACTTCCAGGTGCGACCGCAGGAGGGCGTGTACCCGCCCACCGGTGCGATTGCCTACATGATGACCGACGACCCGATGAACCTGCCGGCGTCGAAGTATGCGGGTGTCGCCTTCCAGAACCAGTCGAACTTCTTCGGTGCGGGCAACGGCGGCAACAACCACTCCGACATGTTCACGTTCAAGGGTGAGACGTACTTCACGTACCACGCCCAGACGCGTGGCGCGGCGTGGGCGGCGGCGCTCGGAACCCCGGGATCGACCCAGGGCTACCGCTCGGTGCACATCGACAAGCTCGAGTTCAACGAGGACGGCACCATCAAGCCCGTTCAGGGAACCCGTGCGGGCGTCGAGCAGGTCGAGGCGTTCGACCCGTACCGCACCTTCGAGGCGGAGACGCTGGCATGGCAGCTCGGACTGAAGACGGTCGCCACGGATGCGGCGTCCGTCGAGTTCCCCGAGCACAACGGCGGCGGCAACATGGTGCTGAGTTCCATCGATGACGGCGACTTCGCCGGCATCTCCGGCGTGGACTTCGGCGACGGAGCGGCCTCGGTGTCGGCGCGCGTGAAGCCGCTCGTGGAGGGCGCCTCGATCCAGGTGCGCCTCGACCAGGTCGATGGCCCGGTCGTCGGAGAGATCGCCGTCGAGGGGACCGTGGGCGAGTGGACGACCGTGAGCGCCGATGTGAGTGGCGCGACGGGCGAACACGACGTCTTCTTCGTGTTCGCTGAGCCCGAGGCCGGCACGGACTCGAAGCTGATGGAGGTCGACAACTGGACCTTCACGGCCGAAGAGGCAACCGAGCCCGGCAACCCGGGCAACCCCGGTAACCCCGGTAACCCGGGTGAGTCCGAGGTCACCGCGGTCCTGTCTCGCACGGAGGTGCGTGCGGGGGAGTCGTTGACGGTGACGGCGCAGGGCCTCGAGGTCGCGAAGGTGGAGATCGGCATCGCGAGCACGTATCGTGCGCTGGCCACGGCCGATGTGACCGATGGCGCGCTTCGGGCGACGGTGACGATTCCCGCGGACATCGCACCCGGAGAGCACCACATCCAACTGCGCGATGGCGACCGCATCCTCGCGTCGGTCCCCGTGACCGTCCGTGCGGCGGCCGGGTCGCTGGCGGCGACCGGACAGGAGACCGCTCCGCTGATGTCGGCGTCGCTGTTCGGTGCAGCAATGCTCGGACTCGGCGTCGTGGCGATGCTGCGACTGCGCTCACGCGGGCGTCGTTCGCAGCTCTGACGGATGAGCGGGCAGTGCCCCGGGACGGCGATCGCCGCCCCGGGGCACTGCCCGCCAGTATGTAAGTGGGAGAATCGAAGGATGTCTGAACCGTCCCGTTCGTCCGTCGCCCTCAGCAGAGACACCGCAGCCGCCGAACGGATGTGGGAGGCGTACCGCGCCGCTCACCCCGAGGCGGTGGCCGCCTCACCCGAGTACACCGTCGAGCACTTCGGCGACTCCGCGCGCCTCGCCGACGAACTCCTCGAGATCGTCCTGTCGGGACGCAAACGAGCCACGGCCGAACTCGTCGCCGATTTCCTGGCGCGCGGCGATGCCGTACCGCGCATCGGCTCCCACTGGATCGCGTGCGACAGTACCGGCGCGCCGCGCATCGTGATCCGCAGCACCGAACTGCGCCTCGGTCCCTTCGGGAGCGCCGACGCCTCCTTCGCCAGAGACGAGGGCGAGGATGACGGCTCGCTCGAGAGCTGGCAGCGCGAGCACCGGCGATACTGGGAGCGTGTCAGCGCCGCGCGCGGCGCCGTCTGGTCGGAGGATGACGAGATCGTGTTCGAGCGGTTCTCCGTCGTGTGGCCGCCGGAGCACGCCGACTGAGGCGTCTGCGCGAACGAGGGGACCCCGCACCGATCGGCGCGAGGTCCCCGGGCCCGGCTCAGCTCGCGTCGCCCTCCTGAGAGGCGATGCGATCGGCGTCGGCGCTGTCGACCTGGTCGTCGTCGAGGTCCTCGTCCAGCACCTCTTCGCCGTCCACCTCGCGCGTCGGATCCTGGTCTGCACCGCCGTCACCGGGAAGCGGCACCGGGGGTGGGAAGGTGTTGTTCGACATCGTGGTCTCCTCTCGATCGGATCCAGCGGATGCCGGCACGCTACGCCGCCGTGCGTCCTTCCCGGCGGGGGTTGACGCGACAGCGAGTCACGGGCCGCCCTGGATGACCTGTTCGAGCTGCGCGATCGTCAGCGGCTGCCAGGGCGAGCCGTCCGCATCCGAGGCCTGGGCGGCGGGACTGTCGCCGCGTGTCCAGTATTTGGCCTCGTAGGGCACCTGCTGGAACATCACCCGCTGACCTTCCGTGTAGGTCGCCGCCGGATCCCAGTCCGGGTAGGTTCCCGCAGGCAGCGTCGGCTGCGGGTAGGGCGTCTCGCCCGGAAGCACCGGGCCGATCAGTCGCCACGGCCAAGAATTCGCATCCGCCAACGGGTTGTCCGGATCGTCGCCGCGCGTCCACCACTTCGCCTCGTACACGTTCTGGCGCCAGACGACCTTCGCGCCCGACAGGTAGGTGTTGGTCTCGCTCCAGATGGGATACGGGCTCGCCGCGGGGTCGTCGGTCACCGTGGGAACGGGCTCCGGCGTGGTGCGACGCCCCGCCGACTCGTCGGGTGCGGCCTCGAACCCCGGCTGGAGTGTCTCGGCGAAGGTCGCGTCCTGCTGATCGATGCCGCTGCAGTCATTGGAGACGACCGAGGTGTCGGCATAGTTCGTGCCGCAGGTGCGGTCACGATTCAGCGACCACATCGACAGCCGTGACATCCGCTGCTGCTGCGCGAAGGCGTTCAGTGCCGCCGCGTCGTCGAGGGTGAAGACCTCACCGGCGACGTCGTTCTGCCCGATCATGGGCGTCGCGGCGAGCTTGCCCCAGAGCGTGGGTGCCGTCAGCGGCGTCCCCGCGTCCTCGTAGAGTGCGCCGAGCTGCGTGTGCGTCGCGCGCAACGCGTCGATGGCGGTATCGGCCATGGTCTGCGCGCCGAGGTCCACGCCGTAGTCCATCGTCATGACGTTCACCCCGGTCAGGTCCACGCCGGACTCCAGCATCTGTGCGATGGCCGTGCGCGCGGAAGCGGTCAGCCCGTCGGGCGCGACCGGGAGCGTCAGCCACACGGCGAGCTCCTCGCCCGCCGCCCGCCGCTCGCGCTGCAGGTCGGCGATCGCGACGGCACGACGCAGACCCGAGACCGGGTCCTCGAGGTTCTGCCCCTCGACATCGAGATCGATCGTCGACACGTCGTAACGGTCGATGACGCTGCGGTACGCCTGTCCGAGAGCGTCCTCGTCGGTGCATGCGCCCGCGAGCTCGGTGCCGGACGCCCCGCCGAAGGACAGCACGACATCGCCGCCGCTGTCGCGCAATCGCGCGATGCGTCGGTCGAGATCGACGTCGCGGGCAGCCTCCTCGAGGTCGTAGTACCCGCCCCAGGAGGGCGTGCACGAATCTGCCGCGGCCGCTACCACGAACGAGAGGACGACGTCGCGGTCAGCGTGGTTCTCGGGCTTCTCGAACGCGAAGAACGGTGTGGTCGTGACGTCGACATAGGGGGCGAACCAGGCAGCGCCCGTGACCGCGCGCACCTGGTCCACGACCAGCAGGCGGTAGCCGAAGAGCGAACCCGCGACGATGGCGACGAGGATGGCCAACCCCAGCGCGACCCGCCAGGGTGAGAGACGTTTGCCCTCGTACGGGCCAGGTGCGGGCGGTGCGGTGTAGGCGACGCGGGTGTTCATGCGCCGGAGCCCGGCGCGCTCGACGCCCCGATCGCGCGCGAGGGCGCCGCCTCGACGACGGCGGATGCGGCGGGCCGAGAGGTGCGGCGGATCGGATCGCCGGCTGCGGGGTAGCCGTGGAACAGTGCGTCCTGCCAGTCGAATCCGGGCTCGCCGGGTGCGGCGCGATGCGTGGTCTCGCCCGGGACGGGAACCCACATCCAGTTGGTCAGGCCCATCCACACATCGACGATCGAGTTGCGAATGCCGATGTTCTCGACGCATGCCCAGAGGGCGCAGAGCGCGTTGAGCGTGCCGAAGAAGAACGTGCCCCAGTTCTGGGCGTTGAAGCTCCACCAGGCGGTGAAGATCGAGAACGCGACGATCGCCCAGGGCGCCACGACGTAGAGCAGGGTCGTGGCGGTGCGCTCGCGCACCTTCGGTGTGCGTGCGAACGGGATCTTGCGGCCGGTCAGGCCCTGCTCGATCGACTTCAGCACGCCGGCGAGGTTGACCGGCAGCAGGATCAGATTGAAGCCGTAGATGCGAAGGATGTCGAGGTACCGGTAGCCGGAGTACTTCAGATCGCTCGCCTGGCACAGGAAGTACGGCGCCGCCGCGACCAGGACGAGCGGGCTCAGCAGGTTGCTGTCGAACGGGAAGGTGAGCAGGAGAAGCAGGGCGAAGCTGGCCCACGCGAGCGAGGCCATGTAGTTCACGCGGATCATCCACTCGCCCAGGCGCACCGGGCGCGAACTGCGCCTGCGGGCGCGCACCTGACGCAGGAACTTCGGCAGGATGAGCAGGCCGCCGTTCGCCCAGCGTCGGCGCTGCACCACGAGGGAGCCGAAGTCGGGTGGGGTGGCCGAGTAGCTGAGTCGCTCGGGGTAGTTCACGAGCGTCCAGTTGTGATCGGCGAGATCCACCGAGGACTCGGTGTCCTCGATCACGGTGCGGTCCTGCACGTAGCGGCGCACCTCGAAGCCGTCGACATCGTCGATCTGCATGATGTCGTCCATCGCCTCCATACGGATGACGGCATTGGCCCCGACCCAGAAGGTGGCGTCGTAGCCCGACATGCCCTGATGGAGGATGTGCTGGATGTCCGTCGTCGCCCCCGCCAGGCGTTCGATGCGCGTCGGGGCGCCCCGGAACGACGAGTACGGGGTCTGGGTGACCGCGACGCGTTCGTTGCCGGGCTGCTCGAGGAAGTAGACCAAACGCAGGCAGTAGTCGCGCAGCAGGAGCGAGTCGGCGTCGAGGGTGAGCAGGTAGTCGGAGTTGGGGATGACGAGATCCGCCTCCTGCCCGGCACCGGCGACCAGACGCAGCGCGGTCTTTCGGCCGGGGCCTTCTACGAACCGGTAGCGACCGCCCATCAGGCCGATGTAGGCGTTGAGGTTCATCGCCTTGTTCGCCTCGCTGGACAGCGAGGCGTAGCGCTTACGTTCGAACGTTCCCACATCCACCGAGAAGATCCACACCAGGCGTCGGTGCAGCTCGTGCAGACGCTGGTGAGAGAGCTCGGTCCCGGATTCGGCCGCGGACTCGAGCGCCGATGCCGTGAGATCCAGGTCGTCGGCGAGCCCGCGGACCACCTGCTCGATGAAGAAGGTGTCGACGTGGTCCTCGTGCGGTTCGGAGTCCGCCATGTCGTTCAGCCAGGCGACCGCGTAGCGATACTCGTCACGCAGCGAGAGGATCTCCGCCTCGCCGACGCCGCTGGTCGCGGCACGTTGTTCGAAGTCGAACAGCGCTTCTGTGAAGCGGTACGAGGGCTCGGCCAGGTCCTCCGCGATTCCGAGAGCGATCTGGCGCGTCGCCTCCAGGCGGGCGAGCGTGTGCGGATCCGTGGGGAACGGAGGGTCATCGAGCAGCAGCACGACTCGCAGCGAGGGATACTCCTGCAGCGCCGCTGACCACATGGTCTTGCGGATGACCGAGGGCTCCTCGGCGTACGAGGGGATGAGGACCGTCATGCCCTCGCCGTGCTCATCGTCGAAGTGGCGGTCGAGTTCCGCGCGCGGTACCCGCTCGTGATCGCGGAACCGCCTGAGCGCGGCCTCGCGCTGCACGAGGAACATCAGCGCCGAGAAGCTCAGCGCGGTGATGACGAGAGCGTAGATGCAGGCCTCGATCGTGGGCCAGATGTGCTCACCGTCGTAGGCGAAGATCTGACGCAGGGCCGTGGTGAGCATGTACGCGGCCCACCCGGCGACCGTGATCGCGATGGCGACGCGCGCCCACACGATCTTCGCGGCCGAGGGACGCGGGTGGAGGGTAGGCAACGGCTCGCGGCGTCGTTCGGATCCCCATTGCCGCTTGCGTGCGCTTGGAAGCGCAGGAGTCTTCCCCATCTTGTCTCCTGCCGAGGGAGCGGTGAGCGCCCACGCCTTCGGGTGACGGGGCGCTCACCGAGAGCAGCGGAGTGCTGCTGGAGCTACGGTACGAGAGCGGTTTCAGCTGCGACGCGCGTCCGGGCGAATTCGGGCGGAACGGCCCGAATCTTCAGGTGGGATTGCGGATCTTGCGCATTCCTTGCGCATTCCTTGCGGTTCGGCGCTTCCCCTCAGACGCGACCGAGTCGCAGGATGTCGATTCCGAGCCATCCCAGCGCACGCAGACGGCGGCGGTCTGCCCGGTCACGCGTCGTGGCCAGCGACGGCGCGGTGCTCACCACGATCTGATGGACGAGCTCGGCGCTCAACAGCCGTGCCAGCGTGCGCGGCGCCACCGAGTTCGCGCCGCCCACGATGAGACAGATCCGCGGTGCGTCCTCGACGAGCTGCGCGTCGATACGGGAGAAGAACTCCTGCGCACGGTGCAGGGTCGAACCGTGCGCCTTGCGGTCGATGATGACGACGCCGAGGTCGGCGAGGCGATCGCCGACGCCGGGCAGCACGAGCTGGTCGGGGGTGATGACGCGCCGGATGCCGGTGATCAGCGCCTCCGCATCGCCGTCGATGAGCACGCGGGCGCTACGAAGGTCCTGCTCGACCCGCCGACGCAGTCGCGCGTGAAGGCTCATCATGCGCTCCTCGCCTCGCAGGTACCGTCCCTACACGCTATCGCGGTCCGTGTGCTTCCGGGCGAGGCGGGCGCCCGCTTCGCGGAGCCATCGTCGCGGATCCGACAGGGCCGCTGCGGGGGAGCCCGACATCTCGGTCAGCGAGATGTCATCCACCCCTGCGGGCACGCCGAAGCGGCCCGCGACGACGCTCACCGGTACGCCCCGGGCCTCGGCGTAGGTGCGGACCACGCCGGGCGCCTTGCCCAGCAGAGATTGAGAGTCGTAGGACCCCTCGCCCGTGATCACTCGCGCCGCATCCACGAGAGCCGCGTCGAGGCCGATCGTCTCGGCGACCGCGTCCGCCCCCGACGCGAGCTGCGCACCCCAGACCAGCAGCCCGAATCCGCATCCGCCGGCAGCTCCCGCTCCCGGCACGTCCGAGGCCACGCCTACGACCCGGGCCCAGCGTGCCAGGGCGTTCTCGATTCGGTCGACCTGAGCGGGGTCCGCTCCCTTCTGCGGCCCGAACACGCGCGCGGCGCCCTCGGGGCCCAGGAGCGAGGCGCGGACGTCGGAGAGCACGAGGACGCCGTCGCCCGGCGGTGGGATGAGGTCTGTGCCATCGAAGGATGCGGCGCGTGCGAGTCCCGCGGCGCCGGCGGACACGCGGTGGCCCCGGTCATCGCGGATCATGGCACCGAGTGCGGTGAGAACCCCCGCCCCGCCGTCGCTGGACACGCTGCCGCCGATGCCGAGCAGCAGGCGGGTGGCTCCGGCCGCGAGTGCAGCGCGGATGGCTTCGCCGAACCCGAGGGTGTGCGTCGCCAGTGGGTCGACCGTCTCGTCGGTGCCGACGAGCTCGATGCCCGAGGTGCACGCCAACTCGACCACGGCGGTGCGGGGCCGATCTCCGGGCAGCATCAGCCAGTGGGAGGCGATCCGTCGCCCGGTCGGTCCGGTGACGGTGACGGGCACCCGTCGAGAGTCCGGGATCGCCGCGGCGAACGCCTTCAAGGTGCCTTCGCCCCCGTCCGCCATCGGTCGCAGCAGCAGTTCGTCGTCGGGGCGCACGCCGCGCCATCCGTCGGCCAGGGCGCGAGCCGCTCTCGTCGCGTCGAGTGATCCCTTGAAACTGTCGGGCGCGAAGACGATCCGCGAGGGTGGGAGGGAGGCACGGGCTGGCACCCGTCGATCGTCGCAGCCGAAGCGCGGCAGCGGTATCCCCGCGCACATGTGCCCCGCGACCGAGGGCCGCGGGGCACATGTGTTCCGGCTTACTTGAGAGCGTCCTTGACGTTCTCGCCGGCCTGCTTGAGGTCGGACTTCGCCTGCTCGGCCTTGCCCTCGGCCTCGAGCTTCTCGTTGCCCGTGACCTTGCCGGCGGCTTCCTTGGCCTTGCCGACCAGGTCCTCAGCTGCGTTCTTGATCTTGTCGTCGAGTCCCATGAGGGTTCCTTTCTCTTCTTTCGGATGACCCGCGCGGTGCGCGGTCACGTGAGGGGGCGCCGGTCTGTGGCGAGACGTGCCCGCAGACCTGCGTGAAGTGAGATGTACGTGCGTGTGGGGCGCTCCAGTAGCGCGTCGAGACGGGCGCCGACGGCTGTCACATGGTCGGCGATCTCGCGCGGTGACGCGTGAGGGCGGGGGGTCACGGCCACGTGGAGCACGGGTGCGTGGAGCACGTCGTCTGCCACGACGCGCGCCGAGAGGATGTCGGCGCGCCGCGCCAGCGACGAGGTGACCGAGTCGGAGGCGAAGCCCTCCCGGATGACGACGCGGCCGGGCGTCGCATCCGTCTCGGCGCTGCGCAGCACGGTGCGCGAGCGTCGGTGCGACAGCAGAGCGACCGGGATCAGCAGCAGCACGATAAGGATCACGGCGATCGCGATCACGCCGAGCCCGGCCCACGACATCGGACCCGCGCCGACGAGAGTCGCGGCGTGTGCGGCATCCGCGGCGCCGGCGGCATCGGTCAGGGTCTGCTCCCACATCCGATGGGCCTCGTCCCAGACGGAGGCGCATACGACGGCTGCTCCCGCGGCGAGGGCGATGAGGCCCGCGACCAAGACGAGTGCGCGGTTGAGGCCGCGGCGGGTGGTGTTCATCAGTCCTCCTTCTTGTCCAGCCGGCGGTGCACGCTCAGCGCGACCGGCGGGCTCAGCCGGTATGTGGCGAGCTCGGCCTCGGATGCGGCGCGCACCTCGTCGAGATCGATGTCCAGACCCGTCTCGGGGCGGACGGTGACATCGACGCGGCGGTGTCCGACGCCGACGGTGAGGCGGCGCCGATCCATCCCGAGGGCATCGCTCAGATGCTGGGCGAGCGCAGCAGCGATCACGGCGTTGTCGACGACGACGATCGTGCCGTCGGCGGCGCTCATGGTGTGCTTCGCCAGGCGCCCGGGTGTGACGGCGATCACCACGAGCACCACGCCCGCCAGCGCCAGGGCGGCGCCGACCGCGGTCATGGCAGCGCCGGACGCCGTCGAGATGCCGCGCAGGAGATCTGCCGGGGCCGCGATGAGCGGGGGTGCGTCCGCCATGACCAGCACGGTCTCGGTCGCGAGGTAGGCGATCAGCGCGATCAGAAGGATGACGGCGACGACCATGGCCGTCGACCGCGGCGAATGGGTCTCGCGCCGTTGCACGCGCGCGAGGGTGCGATCGGCAGCGCTCATCTCACCCTCCTCCTCTCCTCGATGCGGGCGCCGGTGATCGTGAGGTCGACGCGGCGCACGTCACGGCCGGTGAGAGCCGCGACGTCAGTGCGGATCTGCTCGCGGATGCGGTGTGCGCGAGCGGTGACGGTCTCGGAATCGGCCGACCGAGCCTCATCCGACAGATCCGGGATGGGAAGCGGCGCCTCGACCCGGATTGCCAATGCTCCGGCGGCCGCACCGAGGCGGACCGTGACCTCGCGCCGCGGGATCCCGACGGCGCGCGCCGCCGCCTGCTCGCACACGGCGACGAGGGCCCGCTCGGCCACGAGCGTCCGGCCCGGCAGGACCGTCTCGGCGGCGGGCGTCATCCCGCCGCCGAGCGCGGACCAGGTCACGGTGCTCATGATGTGCGGCGGCCGGAGAACACGTTGGCGAGCGCGCGAAGGTCGAGCGATCCCGACATGACGCGGCCGACGAGCGCTCCGACGCCCATGAACAGGGCGACCAGGAGGAACCCCCAGAAGCCGAACAGCAGGGCGGACACGGCGAGCACCGCACCCACGAGCGCTCCGCTCACCGCGGCGCTCATGCGACGCGCGCCTCGGCGTCGTCGTCGGTGTCGTCACCGGGAAGGTGCACGTCGTTGACCTCGACGTTGACCTCGACGACCTCGAGGCCGACCAGGCGGGAGATCGCACCGGCCACGGCTGCCCGGACACCGGCGGCGACCTCCTGGATGGGGGCGGGGTACTCCACGACGATCGTCAGATCGGCTGCGGCCTGCGTCTCGCCGACCTCGACCTTCACACCCTGAGTCAGGTCGGTGGCGTTGATGGCGTCGCGGATCATCCCCAGAGCGCGGGCTCCGCCGCCGCCGAGCGCGTAGACGCCGGGAACCTCCCGAGCCGCGATGCCTGCGACCTTGGCGACCACGCCATCGGCGATGACCGTGCGTCCTGCGGCCGCGACCGTCGGGGCGGCTCCGGTCGTTCCGGCGGCGCCGCGGTCGACGCGGGCAGGGGCGACGGCGGGAGTGGTCTTCTGCTCAGTGGCCATGATGTGCTCCTTTATCTCGTTTGCCAGGGCGGTGACAAGAGCGCCGGACGCTTCTCGTCGTCGGCGCTAACTTCGCCCTACTGACATGAGGCACCTACCCGCCGGATCGTCACGAAAAAGTTCTGACGGATTTTCGGAGAGGCCGATGGCGGAGCCTGAAACGGGGTCGAGGGATCTCGCAGCGCTGTCAGACCGCATCCTCGTGGAGCGGGCGGTCGATGACGACGTCGCAGCGTTCGCCGAGATCGTGCGCCGGCACAGCCCGCTCATGCGCGCCTACATCGCGCGCATGCTCCGCTCGCAGGCCGACGCCGACGACGTCGTGCAGGATGCCTTCGTCGTCGCCTGGCGACAGCTGCCCACCCTGCGCGACGGCGCGTCGGTCAAGGCCTGGTTGCTGCGCATCGCGTCGAGGGAAGCACTTCGGGTCCTCCGTCGCTCGGCCAAGGAGACGCCGTTCGAGGACTGGGAGCCGTCCACACCGGAGAGCACCAGGCCCGAGCACGTCGCCGAACGCAACGCTAGACTCACGGCACTCGCGGCGGCGCTGGAACGGCTCCCGGAGGCGCAGCGACGGACCTGGCTGCTCAGGGAGGCTGCGGGGCTCGGCTACTCCGAGATCGCGGAGGAGCTGGACGTGCCGGTGAGCACCGTGCGAGGCAACCTCGCCCGCGCGAGAGCGAGCATCATGATCGGGATGGAGGGATGGCGATGACCGCATCGAACGCCTCATCCGACGTCCTCGACTGCGGGCGCACGATCCAGGAGCTGAGCGAGTATCTGGAGGCGGGGCGCTCGCCGCGCGACGCCGAGATCGAACAGTGCCCGGAGTGCCTGAACGCACTCGAGTCCCTCTCCCGCGTCAGCGACCTCTCCCGCGATCTCTTCGCCGCCGACGCCGCCTCGCTGCCGGAGCCGTCGGCGGGATGGTTCGGCGGGATCCTCGACCAGGTCGCGGCGGAGCTGCGGTCGGGGCGTGATCTGCCGGTGCGCCACCCCGACCCGAGGGTGCGGATCACGGTCGCCGAGGGCGCGGTACGCACCCTGCTGAGATCGGCCGCCGACGAGCTGGACGGGGTGTTCATCGGACGCACGCGCATCATCGGCGACGTCGAGGAGCTCGGCGCGCCCGTGACGATCGATGTCACCGCATCCATCGCGTGGGATCTCGATGCGCGCGCCGTGGCCGACGACGTGCGCCGCCGCATCGCGGATGTCGTGGCGCGGCACACCGATCTCGAGGTGGCCGCGATCGACGTCACGATCGAGGACGTCCATGCTCCCCAGCCGCGAAGGGACGCGTCATGAACCTGCCCTCTGCGCCGCGCGACGCGGTGACCGATCTCGTCCTCGATGCTCCCGGCGTCGCCGCGGTCTTCCCGCCGCGCGTCGCGGATGCGGTGGCGGGCGCCCTCGGCTCCGTCGCTCCGCTCGTGACGGGGGATGCGGCCGCGGAGACCGTCCAGGTGCGGATCGCCGCGGACGCGGCCGGGCGTGCGGCCGACACGGGCCGCGAGGTCGCCGATCTCCTGCTGGCACGTTTCCCGGAGGCGGATCTCATTCGGGTGCAGGTCGATCGCATCCAGTGACGGGGTGAGCGCGCCGCACGGCTCAGAGCGTCACGAGCGTCGCCTCGATGCGGGTGTCGTCGATCGTGACCCTCATGCAGGTGTGGTGGGGCTGTCGGCGCCGGTCGGTCGGGGATCCTGGATTCAGCAGGCGCATGCCCCGGGGAGTGCGGGTGTCCCACGGGATGTGGCTGTGTCCGAACACGAGCAGATCGGTCTCAGGGTAAGCCGCATCCATCCGACGCTCCCTGGAGGGTGCGTCGCCCGTCTCGTGCACGACACTCATCCGCACGCCCTCGATCCGACGGTGCGCGACCAGCGGCAGTCGCGCGCGGAGGTCTGCGCCGTCGTTGTTCCCGTACACGCCGACGACCTCGCCGTGCTGCGCAATGTCATCCAGCACGGAGTCGACCACCCAGTCGCCGGCGTGCACGATGAGATCGGCCTCATCCGCGAGCCGGCGCACCTCATCCGGGAGCGTGCGCCGACGCGCAGGGATGTGGGTGTCGGAGATCAGCAGCAGCCGCGTCGTCACGTGCGGGCCGCCGAGAACGGGCCGCGCAGCGCCGCCCACTGCAGCAGCATGATCGTCTTCGCGTCGACGATATCGACGCCGATGCGCTCGAGAGCGTCGTCGAACCCGAGCTCGAGCACCTCGATGTCCTCGCCCTCGTCCGCGAGTCCCGCTCGCGCGCCCGACACGACATCACCGCGGCGGTAGGGCGCGGCGAAGAAATGCAGCCGTTCGGTGACAGAGCCGGGGCTCATATAGACATCGAAGACGTGCTCCACGTCGCCGACCGGACGCCCGGTCTCCTCTTCGGCCTCACGTCGGATGGCGGCCTCGGGAGCGTCGTCGTCGAGCAGGCCGGCCGCGGCCTCGATGAGCATGCCATCGGGATGCCGGTTGACGTAGACCGGGTAGCGGAACTGACGCGTCAGCAGCACGGTGCGCGCCTCGGCGTCGTAGAGCAGGATGCACGCTCCGTCTCCGCGGTCGTAGGTCTCGCGGTGCTCGGTGGTCCACGTGCCGTCCGAGTGCTGGAAGTCGAAGGTCGTCGTGCGCGTCACGAACCAGTTCGAGGTGAGCACGCGGACCTCGCGCACCCGCACCCGGGGATTGCCGTGCAGATCGAGCCCTGCGCGGTCGAGACCCGTGCGCCCACGCGCATCGGGGACGTCGACACCGGGCTGATGAGTCATCGGCGTTCCAGACGGACGACCGGGATGGTGCGCGTCGTGCGACGCTCGTAGTCGCCGAAACCGGGGCTGGCTTCGAGGAAGCGCTGCCACGCCGCATCCCGCTCGGACGGCTCGAGCACCCGCGCCGTGACCGGCACCTCGCCCGACGGCGTCTCGATCATCACGTCGGGATACGCGCGGAGGTTGTGGAACCAGGCCGGGTTGTCTGCGGCGCCCGCCTTCGACGCGGCGATCAGCCAGGCATCCTCTCCGTCCGGCAGCGCCATGAGCGGGGCGATGCGCTCGACCCCGCTGCGGGCGCCGACGTGGTGCAGCAGGATCAGGGCATCGCCGAAGTTCTCCACCCGACCGCCGTTTCGCCGGAACTCGGCGATCACGTGATCGTTGTACGAGGTCATGGGTGTGCTCCGTCCGCCGGTGGGTCAGCCGCTTCGATCCTCGCACCCCGGGCGGAGGATGGGGCAACCGGCCCGCATAGGGTCCGCGCACGCTACCGTCGTCGTGTGAGCGATGACCGTCGAGACGACGAGGTCGATCTGCTGATCGACGCGTGGGCGCAGCGCCTGCCCGACGTCGACCTCACGCCCCTCGATGTGATGTCGCGGCTGCGCCGGGCGGCGATCCGCCTGGATCGCCTGCGGGCGGCCGCGTTCGCGACGGCGGGCCTCGCCTCATGGGAGTTCGACGTGCTCGCCGCGTTGCGCCGGGCCGATCCGCCACACCGGCTGAGCCCCGCGCAGCTGATCGAGCGGACCATGATCACGAGCGCGACGATGTCGCATCGGCTCGCGAATCTGTCGACGCGGGGGCTCGTGCTGCGAAAGCGCAACCCCTCCGACGGACGGAGCGTCTACATCCTGCTGACAGACGAGGGCATCAGGGTCGTGGATGCGGCCATGACGGAGCTCGTGAGGCGGGAGGCCGAGGTGCTGGCGGGGTCGGATCGTGCCGACATCGCCGCCCTCACGCGAGCATTACGCCCGCTCATGGGTCCCGAACGCGGGTGACGCGCCCGTCGAGTTGTGACGGGGCGGTGTGACGAGGAAAATCCCGCGTATGAGCCACGAGACCGTCGCCGCGCCGACTCGTCCCTCCGACCTGACCGACGCCCAGTGGGAGCGGCTGTGCTCGTACGGCACGCCCGAGGAGGTCGCCGCCGGAGACTACGTGTTCCGCTCCGGCGATCACGACTACGACATGATCCTCGTCGACACCGCCGAGGTCGAGATTGTCCGCGATGGGCTGGGCTGGGTCGACGAGGTGGTGCTCACCCGCATGGGTGCGCGCACGTTCGCGGGGGAGCTCAGCCTGCTCAACGGGCAAGGGGCGTTCCTGTCCGCGCGTGTGGCCGAGCCCGGTCGCATCCTGCGCGTGCCGCGCGCGCAGCTGCGCCGGCTGATGGCGGAGGACGACGAGCTCTGCGATCTGATCCTGCACGCCCTGTGGGACAGGCGGGAGTCGCTGCGTGCGGGCCCCGCCGCTCTCACGCTCAAGTTCGTCGGCCTGCACGGATCGCGGGAGTTCCTCGCGCTCGACCGGTTCGCCGAACGACTCGACCTCGTGCACACCTCCGTCGAGGTGGATCCCGACGACATGGGTGTGCACGCAGAACACGGCGTGCGCATCGAGGACCTGCCGATCGCCTACATCCAGGGGGAGCCGATCACCCGGGCGACACCGGGCGTCGTCGCCGACCGGCTGGGACTCAGCTACCAGGCCGAAACGGATGCGGCCGTCGACCTCGTGGTGATCGGCGGCGGTCCCGCGGGGCTCGCCGCCGCGATCTACGGTGCGTCGGAGGGCCTGAACACGGTGCTCTTGGATGCCGTCGCTCCGGGTGGTCAGGCCGCCGCGACCTCTCGCATCGAGAACTTCCTGGGCTTCCCGTTCGGCGTGAGCGGCGGCCAGCTCATCGGCCAGGCCACGCTGCAGGCCCTCAAGTTCGGGGTGCGGGTCTACGCCCCGTGCGAAGCCGTCGCGATCGCCGAGCTTCCCGAAGGGCTGGAGGTCACCCTCGCGGACGGGCGTCTCATCCGCACCCGCACCGCCATCGTCACCTCCGGCGCCGCCTACCGCCGGCTGAACATCGACGGGTGGTCGCGGTTCGAGGGCTCCAGCATCTACTACGCGGCCACGCCGCTCGAGCTGCACCAGGTCTCCGGAGCGCCCTCCGTCGTGGTCGGGGGTGCGAACTCCGCAGGGCAGGCCGCCCTCTATCTCTCCGGCAACGGCTGCCCCGTGCACCTCGTGGTGCGGGGGACGGACTTGCGCCAGCGCATGTCGAGCTACCTCGTGGACCGGCTGCTGGAGAGCCCGGGCGTCCGCATCCACACGGCCGCCAACGTGACGGCGCTGGACGGCGACGGCGTTCTGGAGCGCGTGCGAATCGACACCGTCGGCGACGTCGACGCCCGCGGGCTCTTCTGCTTCATCGGTGCCGAGCCCGCCACATCCTGGCTCGGATCGCTCGACCGCGACGACCACGGGTTCCTGCGCACCGGCACCGACGTCACGGTGCAGTCGATCTCGCGCTGGCAGCAGCTCGGACGCGAGCCGTTGCCGTTCGAGACCTCGCTGCCACGACTGTTCGCCGCCGGCGACGTGCGACGCGGATCCATGAAGCGGGTGGCTGCGGCTGTCGGGGAGGGATCCAGCGCCGTCGCATCCGTGCACCGCGCGCTCGCGCTCGCCTGAGCACCGTCGCACTCATGGCCCCGCCTACGCTGGTGCGATGATCAACGTCGCCACGATCGGCTCCAGCATCATCACCGAGGCCTTCGCGCGTGCGGTCGCCCAGGTCGAGGGCATCTCGCTGCACACGGCGACCTCGCGCGACGCAGCGCGTGCGGCCGAGATCGCCCGGCGCATCGGTGCCCCGCACGCCGCATCCGATCTGGACGCGGTGCTCGCCGATCCGGCGATCGACGCGGTGTACGTCGGCTCGCCCAACTCGGTGCACGCCGAACAGATCCGGGCCGCGCTCGCCGCCGGCAAGCACGTCTTCGTCGAGAAGCCCGCGGTCTCGTCCGAGCAGGAATGGGTCGCGCTCGCTGAGGCGGCGACCGAGCGCGGTGTGATCCTCATGGAGGGGATGCGGCTGGCCTATGACCCAGGGATCGGCGTCGTTCGCGATCTACTCCCGACGCTCGGGGTGCTGCGTCGGGCGTCCCTGCACTACGGCAAGCGCTCCTCCCGCTACGACGACGTGCTGGCCGGGCGCCGGGTCAACATCTTCGACCCCGAGATGGGCGGCGGTGCCCTCGCGGATCTCGGCGTGTACCCCGTGCACGCGGCCGTGCTGCTGTTCGGCCGTCCCGATTCCGTGCGTGCGCTGGATGTGCCGATCGCGAGCGGCGCGGACGGTGCGGGCGTCGCCCTGCTCGGCTACCCGAGTCTCGTCGTGGACGTGTCGTACTCGAAGATCACGAACGCCGGGCGTGTGAGCGAGATCGAGGGGGAGCAGGCCACCCTGTCGATCGACGACCTCGTGAGTCCGCGCCGCGTGGTGCGCCACGCCGTCGACGGCGATCGGGAGGCCGTCGAGATCCCCGATGAGCGCCACTCGCTGCGCGGCGAGGTGGAGCGGTTCGTCGCGCTCGTCGAGGCGGGCGGGACCGCAGCGGCCGAGGATCAGGAGCGCACCCGTCTCACGCTGGAGACGATGGCCCGCATCCGCGCCGCCCTCTCTCGCTGACGTGCGAGCAGGGGTGGGAGACGGAACAAGCGGGCGTCAGTGGCGGCGAAGCGTGCGCAACAGGGGCGAGAGTGCGGCGAGGATGACGGCGGGCACGAGGAACGCCGGGCCGAGCGACGGCCCGGCAGCGATGAGTCCGAGCGCGACCGCTCCGGCGACGGCACCCGCGTAGTTGAACAGGTTCACGCGCGCGATCACCTCGTCGCTGCGCTCGGGAAGCAGCTCGCCGGCGCGGCTGAACGCGATCGGCACGAGCGCCCCTGAGGCCACGCCCATCGCCGCGAAGCCGACGATCGCCGCGGGCACGAACGGGGCAGCCGCCACCAGCACGGCGCCCGCCACGGCCACGACGACCGCGGCGATGCCCAGCCGCATCCGTCCGATCCGTCGCACGAGCGGGTCTGTGCCCAGACGCGCCGCCAGCATCGCGACGAGATACGCCCCGTAGCCGAGAGGTGTGACGCCCGGGTCGGCGCGCAGCCCGTCGGTCAGGTAGATCGTGCTCCAGCTCGCGACGGCGGAGTCGACGACGAACGCCGCGAAGACGATCGCTCCCACCGCCCAGATCGCGCGGCGCGGCAGCGAGGGGCGGGATGCGGCGGAGTCGTCGACCTCGTGGGCCGCACGCGTGGGGTCGAAGGCGCGGAGGCCCCATCCGGCGATCGCGATCTGCGCCACCGCCGCGATGACCAGAGTGAGGCCCGCGGGGGCCCCGGTGGCGAGCACCGCCGCCGTGACGCCGGTCGCCACGATCGCCGCGCCCGTGTACCCGGCGTACAGCCTGCCGAACACCGGGCGCTCGTGGTGGCGCTGTAGGAGCGAGCCCTGCATGTTCGATGACGCGTCGACCGCGCCCAGTCCCACGCCGTACAGCACGATGGCGACGATCAGTACCGGCAGGGATGCGGTGAAGCTGACGAAGAGGAGTCCCACCGCCTGCGCCGCGAGCCCCGACGCGAGGGCGAGTCTGCTGCCGGCGCGCACGGCGATCACGTCGGCGAGCACCGATCCGAGAGCGGCGGCGAGGCAGGTCGCGAGCAGGAGCATCGACACCGCGTCGTCGCCGATGTCGACGCGGTCCTTGATCGTCGGCAGGGCGGTGACGATCGTGGCGTAGCCGAGACCCTGCGCAGCGTAGGCGGCGCCGACGGCCGCCCCGCGCGTGCGCAGTGCCGGCAGCGCGGTCATGCCTCGATCGCGCGGAACGCCTCGTCGGCGATCTCGAGCGTCCGGGTGATGTCCGCGCTCGTGAGGGCCGCGTTGATGAAGTGGTTGTGGTGGGAGCTGAAGAAAGCGCCGCGCTGCACGCACTCGGCGATCCACCGCTGATGCAGCATGAGCGATTCGTCGTCGGCGAGACGCAGGTAGAACAGAGCCGGCTCGCCGGAGGCGACGAGCGTCCGGCCGTGCGAGGCCGCCACCTCGGTGAGCCCCGCCGTCAGCGTCGTGCCCAGCTCGCGGAACAGGGCGGGGCCATCGATCGCCTTGAGCTTCTCGATCGTGGCGATGCCGGCGGCGAAGGGCACCGCGCTCATCCAATAGCTGCCCGTGTAGGTGATGCTCGACACCGCCTCGCGCAGGCTGTCCTTGCCGCACAGCGCCGACATGTTGTAGCCGTTCGCGATGGCCTTGCAGAAGCAGATGAGGTCCGCTTCGAAGCCGTAGAAGTGGTCGCTGCCGGCGAGATCCAACCGCCAGCCCGCGCGCACGTCGTCGACGATCAGCACGACGCCGTGCTCGTCGCACAGCCGTCGCACCGCCTGCCAATACCCCTGGGCGGGCAGGGCGTTGTCGAAGAAGTTGCCGTGCTTGTACGGCTGGGCGATGAGTGCGGCGATCTCGCCGCGGTGCTCGGTGAATACCCGGCGCATGGCCTCGATGTCGTTCCACGGCACCTCGATGTTGCCCTGCACGTCGGTGTCGAGCACGCCGGGATAGTCGAGCTTCTGCGTCCACGGTGCGACGCCGTGGTAGTAGCCCTCGATGAAGACGATGCGTCGTCGGCCGGTCGCGGCGCGGGCGGTCATGATGGCCAGCGTCGTCGTGTCGCCGCCGTTCTTCGCGAAGAACGCCCAGTCGGCGCTGGCGACGGTGTCCACCAGCAGCTCCGCCAGGTCGATCATCGTGGTCGAGGGGAGCGAGACGACGTCCTCCTTCCGCGCCTGCGCCTGAGCTGCGGCGGCCACATCCGCGTCTCCGTAGCCCAGCACGTTCGGACCGTAGCCGCACATGTAGTCGATGTACTCGTTGCCGTCGACGTCCCAGAAGCGGGTCCCCTCGGCACGCTCGGAGAACAGCGGGTATGCCGAACGGGGAATGAAGCAGCCCTCGGAGGGGCCGAGGTGTCCGGGCACGCCGCCGGGGATGACCTTCACGGCCCGGGCGAACGCCTCGTTGCTCTTCGTGTAGCTGTAGACGGGGGTCAGGGTGGGGGTGCTCATGATCACGCTCCGAGGTAGGCGCCGACGCGGTCGAGGATGCGGCTGGTGTTGTCGACGAGGGGGATGAAACCGCGCATGGCGAGTCGGCCGTCGCAGACGCAGGCCAGAGCGCTGTCGCGGCCGCTGATCACGCCCCCGGCGACGTCGAGGTCGGCGAAGCGGAGGGCGGCGCGCGGCGGGTCTGATTGGTCGTCGTCGAGGCGGATGCGGTGATTCTTCACCTCGAGGCGGTAGCGCAGCTCGTCGCCGATCTCGAGGTCGAGATCGCCGTCGGGCATGTGCGCGGCGGAGAAGCGCCCGCTGGTGTCCTCGTTGCCGACGACGGCGATCGCGCGCGCCGCCACTTCGAGGGTGAGCAGCGTGCTGCGGCGGCGGAACTCCGCATCCGCGAGGCGCGCCTCATCGGGCTTCAGGTACACGCCGAGCAGGTCGGTGAGCGGCGTGAACACTCGCGTCAGGAACCGGATGCCGGCGGGTCCCGCGATCGGGATGGGCTGCGCGGTCCCGGCGATGACGGCGTTGAGGTGCTCGACGGAGCGGAACATCAGGGTCGGGCCGCGGCCCTCGGACACCGGGGCGATGCCCTCGGAAGAGAAGCGGTATCGCGTCACGGGGATGCCCGGCGCGACGAGCGAGAGCGTCGTCGGCGAGGGCAGGGTCCCGAGGATGCGTCTGGCCTCGGGCACGAGCTCGACCAGTCGGGGCAGGGCTCCCAGTACGGCTCGCGCGTTGGTGAGCGCGAGCACGCGGGCGTCGGTCTCAGTGAGCATCGGTGGTCTCCTTCACGGGGGTGGCATAGGTGGCGAAGGCATCGGCGAGCAGACGGATGTGGCGGCGGGCCGCATCCGAGTCGCGCGTGCTGAGCCACGAGAGGGTGAGTCCGTCGAGGCAGCTCGCCAGTGACCAGGCCAGCTCGTCGAGCGGCCGCGTCCACGTGATGCGGGCGAGCTCGGCGGCGTAGGAGAGGCTGGCGCGGGCCGCGGCGCGATAAGTGGCCCATTGGCGCTGAACCGCCTCCGGGTCGTGTCGCATGGCGTGCGTGGCGACATCGAGCAGGGTCATCTCGCGCTGCGGTTCCGACTCGAGCAGCCGCAGGTAGGCGTCCAGGCCTCGTGCCAGCACTTCGGCGCACGTCGCGTCGGTGTCGGCATCCATCCACGCCGCGAGGCGCTCCTGCTCGGTGATGTGCTCGACGATCGCGGCGATCAGGTCGTCGCGCGAGGCGAACACGTAGTGGAATGCCCCGAGCGGCATGTCGGCCTCGGCGACGATCGCGCGGGTGGTGGCGGCCGCCAGACCCTCGCGGCCGATGACCCGGACGGCCGCGTCGAGCAGTTCGCTGCGGCGTTCCTCGAACGAGAGTCGGCGCATCAGGCGTTCCTTCCGGCGCGCTCTGTCGCGGTGCGGCCCACTCTGAGGGTCAGCCGGCGCGGCGCGAGCTTCGAGCCGATCGACTGGATGCGGTTGCCCCAGCCGACCGTGACGACGGGGCCGCGGCGGGCGTCGAGGGCGGTGAACGTCGCGTCGAGCACCTCGTCGATCGTGCCGACGCGGCCCACCTTGAACTGCTCGGAACCCGACGCCTCGAAGAACTCGGTCGCGGTCGGGCCCGGGCAGACGGCCAGCACCCGCATCCGGGATCCGCGGTTCTCCTCCCAGATCGAGGCGGTCAGCGAGGTGAGAAACGCCTTGCACGCGCCGTACACGGCGAGGTTGGGGGTGGGCTGGTGGCCCGCGGTGCTGGAGACCATGAGCAGGATGCCGCCGTCGGCGGCGAGCAGGTCCGGCAGCAGCAGCCGGGTGAGCAGTGTGGGTGCGGTCACATCGACCGCGATCTCCTGAGCGATGCGCGCGGGGTCCTCGCCGGCGAAGGCGCCCGCGGTTCCGAACCCGGCGCAGTTCACCAGGACCTCCGCCGTGAGCGAGCGTTGCGCGAGTTCGGCCGCGATCTGCTCGGGGGCAGCGGGATCGGCGAGGTCGGCCGGGATCACATCGACCTGTCGGCCGTGCTGCGAGCGCAGCGTGGCGGCGAGCTCCTCGAGTCGGTCCGCTCGGCGGGCGATGAGCACGAGATCGTGGCCGCGGGCGGCGAAACGCTCCGCGTAGCCGCGTCCGAGCCCCGAGCTCGCGCCCGTCACGACCGCCACGGGTCGCCGCGTTTCCTGCATATGAGCCTCCTCCGTCTCTGCGCCATCGCAGTTGGACGTTTGACCAAGTTGGTTCATGAAAGCGCACGCACCCCGTGCGGGGCAAGCATTCGCCGCGATTCGCAGGTGCGGGAAACGCCGCCGTAATCTGCGGGGCACCGGGCGGAGGGGGCGTCCGGGCTGCGGGGCGCCCCGCATACGGCCGGCGTCAGACGCGGGGCTTGTCGGGGAAGGCCGCGGCGACGCCCGCGTTCGCGATTGAACCCCCGAGCGTGTTGAGTCCGAGCGCCAGGGCCGGATCGTCGGCGAGGGCCCGCTCCCATCCCTTGTCGGCGAGAGCCAGTGCGTAGGGCAGCGTCGCATTGGTCAGGGCGGGCGTCGAGGTGCCGGCGGCGGCGCCGGGCATGTTCGCCACGCAGGAGAAGATCGTGGGGCCGACACGGAATGTCGGGTCGTCGTGGGTGGTGGGGTGGGAGTCTTCGAAGCACCCGCCCTGGTCGATGGCGATGTCCACGAGCACGCTGCCCGTCTTCATCCGCTCGACGATCTCGTGCGAGACGAGATGCGGCGCCTTCGCGCCGGGGATGAGGACGGCTCCGATGACGAGGTCTGCCTCCAGCACCGTGCGCTCGATCTCGTAGGCGCTGGATGCCACCGTGCGCACCGCGCCGCGGTACAGGTCGTCGAGCTGACGCAGCCGCGGGATGGAGATGTCGAGCACGGTGACGTCCGCGCCGAGGCCCACGGCCTGCGCGACCGCATTGCTGCCGGCGATGCCGCCGCCGATGACCGCGACCTTCGCGGGACGCACGCCGGGGACTCCGGCCAGCAGGACCCCGCGGCCGCCCTGCGAACCGAGGAGGTGGTAGCCGCCGGTCAGCACGGACAGGCGTCCGGCGACCTCGCTCATGGGGGCCAGCAGCGGCAGGGAGCGATCGGGCAGCTGAACGGTCTCGTACGCGATGGCCGTCGTGCCGGCGGCCAGCAGTGCGTCGACGAGGTGCTCGTCGGCGGCCAGGTGCAGGTAGGTGAAGAGGGTGAGGTCGTCGCGCAGATAGCCGTACTCGGAGGGGATCGGCTCCTTGACCTTGAGGACGAGCTCGGCCGCCCACGCTTCGGCGACGTCGACGAGCCGCGCACCCGCGGCGGCGAACTCCTCGTCGGTGATCGAGCTGCCGATGCCGGCGCCGCGCTGCACCGAGACCTCGTGGCCGTGGCGCACGAGCTCGCGCACGCCGGCGGGCGTGGCGGCGACGCGGTACTCGTGGTTCTTGACCTCGGTGGGGATTCCGATGCGCATGGCGCCGTCCTTCGTGTCGATGTATCAGGATGTTCGTCTGGAGCGGGCCGAATCTAGAAGAAAATCGTGTCAGAATCACTACCTGCCGAAGACAATTCTCCCCAGCGCGAGAATTCCGTAGAAGCTCCGGCCGGATGCGGGGTGGATCATGGCGCAGGCGCAGAACCGACGGATGGACTCGGTCGACGAGCGCATCCTCTGGGAGCTTCGTCGCGACGCGTCGCAGACCAACGCGGCGCTCGCGGCGCGCGTCGGGCTCTCGCCGTCGACGACGCACGCACGCGTGCGGGCGCTGCGGGAGTCGGGTGCCCTCGGTTCGGCCCACGCCGACGTGGACTTCGCAGCATTGGGGCTGCCGCTCCAAGCCATCGTCGCGGTCAAACTCCGCGCGCAGGCGCGTCCGGCGATCAAGACCTACGCCGAGAAGGTCTCGCGTCTGCCGAACGTCCTGAATCTCTTCTTCCTCGGCGGCCAGACCGACTTTCTCATCCACGTCGTCACGACCTCGCCGGAGCAGCTGCGTGACTTCGTCGCCACGCGCCTGAGCATGGATCCCGCGGTCGCCTCGACCGAGACGCAGATCGTGTTCGACTGGGTGCGCACCTCCGCCCGCGCCGCCGGGTTCGACGACATGCGCGGCCCCATCGGCTGAGCCCCCTTTCCCCCTTCCCGTCTCCGCGAGACTGCACTTCCCGCGCGAGATCACGGGTAATGACAGTGATCTCGTCACGAAGGTGGGCCCACGCGCCCAGAGGCTCCGCGTCCGCGCAGCGGGCGTGGAGAGGGCGTGGGGACAGTCTCGCGGGGAGTGGCGCCGGTGGCCGCGGCGGGGTCAGGGCTGGAGGTAGCGGCGAAGGAGCAGGCGTAGCTCGTGCAGGGTCTGTTCCTGCGCATCGGGCGGGGCAGCGAAGGCGTCGTGCAGCACAGCGTCGGCGGCGAGGAACGCGACACGCGCGCGGGCCGTCGCATCCGTCTCGTCACGGGTGAGCCCGCTGGCATGGAGGAGGCGCGCGGCGGCCTCGGCCATCCGCTGCTTGTGTGCCGCGCGGTCGGCGTCAATGGGGCCGCCGGCGGAGGCGGTGCCGAGAGTGCGCACCGCATCGCGGTCGCGATAGATCTCGGCGACGGCGTCGATCACATGGCCCACGGGGTCGGCGGGCGGCGTGCTCTCACGCGTCAGGACGACCGCGTTCTCCAGCAGAGTCTCGAGTTGTGCGTGGTACTCCGCCACGAGGGCACGCACGATCGCGTCACGGTCGGGAAGGTACTGGTACAGGGCGCCCACGCTGACCCCCGCGGCCTCGGCCACGCGCGGGAGCGTCAGAGCCGCCACGCCTTCTCGCGCCACGAGATCGGATGCGGCCGCCAGCGCCCGCGCCACCTTCTCGCGCGAGCGGTCCTGGCGGGGTGCGCGCTGCAGCGGGATGCGGTCCCAGTCCGGTTCCGTCGCAGCGAGGCGTGTCACGGTGCCGCATCCTTCCGTCGAAAACCAAACTTGACTTTGGTTTGTGCTCGCGGTCATGCTAGCGCCATGACAACGACGTCAGATATCTCCGCCGCGCGCGTCGCGGTGGCAGACGCCTCCCGATCCCTGGCCGAAGCAGGCCTGCTCGTCGGCACCGCCGGCAACGTCAGCATGCGCATCGGCGAGCTCGCCGCCGTGACGGCCACCGGCGCCGTGCTTGGTGAGCTCACCCCGGAACAGGTGACGATCGTCACGCTCGAGGGCGAGGTCGTCGAGGGCGACTGGGCGCCCACATCCGAGACGGCGCTGCATCTGGGCGTGCTCCGGCACGCACCCGCCGATCAGGTCGGGGCGGTGGTGCACACCCACGCACCCATGGCGACGAGCCTCTCGCTCGTGCTCGACGAGGTGCCGGTCGTGCACTACCAGCAGCTGCTTCTCGGCGGGGCACTGCGGGTCGCCCCCTTCCACCCGTTCGGAAGCGTCGAACTCGCGCACGCCGTGGGGGCAGCGCTGGACGGGCGACTCGCCGCGCTCATGGCCAATCACGGTGCCGTCGCCCTCGGGCGCGACCTCGTCCACGCGGTCGAGAATGCGCTGCTGACGGAGTGGATCTGCGATCTGTACTGGCACGCGCGCGCCATCGGCGAGCCTCGCGCGCTGGACGCCGTCGCGCAGCGCGCGGTCGTGGAGGCCGCCACTCGTCGCGGATACGGCCAGCCGCAGCGAGCCGAGCGATGAGCGCCGTGGGCTCCCGTCCGATCGCGCGCGGTCGGTCCGCCGAGGTCTTCGCCGATGGCGACGACCGCGTCGTCAAGCTCGCCTTTCCCGGCATCGACGCGACCGAGGTCGCTCAAGAGATCGCCGCCTCGCGCCTCGCGTACGAGCTCGGCATCACCCCGGTGCGCTGTCACGGTGGCATCGAGATGGACGGACGCCACGGCATCGTGTTCGACCGCATCGACGGCATCCCGCTCACGGCCGTCGCCGAACGCAACATCCTGCGCCTGCCTCAGGTGGGCAGCACTCTCGCCGCCGAGCACCTGTTCGTCCACCGCGCTCGCACCGACCGCCTGCCCGACGTGCGCGAGCTCGCTGTCGCGCAGCTGGACACCCCCGCGCTCTCGGCCCTCACACCGACCGAACGGGATGCCGTCGCCCGCCGCATCCGCGCCCTCCCCGCCGGCGATGCGGTGCTGCACCTGGACTTCCACCCGCAGAACGTGTTCGTGCTCGCCGGGCGCAACGTCGTCATCGACTGGCAGACGGCGGTCGCCGGCCAGCCCGCCGCCGACGTCGCCCTCACGCGTCTGCTGTTCCGCGAGGCGGAGCTCTTCCCCGGTACCTCGGCGCCGATGCGCGTCGTCTACGGGGCGGTGCGCCGTATCCTCCTCCGCTTCTACCTGCGGTCGTATCTGCGGGCCGGCACCGTCAGCGTCGCCGACCTCGATCGATGGGAGATCGCCGCGCGCGTGCTGCGTCTGGGGCTTCTCGACATCGCGTCCGAGCGCGAGCGCATGATCGCCGGCATCCGCGCCGACCTGGCGGCGGCATGAGTCTGCGGCGCGCTCTGCCGAACGGCGCGGTCGACGTGCTCGTCGTCGGCGGCGGTATCACCGGTGTCGCCATCGC
Source organism: Microbacterium sp. Clip185 (assembly GCF_028743715.1). Lineage (NCBI taxonomy): Bacteria > Bacillati > Actinomycetota > Actinomycetes > Micrococcales > Microbacteriaceae > Microbacterium > Microbacterium sp. Clip185. The sequence goes on along the minus strand of NZ_CP117996.1, from coordinate 2,886,082 downwards.
GTACGAGGCGGCGAGTCGCGGGCTCTCCGTGGCGCTCGTCGAGGCGGGTGATCTCGGCGGCGCCACGAGTGCCGCCACCGGCAAGCTCATCCACGGCGGTCTGCGCTACCTCAAGAACCTCGAGGTGCGCCTCGTGCGCGAGTCCCTCGCCGAGCGCCGCACCCTGCTCGCCATCGCGCCGCACCTCGTGCGCCCGATCGGCATGGTGCTGCCCGAGCCGGGACTCATCGAGCATGTCGGCCTGACCGCGTACGACGCGCTGTCGTTCGACCGCAACCGGCTCGCGGACGCGTCCGCACACATCCCCCGGCACCGATCGCTGTCGCCCGCCGAGCTCGTCGATCGCGGCCTCGGATGGATGCGGCACGGCATCCTCTACTACGACGCGATGATGCTCTCGCCGGAACGCCTCACGCTCGCCTTCGCGGAGGCGGCCGCATCCCACCGTGCGACCATCTCGACGTACACCCGTGCGACGAAGCTGCTCGTGCGCGCGGGGCGCGTGGTCGGGGCCGAGGTGCACGATGCCGTCTCGGACGAGACGGCGGAGATCGCCGCCACGGTGACGATCGATGCGACCGGCTCCTTCTCGCACGACTTCCTCGCCCGGACCCCGGCGCTGCGCGAGACCATCGGCCCGGCACCCGCCGTGCGCTCGGAGGGCATCTACCTCGTCACCCGGCGCCTCGGCGAGACGATGGTGCTGACGGTCTCCTCCGGCGGGCACTTCAGCGTCGCCCCGTGGCGTGATCGCAGCCTCATCGGGCCCACAGAGACGCCGTACACCGGTCCTGTGGACCAGTGGCGGCTCACACTGGGCGCGATCGAGCGGTTCATCGCCGAGATCAACGCGGGCGCGAAGCTGCCGGAGCCGCTGACACTCGACGATGTCACGGCCGCGTACGGCGGCCTGCGTCCGCTCGCCGAGTCGGCGGGCACCGACACGTACCGGGCCTCCCGCGCATCCGATCTCGTCGATCATGCGCGTCACGGGGTCGCGGGTCTGTTCTCCGCGCTCGGCGGCAAGTACACGACCTCCCGCGCCTTCGCCCAGCAGATCGTCGACCGCCTGGCCGCGCACGGACTGCGCCCAGCCCCCTCGACCACCGCGAAGACGCCCCTTCCCGGTGGCGATGTCGACGACGTCACGGCCGCGCAGGCGGTGCTCCGTCGGGATGCCGCGGGGCTCGGTTTCGCGGCGGACACAGCCGACGTGCTCTTCGCCCATTACGGCAGCAGGGCTCGTTCCGTGCTGGCTCTTGCCGCATCCGACCCGCGTCTCGCCGAGCGCGCCACTTCCGACGGCGAGCCGCTCGCGGCAGTCGCGTGGGCCGTGCGCGATGAGGCTCCCGAGCACCTCACCGACGTGCTGCTGCGGCGCACCGGGATCGGCCGCCTCCAGGATCCCGGGGAGCGCATCCTCGGCCTCGCCGCGGACATCATGGCCGAGGCGCGCTCCTGGAGCCGGGAGCGGACCGCCGCGGAGCTCGCCGAGGCGCGCACGGCGGTCCGCCTGCCCGTCGACTGACCGACCGAGTCCCGAGTACTGCGACGTCTGCACGACCCGTGGTGCAGAAGGGGCCTGGAGGGGCGGATGGGGCGCCGACCGGGCGATCGGTCGTGCACATGTCGCCGCATCGCCGGCGCCAGGGCCCCGCATCCGACCCTGTCAGAGGGCGCGGAGCTTCTCGAGCAGGGGTGCGGCGACCTCGGCGACGAAACGCTCCTGCTGCGCATCGCCGATCTGCACGACCGCGACGTCCGTGAAGCCCGCATCCAGGAACGGTCGCACGCTTTCGGCCAGCTCGTCGAGGTCCGGCCCGCACGCGATCGAGTCCGCGACGTCCTCCGGACGCACGAACTGGGATGCGGCCGCGAACCCTGCGGGCGTGGGCAGGTCGGCGTTGACGCCCCAGCCGCCGCCGAACCAGCGGAACTCGTCGTGCGCGCGGGCGATCGCCGCGTCGCGGTCCGGATCCCAGCTGATCGGGATCTGGCCGATCTTGCGCGACTCGCCCGATTCCGAGCCGCCCGCCGGCTGCTTGCTGTCCCATGCGTGCACGAGGTCGGCATCCGGCTCGACGGCGATGAGGTGCTCGGCGAGGTCTACGAACTTCTCGATGGAGCTGTCGCCGGACACCGCGACGCCGATGGGCACGCCGCCCTCGGGGTTGTCCCAGATGCGGGCGGAGTCGACGCGGAAGTACTGGCCGTCGTAGGTGACGAGTTCGCCCGTGTGCAGGGCCCGGATGATCTCGATGGCCTCGACGAGCATGTCCTGGCGCATCTGCACGGCGGGCCAGCCTTCCCCGACGACGTGCTCGTTGAGGTTCTCGCCGGAGCCGAGGCCCAGCGTGAAGCGTCCTTCGGAGAGGAGCTGCAGCGTGGCGGCCTTCTGGGCGACGATCGTGGGGTGGTAGCGCATCGTCGGACAGGTCACGTACGTCATCAGCTCGACGCGGTTCGTCGCCTGCGCGACGGCTCCCAGCACGGTCCACGCGTGCGGGGCGTGTCCCTGGCTCGTCAGCCACGGTGAGAAGTGGTCGCTCGAGACGAGGAAGTCGAATCCCGCCTCCTCCGCGCCGGCGGCATAGCGTACGAGCTCGCGCGGCCCGCTCTGCTCGGTCATGAGGGTGTAGCCGAAACGTGTCATCGCGTCGTCCTTCCGTGAGGGGTGTCAGCGACGCTATGCCCCGCACGGCGGCGCACCCCGGGCCTTGCGCCGAGCCCGCGGATGCGGCAGGCGACGCTCGCTGTCAAGCCGCTGCGACGGGCGGGAGGTCCGGGTAGCGTCCGCGATGAGCAAGCGGACGGAGGCAACATGAGACCGCGGATCGCATCGGCGCTCGCCGTGGCGGCGACACTCGCTCTCGCGCTGACCGGATGCGGCATCCCCGCCGACCCGGACGGATCTCTCGATCGCATCACCGGCGGCGTGCTCCGCGCCGGCGCTTCGCCGAGCGGCGAGCTGGTGATCGTGGACGGAGGCGAGGTGTCGGGCGTTCTCGCGGACGTGGTCGAGGACTTCGCCGCAGCGCGGGACGCCCGCGTCGAGTGGACGGTCGACAGCGAAGAGGACCTCGTCGACGATCTGGCGTCGGGCCGCCTCGACGTCGCTGTGGGAGGTATGACCGCCCAGACGCCGTGGGCCGAGCAGGTCTCGGTCACCCGCGCATACCCGCAGCTGCCCGGGTCGAACGGAGCGGATGTGGTGATCCTGCTTCCGATGGGCGAGAACGGTCTCCAGGCGGCGATCGAACGCTTCCTCGACGAGGAGGTCGGCTGATGCGGATCGACTCGGTCGGGCGCACCGACCTCCCTGACCAGCAGCGGGAAGCGCTGCGTTCCGCTGTGCGCTGGGAGTGGTTCACGATCGGATACACGACGGTCACGATCGTGCTGATCGCCCTCGTCGTGGGCGGATCTCAGGCGATGAAGACCGCGTGGATCGAGGACATGCTCTCCCTCATCCCGCAGATCTCCTTCCTCCTCGCGCTCCTGTTCATCCGTCGCCGGCCCACGCGCGCATTCCCGTTCGGGCTGCACCGTGTGATGGGCGTCGGCCATCTCGTCGCCGGCGTCGCCCTGCTGGCGATCGGCGGCAGCCTCGCGATCGAATCGGTCATCGGGCTCGTGAAAGCCGAGCATCCGGCGATCGGGACGGTGCGCGTGTTCGGCGCGACCGTGTGGCTCGGATGGTTCATGGTCGCCGTCATGGCGCTCGTCGTGGTGGGGCCGTTCTTCTACGGTCATGCGAAGGCGAAGCTCGCGCCGGTCCTGCACAACAAGGTGCTCTACGCGGACGCCGACATGGCCAAGGCCGACTGGACCACGACCGTCGCCTCGATCGTGGGTGTGCTCGGGGTGGGAATCGGACTCTGGTGGCTCGACGGCGTCGCGGCGCTGTTCATCTCGGTCGGGATCGTCTGGGACGGCATCAAGAACGCGCGCACGGCCATCCTCGATCTGATCGATCAGCGGGCACGAACGGAGGACGACAGCGGCACCCATCCGCTCATCGGCCGCATCGTCCAGCGTCTCGAGGAGCTGCCGTGGGTGGATGCGGCCGCGGTGCGCATGCGCGACATGGGCCAGGTCTTCCACGTCGAGGCGTATGTCGTGCCCCGGCGCCGGAAGGTGCGGGTGCGCGAGCTCGACGACGCGCGCCGCGCCGTGGCCGAGATCGACTGGAAGATGCAGGACGTGTCGATCGTGGTCGTGACGACTCTGCCCGAGGAGGCGACCGACGAGATCGTGGTGGCCTGATCAGCGCAGGCCGAGCACCGCATCCCACACGGCGTCGGCGACCTCGCGCTTCGAGCCGGAGGTCTCGGTCTCGGCGTCCTCCGCCAGCAGTAGCGCGGAGTTCTCCTCGGACTCGAACCCCTCGCTCCAGCCGACACGGTTGACGACGAGCAGGTCGGCGCCCTTGCGCTCGCGCTTGCGGCGCCCGCGCTCGCGGAGCTCGTCGCCGGATGCCGTTTCGGCGGCGAATCCGACGATGGTCTGGCCGGGTCGGCGCGTGCGGGCGAGTCCCGCGAGCACGTCGGGGTTCTCGACGAGCCGCAGCGTGAGCGTGCCGTCGCCGCCCTCCTTCGTGAGCTTCGTGTCGGCGACCTCGCTGACACGGTAGTCCGACACCGCGGCCGCCATCACGACGACGTCCGCGACGGATGCGGCGGCCACCACCGCATCCTGCAGCTCGGCGGTCGTGCCCACGTGCGTGATGCGGATACGGGGGTGGGATGCGGCCGAGGCGAGGACCGCGGCCTCCACATGGGCGGCGACGAGATCGACCTCGGCCCCGCGGTCGGCGGCGGCGAGCGCGAGGGCGATGCCCTGCCTCCCGCTCGAACGGTTGCCGATGAAGCGCACCGGGTCGAGCGGCTCCCGCGTGCCGCCGGCGCTCACGAGCACCCGCAGGCCTTCGAGGTCGGGGGCGGACACGGCGCTGAGCGCCGCACGCAGGATGTCTGCCGGCTCGCTCATCCTGCCGGGCCCGCTGTCGCCGCCGGTGAGCAGTCCGTCGTCGGGGCCGACGACGATCACGCCGCGGCTGCGCAGGGTCGCCATGTTCGCGGTCGTGGCGGGGTGGCGCCACATCTCGGTGTGCATCGCCGGGGCGATGACGACCGGTGCGGTCGTGGCGAGCAGCGTCGTGCCGAGCAGGTCGTCGGCGATGCCGGCCGCCATCTTGGCGATCGTGTTCGCCGTGGCGGGGGCGACGATGACGACATCCGCCTGCTGCCCCAGGGAGACGTGGCGCACGCGCGCGACGTCGTCGTGCACCGAGGTGGTGACCGGGTTGCGACTGAGCGCCTCCCAGGTCGGCAGGCCCACGAACCGGAGGGCATCGGCCGTGGGGACGACGTGAACCTCGTGGCCGGCGCGAACCAGGTCGCGCACCAGATGTACCGTCTTGTATGCGGCGATGCCGCCCGTGACTGCGACGACGACGAACATGTCTCGATTGTCGCATCCGGCCCCGCCGCCCGAAGGAGACCGTCCCGCCGATGTGCACCGTGATCGTCCGCGTGCCCGAGGATGCCAGCGAGCCCACGCGGATCGTGGCCATTCGCGACGAGGACCCGAACCGTCCCTGGAATCGGCTGGGCCCCTGGTGGCCGGACACCTACCCCGGCGTCATCGGTGTGCACGATGTTCGAGCCGGGGGTGCATGGCTCGCGGCGGACCCTGCCGCATCCCGGCTGGCGGTGCTGCTGAACCGCGCCGACACCTCACCCCTCGCGGACGACGCCGTCACCTCGCGCGGCGTGTTGCCGCTGGAGGCGGTGGCGGGTCGGGTTCCCGAGGGAGCGCCGCCGACGCGCGGCTTCAACCTGCTCGACGTCTCACCGGCCGGCGCTCGGGTGATCTCGTGGGACGGTGAGGCGCTGCGCGAGAGCGTGCTGAGCCCCGGCACGCACATGATCGCCCACGACGATCTCGACGATCCGCGCACGGCGCGCATCACCCACTGGCTGCCGCAGTTCGCCGCGCTGGCCGAAGACGACTCCGACGACCAGTGGTGGCGCAGCTGGCTCGAGGTCATCGAGCGCAGTGCGCGACTCGAGGCGACCGATGACCGCGCGCTCATCCGCGATCATCGCCACCTCGGCATCCCGACGCTGTCGTTGCTCGTGTGCGTGGCGAGCGTCGGGGGAGTGGGCGGTGTGGACGTGCGCTACGCGGACCTTCCCGCACCGGGACACTGGGGGCCGCTCACCCCGACCGCCTGAGTCAAGAGGCCGTCGGAGCGGGGTGGGAGTCGAAATGCTCGGCGACGAGCATGATGCCGCCGGACGAGTTGGCCGAGTTCGCCAGCTCCTCGACCCACTCGCGACTGAGCATGGCCGGTTCCGGGTCATCGAACACGAAGCGCAGCGGGATCGACGGGTGCAGCCAGAGCGTGCTGCGGCCGCGCGGCTGGTCGTCGGGGTGGCGCCACGACAGGGTGAAACTCTCACCGCGGCGAAGCTTGGTCGCGATGACGACCTTCAGATGTGCGAGAGCACGATCCTCGATGTGGATCGGCGTGCTCCCGCCGCCGTAGTAGATGGTTCCCATGCGCACACCCTAATGCCGACCCACCCGGAACGGCAGGTGATGGTATCCGGGCCGTGCTGGTTATGCTCGTACCGTGGGCCGATTCATTTACGACACCGCCTCGAACGCCGTCGAGATCGAGGACAGGACTCTCGCGCATCTGCGCATCGTCGTGATGAACAAGCTGCGCCGTGGCGAGCCGTTCATGTTCGATGTCGAGGTGGGCGACGGCAGCGGCCGCCGCAGCTTCTGGGTGCACCCGTCGGTGCCGATGCAGTTCCACTTCTACGGATCGCGTCAGCCGAAGATCAACCGCGCCTGGGTCGAAGACCTCATGCTCGCCGCATCCGGTCCGCACGGGCTCTCGATCGTGCCGGAGCCGGCCGACGAGCCCGTCGACCACGGCTGAGAAGCTCTACGGTTCGGGGCGCGGGCTGTCAAGAGCGCCCGGGCTCCTCTCTCGGATGCGGCAGGCTTGTCTTCCGCAGGAGGTGAGGCCCATGCGCCCCCGCGACGAGAACGCTCAACCCGAGCCGCCCGAGGGCGGCGCCCTGTTCGACAGCGTGCCCGGCATCGACGTCGTGGACGGTGAGTTGCTGCCGCGAACGGACGGGCCCCTCAACCCGGGATCGTCGCGCTGACCCAGTCCAGCACACGCTCGTGCACGAGGGTCCTCGCCAACGGCTCGCAGTGGCTGTCGGCTCCTTCGGCGGCGGTGAAGCGCACCAGGTGCGAGACTTTCCGCGTCAGGGCGGCGAGCCTCTCCGACTGACCCGGCCAGAACTGCTCCCCCTCGGGAGAGGTGATCAGCAGCGGTGTGTCGATGCGGGCGGCCTGCACCGGCGTCAACGCGAATTCCCGCATGCGGCGGATGACCGCGGCGTACCCGCCGACACCCACCGGCCGGGCGCGGAAGGTCCACGTCGCCGACAGATCGTGGGAGAAGCGCATCCCGAGTGCCATGTCGCGGTCGAACTGCGCATCCTTCCCCTCGTCGAGGAGCTTGCCGAGCGATGCCGGCAGGTGATCCGTCCACGACGTCGACACGTCGACGACGCCGGGGTCGACGATGGCGGCGGCGAATCGGTGCTCGCCGGAGAGCGCCCTCGGCACCCAGTAGCCCGCCTGGCTGATCCCCCACACGACGAGGCGGCGCTCGTCGACGTAGCGGTGGCTCACGAGCTCGTCGACGACAGGGGCCAGCACGTTCTCCCAGTCGGGGCGGAACGGCACGTGCTGCTGGAAGAGCATCGACTGCTGGCCGGGGCCGTCGAACACGTACGCGTGGAAGCCCCGTGCCAGGGCTGCGGCGACGCCGGTGCCCCACAGGGAGCTGATCGAGCCGTCGCTGCCGTTGACGAAGACGATCGTCGGGCGGGGGCCCGCCGCATCCGCGTGGAAGAGGTAGCCGGGCATCGTCGCGTCCTCGAGCGGCACGTCGATCCGGCTCATCCGTACGCCCGCGTCCGCGGCGAACGCCTCCCATGCGGCGCGATGCGCGGCGAACAGCGAGGCGGCCCGGTCCGTGTCGTCGGCGGCGGATGCGGCATCCACCGCGACCGCGAGGTAGTTCGCCGCGCGCAGCGACGCCCAGCGCGCCGTGTCGGAACGCCCGTCGGCTGCTGCTTCCTCCGCCTGTCCCGCCACGCGCTCGCCGAGCGTCTGCCACGCCGCCCGCCACGCGCCCGCATCCTTCGGCTTCACATCATCGACGGCGGCGAGGACCTCGCCGATGTCCGCGCCGCCGGACGGTGCGAGACCGAGAACGCACCGCACGATGAAGTCACGATCGGCCGACCGCGCGAACGGAGCGGCGAAGACACTGGAGTGCGACATGATCCCCCCCGAATCGTCTCTGTGCCCGACAGTGTGTCAGAGACGCTGCCAGGCCTCGGTGAGCACGCCGCGCAGGATCTGCTCGATCTCGTCGAACTCCGCCGGTCCGATCGTGAGCGGCGGGGCGAGCTGGATGACGGGGTCGCCGCGGTCGTCAGCGCGGCAGTAGAGCCCGGCGTCGTACAGGGCCTTGGAGAGGAACCCCCGAAGCAGACGCTCGGACTCGGCGTCGTCGAAGGTCTCCTTCGTCGCCTTGTCCTTGACGAGTTCGATGCCGAAGAAGTACCCGGCGCCGCGGACGTCTCCCACGATCGGCAGATCGGTCAGCCGCTCGAGGGCGGCCCGGAACAGCGGCGAGTTCTCGCGAACGTGCAGGTTGAGCTGCTCCTCCTCGAAGATGTCGAGGTTCTCGAGGGCGACCGCCGCCGAGACCGGATGCCCCGCGAAGGTGTAGCCGTGCGCGAAGCTCGTCGTCCCGGTCGCGAACGGCTCGTAGATGCGGTCGCTGACGATCGTGCCGCCCAGCGGCGAGTAGCCGCTCGTGACCGCCTTCGCGAAGGTGATCATGTCGGGCTGGTACCCGAAGGCGTCGGCGGCGAAGTACTCCCCGACGCGTCCGAAGGCGCAGATGACCTCGTCGCTGACCAGCAGAACGTCGTGCCTGTCGCAGATCTCCCGCACCCTCGCGAAGTAGCCGGGCGGGGGAGGGAAGCATCCGCCGGAGTTCTGCACCGGCTCGAGGAAGACGGCGGCGACGGTGTCGGGGCCCTCGAACAGGATCATCTCCTCGATGCGATCCGCCGCCCACCGCCCGAACTCCTCTTCCGAGGTTCCGGAGAAGCCCATCTCTGCGGCGCGGTAGAAGTTGGTGTTCGGCACGCGGAAGCCGCCCGGCGTGAGCGGCTCGAACATCTGCTTCATGCCCGGAAGCCCCGTGATCGCGAGCGCCCCCTGCGGGGTGCCGTGGTAGGCGATGGCGCGGGAGATGACCTTGTGCTTGCCGGGCTTGCCGACGAGTTTCCAGTAGTTCTTTGCGAGCTTGAACGCGGTCTCGACCGCCTCGCCGCCGCCTGTGGAGAAGAAGACGTGGTTGAGGTCCCCCGGCGCGAGATGCGCCAGCCGGTCGGCGAGCTCGATCGCGGCGGGATGCGCGTAGGACCAGATCGGGAAGAAGGCGAGCTGCTCGGCCTGGCGCGCTGCGGCCTGGGCCAGGCGGCGTCGGCCGTGCCCCGCGTTGACGACGAACAGCCCGGCGAGTCCGTCGATGTAGCGGCGCCCTGCCGCATCCCAGATGTGATGGCCCTCGCCGCGGACGATGATGGGGACCCCGTCGGGCGCGTCCATCGTGGACTGGCGGGCGAAGTGCATCCAGAGGTGGTCGCGCGCCTTGGACTGCAGGTCGGCGATATCGAAGGACGGTGCGGGCTCATCAGTCATGTCGGCGCCTTTCGTTGCGCCCGACGATACTCCCGCCCTCGGCGAAACTGTACCCGCCGGACGGTCCCCGCTTTCCCTGCCCGAGTCGCGTTGCAGGTGCGCAGATGCGCCACTTTCCCGCGGATGCACCAGTGATTCTCTGTGGCCGTTGCGCAGAGGTGTGGCGGGATGCGGGGTGTGGGCCGGGTCGCGGCGTTTCGTCTCGCTGCGCTCGCTCAACGACCGGGGCGGGCTCGCGGCAGGACGTGAAGAGGCCGGCGCGCGATCTGTCCCCCAGCGCGCGCCGGCCCGTCTCGCTCGGCGCCTACGAGGTGACGCTCACCACGGTGAGTCGCTCGTCGCGCGCCGTGATCTCGTGCACCCCTCCCGCGAGAGCGGTGTCGGCGGCCGTCTCGCGCTCGTCGCAGGACGGCCCGACCCAGACCTCCAGGGCGCCGGGCTCCACCACGCGGCGATAGCCGCGGTCGGAGAACGCCAGCCGCGCGGCGGGGACGGCGAACTCCACCGTGGCCCGCTCACCGGCGGCGAGTTCGACGCGGGCGTAACCGACGAGTTGCGCGACCGGGCGGGTCACCGAGGCGACGGGGTCGTGCGTGTAGAGCTGCACCACATCGACGCCGGGACGGTCACCCACGTTGTCGACCACCACACGCGCCGTGAACCCGCCCGCGGTGCTCGCATCCGCATCCACGACGAGGTCGCGGTGCGTGAACCGTGTGTAGGACAGGCCGAAGCCGAACGGACGCACCGGGGTGCTGTCGGCGCTCGTGATCTCGTTCGCCGCACCCAACAGCGGATGCAGGTAGCTGTACGGCTGCGCCCCCGCCGACCGCGGCAGCGAGACGGGCAGCCGGCCCGACGGCACCGAATCCCCGGCGAGGATGGCCGCCAAGGCAGTGGCACCCTCCTCGCCGGGGAAGAATGACTGCAGCACCGCGGCGGGTGCCGTCTCGCCCTCGAGGGCCCAGTCGATCGCGTACGGGCGGCCCGACAGCACCACGAGCACGACGGGCGTGCCCGTGGCGACGATGCGCTCGACCAGCTCGCGCTGCACGCCGGGCAGCTCGAGCGACTCCACATCGTTGCCTTCGCCGACCGTTCCCCGGCCGAAGAGCCCGGCCCGGTCGCCGACCGCGACGATCGCCACCTCGGCGCCCTGGGCGGCATCGATCGCGGCCGTGAAGCCGGAGCGGTCGTCGCCCTCGACGGCGCACCCCTCGGCGACGTCGAACCACGCATCGGGGTAGCGCGCCGTCAGGGCCTCACGCAGCGACGGGATCTCGAACCCCATCGGCACACCCGGATGGTGCGCGAGCACGTGGTTGACGAAGGAGTAGCAGCCCATCAGTGCCGAGGCCGCATCCGCGTTCGGTCCGATCAGCGCGATGCGCGCGGGCTCTGCGAGCGGCAGGACGCCGTCGTTGGAGAGCAGCACGATCGACTCGTCTGCCAGGCGGCGTGCGAGCGCGCGGTGGCGAGGAGTGTCGAGATCGACGGATGCGGGTGCCGGCTCCTCGAAGGTGGCATCGAGCAGGCCGAGCTCCTCCTTCTGGGTGAGCACGCGCAGCACCGCCCGGTCGATGTCCGTGATCGGCACCGCGCCCTCGCGGACCCGCTGGGCGAGGGGCTCCGCATACGCGTCGCCCGTGGGAAGCTCCACATCGATGCCCGCCGCCAGCGCGAGCGCGGCGGCCTCACCGCGGTCCGCGGCGATCTTGTGCATCGTCTCGAGGAACGCGACGGAGAAGTAGTCCGAGACGACGACGCCGTCGAAGCCCCACTCCTCGCGGAGCAGCCCCGTCAGCAGTTCGCCGGATGCGGCCACCGGGACGCCGTCGATGTCGGCGTAGGAGTTCATGACGCTCCGGGCGCCACCGTCGCGCACGGCCATCTCGAACGGCGGCAGGAACACGTCCTGCAGCTCGCGCCGGCCGGCGTGCACGGGTGCGTGGTTACGGCCCGCCTGTGACCCCGAGTAGCCGACGAAGTGCTTGAGGGTGGCGTGCACACCCGCACCCTGCAGGCCCCGCACGTATGCGGTGCCGACGGTTCCCACGAGGTAGGGGTCTTCGCCGATGCACTCGTCGACGCGTCCCCAGCGCGGGTCGCGGATGACGTCGAGCACGGGGGCCAGACCCTGGTGGATGCCGAGTTCGCGCATCGAGTCACCGATCGCCTCCCCGACCTCGGCCACGAGCTCAGGGTCGAACGCCGCGCCCCAGGCGAGCGGGGTCGGGAAGGTCGCCGCCTTCCACGCGGCCAGGCCCGTGAGACACTCCTCGTGCACGATCGCGGGGATGCCGAGCCGCGTCTGCTCCCGCAGTCGGCGCTGTTCGGACCACAGCCACTGGGCGCGCTCCACAGGATCGACCGGGCGTGTGCCGTAGACGCGGGTGAGGTGTCCGATGCCGTGCACCGACGCATCCGCGTAGCGCGTGGAGCCGGCCATCTCGCCCGCCATCGGCGCCACGACCTCGTCGCCCTGGTCGATCCAGAACCCGACGAGCTGAGCGAGCTTCTCCTCGAGGGTCATCTGCCCGAGCAGGTCGACGACGCGGGAGCTGGGGGCTGAGGCGGACACGGCCGCATCCTGTTCGAGCGACATCAGCCCTTCACCGCCCCGGTCAGACCGCCCACGATCCGACGCTCGAAGAGGCTGAAGAACACGAGCGCGGGGATCATCGACAGCGACGTGAACGCGAGCACCTTGGCCGTGTCGACGGAGTACTGCGACGCGAACGCCTGCGTGCCCAGCGGCAGTGTGAAGGACGCCTCGTTGTTGAGGATGAACAGCGGCAGCATGTAGGAGTTCCAACTCTGGACGAAGACGAGGATGCCGACCGTGATGATGCCGGGCACCGCGAGCGGCACCACCATGCGCCAGAAGAAGCCGAGGCGCGAGCATCCGTCGATGGATGCGGCCTCCTGGAGCTCATGGGGGATCGCAGCGAGGAAGGGGACGAGGATGATGATCGTCATCGGGAGGCCGAAGGCGATCTGGGGCACGATGACGCCCGCGAGCGAGTTCATGAGCCCGAGGTCGCGCACCAGGATGTAGAGCGGTGTGATCGCGACGGTCATCGGGAACATGAGTCCGGCGGTGAACAGCGCGTAGAACGCACCGCGTCCGCGGAAGTTGTACCGCGCCAGGGCGAAGGCCGCCATGAGCCCGAGGACGACCACGAACAGCGTCGTGGCGACGGCGGCGATGAGCGAGTTTCCGACCTGGCGCCAGAAGACGCCGCTGGCCAGCACGTTGACGTAGTTCTCCCAGTTCCACGTCGTCGGAAGGCCCGACGGGTCGAGGGTGATCTCGGAGTTCGTGCGGAACCCGCCGAAGATGATGTACGCGACGGGCGCCAGCATCAGGGCGACCAGGACGAGGGCGACGAAGTAGACGGCGAGGTTGGACGACTTCCGCTGGCCGGGAAGCCCGCTCGAGTGTCGGCGGGTCGGCGTGCGCCGGCCCGGGGTGACGACGGCTGCGGTGGCGGTCATCGGGCACCTCCCGTAATGGCGCCGGCGGTGTCGCGGCGCAGGACGAAGCGCTGGTAGAGCAGTGCGACCGCCAGCGAGATGAGGAACATGACGACCGCGACCGCGCTGCCGTAGCCGTAGCTTCCGGCGTTGCGGCCGTTGGCGACCATGTAGGTGGCCATGGTGGAGGTGCCCGCCGTCGAGGCGACGTACTGCCCCCACACGATCCACACGAGATCGAACAGCTGGAGCGATCCGATCACCGAGAGGAAGGCCCAGATGCGGATCGTCGGTCCCATGAGCGGCAGCACGATGTGACGCTGGATCTGCCAGTACGACGCGCCGTCGATCGCGGCCGCCTCCGACAGCTCCTCCGGGATGCCCTGGAGGCCTGCGAGGAAGAGGATGACGGCGAAGCCGACGTACTTCCACGTGATGATGACCATGAGGGTCCAGATCGCGAGCGAGGGATTCGAGATCCAGTCGTTCGCGAGAGCGCCCAGGCCGATCTTCTCGAGCAGCCCGTTCAGTGCGCCGTTCGACTGCAGCAGCAGGCCCCATCCGAGGCCGACGACGACCTCGGAGATGACGTACGGCACGAAGATGAGCACGCGGATGAGGGACTGGAACCGCATCTTGCGGTTGAGCAGCAGGGCGAGGCCCAGAGCGAGCGGTCCCTGCATCACGAGCGACATCACGACGATGAAGCCGTTGTGCCCCAGGGCCTCGTGGAAGGCCGGGTCGGTGAGGATCGTGACGTAGTTGCGGATGCCGACGAAGTCGGTGGGGGCGCCGTAGCCCGACCAGCTGAAGAAGCCGTAGAACGCCGCCATCGCGACCGGGAAGATCACGAACGAGACGAAGACGATCAGGGCGGGGCCGAGCAGCAGGAGCAGCTCGGCGCGCAGGCGCCACCTGCCCCGTCGGCGGCGGGGCCGGGTGGACGATGCCGCGGATGCGGCACCGCCCACCGGCGGAAGGCTGTCCGCCGCGTCAGCGACGGTACTCGCGTGTTCGCGAACGGAAGCCATCGTCATCGACCTCTCAGGACTTCGCGGCCGCGGCGTTGACGGCGTCGACGATGCCCTGCGGCGTGCCCTTGCCCGCGAACAGATCGACGACGGCGACGTTGAGCGCGTTGCCCACGTTCTGGCCGTACAGGGTGTCGAGCCAGACGACCACGTAGGGGGCGTCGTTGTAGCTCTTGAGGATGTCGACCAGAGCGGGGTCGGTCACGACGCTCTGCGCTTCGGTGGACGCCGGAAGGGTCTGGAACGCCTTCGCGTAGCCCTCCTGGTTCTCCTTCTCAGCGATGAAGTTCAGGAAGTCGACGCACTGCTTGGGAGCGTTGACCCAGCAGCTGAAGCCGTCGACGCCGCCCATCATGGCGCCGGCCTCACCCTTGCCGCCCGAGACCTCGGGGAAGGGGAACCACTTGAGGTCCGCGAGCGGCTCCTCGTTGGGAGTCAGCGAGGCGATCACACCCGGGTCCCAGGCGCCCATGAGCTCCATCGCGGCCTGGTGGTTGGCGAGCAGGCCGGCCGAGGAGCCGGCGCCTTGCTGCGCCGTCGTCGTGAGGAAGCCGTCGTTGAAGGGGTTGGTCTTGATGAAGGCCTCGAGGTTCTCACCCGCCTCCAGCCAGCACGGGTCGTCGAAGGAGCGGTCGGAGGCCGCCTTGTCGAGTGCGTCCTTCGAGCAGGCGCGCAGGGCGAAGTTGTAATACCAGTGCGCGGCGGGCCACGCATCCTTCGCGCCGACGGCGATTGGGTCGATCCCGGCCGCGCGCAGCTTCTCGTTGGCCGCCTCGAGCTCGTCGATGGTGGTGGGGGTCTCGGTCACGCCGGCCTGGGTGAAGAGGTCGGACGCGTAGTAGATGCCTGAGGGCAGGACGGCGGTCGGAACGCCGTAGTTCTTGCCGTCGATCGCGAAGGCGGAGAGCGCGCCGCCCATCGCGTCCTTCGTCGCCTGCGAGAGGCCGTCGGTGAGGTCCATGGCCTGACCCGCCTTGACCACATCGGCGAGCTTGCCGCCGCCGCGAGCCATGAAGATGTCGGGCGCATCGCCGGAGTTGAGGGCGGTCTGGAGCTTGCCGTCCATCTCCTCGTTCTGGATCGACTGGATCTCGATCTTGACGCCGGGGTTGGCCTTCTCGAAGGCGGCGGCCGTGTCGACCCAGTACTGCTTGCCGTCGCCCGTGGTCGAGTTGTGCCAGAAGGTCAGCGTGACGTCGCCGCCGCTGTCGCCGGAATCTCCTCCGCCGCTACAGCCGGCGAGCGCGAGGGCGCTCATGGCCAGCGCAGCAGCACCGACCAGCAACTTCTTGGTTCTCATGTGATCCACCTTTTCTCTTCATCGAGTCGCACCCCGAGGTGCTGCTGTGGGCACGAGCATCCGTGGCGTCGCTGCCTCGACGTGGCGTCGTGCGGGGGCTCGAAGGGTTCGAGCGGTGTCAGTGTGGCAACCACCCGAAAGGGTGTCAAACGTTTTCGAAAACCTTTTCCGGTGGTCTACGCTGAGGCGTCATGGTCCGAAGGGTCACGATTCACGACGTCGCCGCAGCCGCCGGCGTGTCCGTCGCGACCGTCTCGAAAGCCGTGAACGGCCGGTACGGCGTCGCGGAGGAGACGGTGGCGCGCGTGCTGTCCGCGGTCGACGAGCTGGGTTACGAATCCAGCCTCGTCGCCTCGAGCATGCGCTCGCGGCGCACCGGGGTGATCGGTGTGCTCGTCGCCGATTTCGAGCCGTTCTCCGCCGAGGTGCTCAAGGGCGTGGGCAGCGCTCTGGCCGACTCCGGCCATGACGTGCTGGCGTACAGCGGCTCCCACCAGGAGGGGACGGGTTGGGAGCGGCGCTCGCTCAGTCGCCTCAGCGGAACTCTCATCGACGGCGCGATCATGGTGACGCCCACGATCGTGAACGTCACCTCTGACGTGCCCATCGTCGCGGTCGATCCGCACACCGGCCGCGCCGACCTCCCGACCGTCGAGTCGGACAGCTTCACCGGTGCGCAGCAGGCGGTTCGCCACCTCGTCGAGCTCGGCCACCGCCGCATCGGCTTCATCGCCGGGCGTCCGGATCTGCGCTCGTCCGCCGCGCGCGACGCGGGCTACCGGGTGGCACTGTCCGAGGCCGGCATCCCCTTCGATCCGAATCTCGTCGGCGTCGGCCGATATCACGGCGACATCGCTCGCGAGGCCGCCGTGCAGATGCTGTCCTCCGTCCACCGGCCCACGGCGATCTTCGCCGCCAACGACCTCTCCGCGCTTTCGATCATCGACGTCGCGCACGAACTGGGGCTCTCGGTGCCGGAGGATCTGTCGGTCATCGGGTTCGACGACGTCCCCGAGGCCGCCCGTGCAGCGCTGCCCCTGTCGACCGTGCGCCAGCCCATGCAGCGACTCGGCGCCGCCGCCGCGACCATGGTCCTCGCCCTCATGAACGGCGAGGAGCTGGATGCCACGCACGTCCGGCTCGCGACGCGGCTCGTCCCGCGCGCCACCACCGCTCCGCCGCGCGCGGAGCGGTGAGACCGCCGCCCGCACCGGGCGGAACCCGACCATCACGCGAAGGAGCATCCATGGGTCGTTACCGCAATCCCATCCTGCCGGGCTGTCATCCGGATCCCAGCATCTGCCGCTTCGGCGACCGGTACGTCCTCGTCACCTCGAGCTTCGAGTACCTGCCCGGGCTTCCGGTCCACGTCTCCGACGACCTCGTGAACTGGACGCTGGCGGGACACGCGCTGCACCGCCCCGGGCAGATCGACCTGTCGGATCTCACGTCCTCCTCCGGCACGTATGCGCCGACGGTGCGCGAGGTGGACGGCCGACTCGTCGTGGTGTGCACGGTCGTCGGGCCCGAGGAGGGCGAGTGGGGCGGGCGGACCGGCCACTTCCTGGTGACGGCGAGCGCTCCCGAGGGTCCCTGGTCCGACCCGGTGTGGATCGACGGCGTGGGCGGGTTCGACCCCTCGATCACGGTCGACGGCGATCGTGTCTGGCTCTGCGGCACCCGGGAGGCCGTGGAGGGTTACTGGCCCGGCCGGACCGAGGTGTGGGTGGCGGAGCTCGATGTCGCCACGGGTGCTCTCGGCAGCGAGCCGGTCGTGATCTGGACGGGAGCCGCTGTGGGGGCGGTCTGGGCCGAGGGTCCGCATCTTCTGCCGCATCCGGATGGCGGATGGATGCTGCTGGTCGCCGAGGGCGGGACCGACCTCGAGCACGCGGTGTGCGTCGCCTATGCCGATCGCATCGACGGTCCGTACACGCCGGATGCGGGAAACCCGCGTCTGTCGCACCGTGATCTCGGGCCGGTGGCTCCGATCGTCGCCGTGGGGCACGCCGACCTCGTGGACGATGTCGACGGGCGCAGCTGGGCGACGGTGCTGGCGCTGCATCCCGTGGGCGGGCGGCGGGGGATCCTCGGTCGCCGCACCTCCCTCGTGCCGGTCGCGTGGGCCGACGGGCGTCCGCTGTTCGCGCCGGGCGTCGGGCGCGTGGAGGAGGTCGTGACGGCGGAGGGCGTGCCGGATCAGCGACCGCACCCGATCCGCGTCGAGGAGCACTTCACCGGTGAGCTGCTCGACCTCGAGTGGAACGGCGCCGGCCGGCTGCCGGAGGAGTTCGCGAGCGGGGGCGCCGACGGCCTGCTGCTTCCCGGAGGCGCTGAGCCGTCGAACACGGCGGGGGTCGCCTTCCTCGGTCGACGACTCCCCGACGAGAACAGCGACGTGTCGCTGCGCGTGCGTATCGCTGCGCAGGACGATGCGTTCCGCGCGGGCATCCTCCTGCGGGTCTCCGACGCCCAGCAGCTGGAGCTGTCGGTGACCGGAGCGGGCGACGCGATCGCGGTGCTGGCGGGAGCGGAGATCGGGCGCGTGCCCCTCGGGCGGGACGCTCTGGGCGCCGAGATCGAGCTCAGCCTCCGCATCCGCGACCTCACCGCGCAGCTCTTCGCGGGAGATCAGGAGCTGGTCTCCTGCGAGCTCGACGTGCTGGCGCCCCGGCCTCCGCGCGGGTTCATCGGCGCCTGGGTGGGGCCGGTCGCCGTCGGATCGGGTGAGGCGCACATCACGCGCTTCACGCTCAGCGCGGGCTGAACTCCGAGGGGTCGGCGAGGAGGTCGGCGAAGGCGAGTTCGCCGGCCCCGATGAGCAGGCGGTCCTCGGCCAGTGAGGCGAGGCGAAGCTCGAGGGTCTCGGCGCATGCGGGCATCGCCTGGGCGCGTACCGCGTCGCCGAGCGCGCCCAGATCGCTCGCGCACAGCGCCGCCAGGAACCCGCCGAGCACGACGACGCTGGGGTTGAGGACGTTCACCGCGTTCGCCAGCGCGGTCGCGAGGATCCGCTGCTGCCGTTCGATCTCGGCGCGGGCGTCTCCGGATGCGGCGGCGACCGCATTCGTCAGCTGCGCGTCGTCGGCATCCGTCAGCCCGAGGGCGGCGAGCAGGAGCGAGCGGTTGACCTCGTCCTCCAAGACGCCGCCGGGCACGCGACGGTCCGCCGCATCCTCGATCCCAGGACGGTTCTGACCGAACTCGCCCGCGTACCCGCCGGTGCCCGCGAGCGGGTTGTCCGCGACGATGACGCCGCCGCCGATGCCGCTCGCGCCGCCGTTGAGGTAGACGACATCGGCCGTGCCGCGCGCGGCGCCGAAGAGGTGCTCGGCGAGCACGCCGAGGCTCGCGTCGTTGCCGATGGCGGTGGGGAGTCCCGTGGCGTCGCGGATGAGCTCGGCCAGGGGAACGTCCCGCCAACCGAGGTGGGGGGCGTCGCGCACCAGGCCGTCGCCGGTGCGGACGAGGCCGGGGACGGCGAGTCCGACGCCCACGATGCGATGGGCCGCGAGTTCCGCCTGGCGCCATCGGTCGATGTGCTCGGCGACGAGCGTCGCGGTCTCGGTGGGTGTGGGGGCCGCGGGCATCGCGATGCGCGCGCGGACGGGGATCGACAGGTCGAGTCCGACGGCGGCGAGGGTGACCGCGTCGACCTCGGGGTTGACCGCGATCGCCACGGTGCGCGACTGCGCGGCCACGATCGGTGAGGGGCGGCCGGCACGTCTCGCGGGGTCGGGCGCCTTCTCGGCGACGAGCTGCTGCGCGGCGAGCTCGGCGACGAGGGCCGCGACCGTCGAGCGGTTGAGTCCCGTCGCCTCGGTGAGGGCGGCGCGCGAGAGGGCGCCCTCGCGGTGCACGAGTTGAAGGATGCGGGAGAGGTTGCGCTGCCGCATGCCGATGGCGTCCATGGCTCCAGTGTAGTAAGTTGCGAATAACAACATATCCGCCTCGCATCGCGAAGGAGCGTCATGCCCGCCCCCACTCCCGCCGACAAGTTCTCGTTCGGCCTCTGGACCATCGGATACAACGGCACCGACCCGTTCGGCGGACCTACCCGTCCCGCCCTCGATGTCGTCCACGCCGTCGAGAAGCTCGCCGAGCTCGGCGCCTACGGCCTCACCTTCCACGACGACGACCTCTTCGCCTTCGGCTCCACCGAGGCCGAGCGTCAGAAGCAGATCGATCGCCTCAAGGGCGCACTCGCCGACACCGGACTGATCATCCCGATGGTCACCACGAACCTCTTCTCCGCCCCCGTCTTCAAGGACGGCGGCTTCACGGCCAACGACCGCGACGTGCGCCGCTACGCGCTGCGCAAGGTGTTCCGCCAGCTCGACCTGGGTGCCGAGCTCGGCGCGAAGACGTTTGTCATGTGGGGCGGCCGTGAGGGCGCCGAGTACGACAGCGCGAAGGACATCCGCGCCGCCCTGGAGCGTTACCGCGAGGCCGTCAACCTGCTCGGCGACTACGTCACCGACAAGGGCTACGACATCAAGTTCGCGATCGAGCCGAAGCCGAACGAGCCCCGCGGCGACATCCTGCTGCCGACCCTCGGTCACGCGATCGCCTTCATCGACTCGCTCGAGCGCCCCGAGCTCGTCGGCCTGAACCCCGAGGTCGGACACGAGCAGATGGCGGGCCTGAACTTCGCCGCCGGCATCGCTCAGGCGCTGTTCCACGGCAAGCTCTTCCACATCGACCTCAACGGTCAGCGCGGCATCAAGTACGACCAGGACCTCGTGTTCGGACACGGCGACCTGCACAACGCGTTCGCGCTCGTTGACCTGCTCGAGAACGGCGGCCCCGGCGGGGTTCCGGCCTACGACGGCCCCCGTCACTTCGACTACAAGCCCAGCCGCACCGAGGACGAGAAGGGCGTGTGGGAGTCGGCCGCGGCCAACATGCGCACCTACCTGCTGCTGAAGGAGCGCGCCGCGGCCTTCCGCGCCGACCCCGAGGTGCAGGAGGCGCTCGCCGCGGCCAAGGTCCCCGAGCTGTCGGTGCCGACCCTGGGTGAGGGCGAGACGTACGAGCAGTTCCTCGCCGACCGCTCGGCCTACGAGGACTTCGACACCGACGCGTACATGGGCGGCAAGGGCGGCGGCTTCGTGCGCCTGCAGCAGCTCGCGACCGAGCACCTGCTGGGCGCCCGCGGCTGACGCACCCGCATCCGGGCCGGACCCGCATCCGGCCCGGGCGTCGCGCCCCATGTCCCACTTGCCGCACTCCGTGTCCCACTTTCCGCAGAATTGGACCCCGAAAACTGCGGAAAGTGGGACACGGTGCGAAGCGGATGCGGGAGGAGCGGACATCCTGAGCGCGGGCGTCCTGAAGAAGAAGGCGTCCTGAAGAAGAGGGCGTCCTGAAGAAGAGGGCGTCCTGAAGAAGAAGAAGAAGGAGCAGCGATGACGCTGGTGTTGGGGGTCGACTCGTCGACCCAGTCGTGCAAGGTCGTCGTGATCGACGCCGAGTCGGGCGCCATCGTGCGCACCTCTCGCGCGAGCCATCCCGACGGCACCGAGGTGGATCCCGCAGCCTGGTGGGAGGCGCTGCAGTCGGCCATCGCGGATGCGGGCGGCCTCGACGACATCGCGGCGTGGTCCATCGGCGGGCAGCAGCACGGGATGGTGGCGCTCGACGCCGACGGCCGCGTCATCCGTCCGGCGCTGCTGTGGAATGACACCCGCTCCGGCGGTGCCGCCGCCCAGTTGACCGCAGAGTTCGGGGCCGAGGCGCTCGCCGAGCGCACGGGTCTCGTCCCGGTCGCCTCCTTCACGATCACGAAGCTGCGGTGGCTGCGCGACAACGAGCCCGACAACGCGGCGCGCGTGGCCGCCGTCGCGCTGCCGCACGACTGGCTCACCTGGCGGCTGCGAGGCTATGGTCCCGCAGGTGAGAGCGCGCTCGGGCCCGTGCTCGACGAACTCGTCACCGACCGCTCCGACGCCTCCGGTACCGGCTACTGGTCACCCGAGACAGGCGACTACGACCGTGACCTGCTGGTCGCAGCTCTCGGTCACGACGCCCAGCTGCCGCGCGTGCTCGGCCCCGACGAGTGGGTGACGGATGCGGCCGGCCGCCGCGTCGGCCCCGGTGCCGGCGACAACGCGGGTGCGGCTCTCGGCGTCGGGGCGGTCCCGGGCGATGCGATCGTCTCCATCGGAACGTCGGGCACCGTGTTCGCCGTCAGCGCCCAGCGCACGATCGATGCCACCGGCACGGTCGCCGGCTTCGCCGACGCATCCGGGAACTTCCTGCCCATCGTCGTGACGCTGAACGCCGCGCGCGTGCTCGACGCCATCGCGCGGCTGCTCGGCGTCGACCACGCCGAGCTCAGCGCGCTCGCACTCGCGGCGCAGCCGGGCGCAGGAGGTCTGCGACTCATCCCGTACTTCGAGGGGGAGCGCACCCCCAACCTGCCCGACGCGACCGCATCCCTGGAGGGGATGACGCTCGCCTCGACGACGCGTGAGAACCTCGCCCGCGCGGCGGTGGAGGGCATGCTGTCCGGACTCGGCGCGGGCCTGGACGCCCTGCGCGGGCTCGGCGTACCGCTCGAGCGCGTGCTGCTGATCGGCGGTGCCGCACAGTCCGAGGCGGTGCGACGCGTGGCGCCCCAGGTCTTCGGCCTCCCGGTGGAGGTCCCCGAACCCGGCGAGTACGTGGCGCTGGGCGCCGCGCGTCAGGCCGCCCGCATCCTGGACTGAGTGTGAGGGCCGACCGGGACATGGCCGATCCGGTCGGTCCTCACAGCGCCCACCGAGCGGGTGCCCGTACGGTCGGAGACATGAAGGTGCCGCTCGAGCAGCAACAGATCATGATGTCCCCCGCGCAGCTGCGCGAGGTGCGTGACGAGCTGCAGCGGTTCCTGCTCGAGTATCGGTTCGGCATGCAGGAGATCGAGACCAAGATCTCGATCCTGCGGGACGAGTTCCTGCACATGCACGAGTACAACCCGATCGAGCACGTCACGAGCCGCTTGAAGTCGCCCGACAGTCTCGTCGACAAGGTGACGCGCAAGGGCATCCCGTCGGACTTCGCCTCGATCCGCGAACACATCACCGACATCGCCGGTGTGCGCGTCACCTGCAGCTTCACGACCGATGCGTACCGGCTCTTCGATCTGCTGACCCAGCAGGACGACATCAGCGTCCGCACCGTCAAGGACTACATCGCCACCCCTAAGGAGAACGGCTACAAGAGTCTCCACGCGATCGTCGAGGTGCCGGTCTTCCTCTCCACCGGCCCCGTACGCGTGCCGGTCGAGGTGCAGTTCCGCACGATCGCGATGGACTTCTGGGCGAGTCTCGAGCACAAGATCTACTACAAGTACGACCGCCAGGTGCCGATGGGGCTCACCGAGAGCCTGCGCGAGGCGGCCGAGACCGCGGCCGCGCTCGACGAGCGCATGGAACGACTGCACCGCGAGGTCCACGGCGAGCAGGGGCGGGCGAGCAGCGCGTCGAACGTCATCCGCGTCTGAGGCCGCAGCGCGGTTAGGCTCGGCGCGTGGACGCCGTGGCCGAACTCCTGGATGCGGCCCGGCGCGAGCTGGGCGAGGTTCCGCGTGAGGCGCTGGGCGTGTGGCGCAGCCGCCGCATCCTCGGGATCCCCGCGGCGCCGCGCATCGTGCCCGCGGGCTCCGCATGGCATCTGGGCGTCCTGCTGCTGACGGATGACGCCGTCCTCGCGACGGGCGAGGTCGTCCGGGCGAGGGAAGAGGTGCGGCGCGGGTTCGCTGCCGAGTCGCAGCGCGAGCGGGCGGCGATCGCCGCGGCAGCCTTCCGCGGCGGATTCGCCGAGGGGCAGAGCGTGCATGTCGGCTGGGAAACGATCGATCCGGATGCGGTGGATGCGGCATCCTCACCGCTGCGCCTGGGGGCGGACGGCCCTCTCGTGCGCTGGAGTGCGGCGGGCGGGTTCATGCCGCTCGGTACGTACCTCGCCGAGCGTGTGGCCCTCGCTCGCACCCCGCCCGCGGGAGCGTGAACCCGCCGCGCGGTGCGCTGTTCACAGGGCGTGCGCGACCGCGTCGACAGGGTGCCAAGATGATGCGGTGAGTGCACCCGTCAGCGTCCTGCAGAACCATCCGGGCGAGGTGGAGTTCCCGGTGCGAACGCGCTGGCGGTACGTACGACTGATGGAGCGGCGTCGGCGGGCCGATCCGCGCCAGATGCGCCGTCGCGCGCTTCCCGTCACCGCGATCGCCGTCCCCTTCGGCATCGTGGCGGTCGTCGCGTCGGTGGGCTCGTGGGCTGGCGGGTCGCCGACCTCGTTGTTCGTCATGTTCTTCCTCGGCCTGATGGTCGGGCTGCTGGTCGCCTCCACCGCGCTGTCCTTCTTCGATGCGTCGGCGCCGTTGCGCGCGCAGCGCCGGTATGTCGGCCTCGCCGCGCGGACGCCGCTGACCGAGCGGCAGCAGCAGATCCTCGCGCTCGACGCCGCGAGCGACTTCGCGATCCGAGGCTGGAACTCCTCGCTGGCGTTCACACCGACGTTCGCGGAGCTCCCGCAGCAGGTGCGCGCGAAGCACCAGGACGGCCAGCGCGGCGCTCCGTGGTTCGCCCTCCCGCTGCCGCCGATCGCGCAGCTGCGGGCCTCCCTCGACGAGCAGTACAAGATCGTCTCCGGCTCGGACGCGGAGCTGCTGGTCGCCGACACCCTGTCGCAGGGTCTGCTGTCGAGCCGATTCGCGGAGATCGCGAACAGCGACGACGCCGAGCGGATGATGTCGCGGGTCGCCTCGCTCACGGGCCTGCCTGTGTTCGACGTCTACGATCTCGCGCGCGGCAGCGACGAGCAGCCGCCCCGCCTCCTCCTGGCGGCCGATATCGAGCGCGCGATCGGCGGTGTGCGCTACGCCTACGTCGCCGACTACCTGGATGCGGCGGATGCCTGGCGGCTGCTGGAACAGCTCGCAGCCAAGGCCTTCGCGGTGTACCGGAGCCCGGACGAGTACTGGCGCGAGGTCGTGATCGCGACGGCCTTCCGCTCCGACTCGCTCGAAGCCGTACAGCGACAGCGCGCCGCGATCGCCGAGCTGGGCAGTTCCGCCTGGCCCGCCGCATCCGTCACCTGGCCCGCCGCCTGACGCGTCGTCACCTCTCGGCGTCGGCGGCTCGTGCGCGTCGGATAGCGGCGACGCTTCGTTCGACGGCATCCGCCGCAGCGGCGCGACGGACGCTCTCTTCCTCCTGCTCCGATTCGTGGAGGAAGACGACGCCGCCGCGGCGGGCGCCGCAGTAGTCGATGACCCCGTGCACGATCTGGGTCAGGATGGCGTGCTCGTAGCCGTGTCGGTCGTAGGTGCCGGCAGCATCGCCCGCCACGAGGAGCAGGTGTACGGTGAGGTCGCCGAGTCGGCGGCGGGTTCCGCCATCCGGGTCGATGTCGAAGGCCCAGCCCTTGATGAAGACGCGATCGATCCACCCCTTCATGAGCGCGGGCATCGACCACCAGTACACGGGGAACACCAGGATCAGCTGATCCGCCTGGTCGAGACGGCGCTGGTAGGAGCGGACATCGGCGGGCGGCTCGCTCTCACCCCGGTATGCGGCGCGGTCTTCGGCGCGAAAACGCGGATCGAACCCCTCCGCGTCGAGGTCGATCACCTCGACCTCCTCCGGTGCGAGAGCGTCGGCGAGCCGAGCGGCGAGGGATGCGGTCAGCGAGGTGCCGTCCGGGTGGGCGGTCACGATGAGCGTCTTCACACTCCGGACAAGTCGCGAGCGCGGCGACGTGTTCCCTCGGGTGCGCGAGGCGGCTCGGATCCGGAGTGCTCACCGTAGCCCCCGTCAAGCCCCGCGCCCGCCTCATCCTGATGAGCCATGCTCCGGTGGTGACCGACGAATCCACGCCCCCCGCGTCCATTAGGGTGAAAGCCCCTGCATCCGATGCCTCGGGAGGCGACGACGTGCACACCTGGCCCGGATCGGCATATCCCCTGGGGGCGACGTACGACGGGAACGGTACGAACTTCGCCCTCTTCAGCGAAGGGGCCGAGCGGGTCGAGCTGTGCCTGTTCGACGAGGACGGCGTCGAGACCCGGCACGACGTCATCGAGGTCGACGCGTTCGTCTGGCACGCGTATCTGCCCAACATCGGACCGGGGCAGCGCTACGGATACCGCGTGCACGGCCCCTACGACCCCGCATCCGGCAAGCGGTTCAACCCGAACAAGCTGCTGCTCGATCCCTACGCGAAGGCGGTGGACGGCCAGATCGACTGGGACCAATCCCTCTTCGGCTACAACTTCGGCGACCCGGACTCGCGCAACGATGACGACTCCGCCGCCCACATGATGAAGGGCGTCGTCATCAACCCCTTCTTCGACTGGGGTGGGGACCGCCAGCCGAAGACGCCCTACTCGGAGACCTTCATCTACGAAGCCCACGTGAAGGGGCTCACCAAGCTCCACCCCGGCATCCCCGAGGAGATCCGCGGCACGTACAGCGCGATCGCGCATCCGGCCATCATCGAGCACCTCAAGAAGCTCGGGGTGACCGCGATCGAGCTCATGCCCGTGCACCAGTTCGTCGACGACGACACCCTGCAGCAGAAGGGACTGTCGAACTACTGGGGCTACAACACCATCGCCTTCCTCGCGCCGCAGAACACGTACTCGTCGACGGGCGAGGTCGGGCAGCAGGTGCAGGAGTTCAAGGGCATGGTGCGGGCGCTGCACGCCGCCGGCATCGAGGTGATCCTCGACGTGGTCTACAACCACACGGCCGAGGGCAATCACCTCGGACCGACCCTGTCGATGAAGGGCATCGACAACGAGGCGTACTACCGACTCGAAGCCGACGACAAGCGCTACTACACGGACTACACCGGTACCGGCAACAGCCTCAACGTCGGCAACCCCCACGCGCTGCAGCTCATCATGGATTCGCTGCGCTACTGGGTGCTCGAGATGCACGTCGACGGCTTCCGATTCGATCTCGCGGCCACCCTGGCGCGCGAGTTCTACGAGGTCGACCGCCTCGCAGCGTTCTTCGAGCTCGTGCAGCAGGATCCGATCGTCAGCCAGGTGAAGCTCATCGCCGAGCCGTGGGATGTGGGACCGGGCGGATACCAGGTGGGAAACTTCCCGCCCCAGTGGACCGAGTGGAACGGCAAGTACCGCGACACGGTGCGCGACTTCTGGCGCGGCGAGCCCGCAACGCTCGGCGAGTTCGCCTCGCGGCTGACCGGTTCGGCGGACCTGTACGAGAACTCCGGGCGGTTGCCGGTCGCATCCGTGAACTTCGTCACGGCTCACGACGGCTTCACCCTGCGCGACCTCGTCTCCTACAACGAGAAGCACAACGACGCGAACGGCGAGGACGGCAACGACGGTGAGTCGCACAACCGCTCCTACAACTTCGGTGTCGAAGGTCCGACCGACGACGTCGAGGTGCTGACGCTCCGCGCCCGCGCCCAGCGCAACTTCATCGCGACGCTGCTGCTGAGCCAGGGCATCCCGATGCTGCTGCACGGCGACGAGCTGGGGCGCACGCAGGGTGGCAACAACAACGGCTACGCGCAGGACAACGAGATCACGTGGGTCGACTGGGAGAACATCGACCTGCCCCTCATCGAGTTCACCGCGGCGCTGTCCCGGCTCCGACGCGATCACCCCACGTTCCGCCGCAGCCGCTTCTTCGACGGCCGACCGGTGCTGCAGGAGGAGGATGCGCCCGTCCCCGACATCGTGTGGCTGCGTCCCGACGGCACGCCCATGCGGCCGGAGGACTGGGACTCCGGTTTCGGTCGCGCGGTGGGTGTCTTCCTCAACGGGAACGGGATCCGCGAACGCGACCGCCGCGGTGAGCAGATCGTCGACAGCCATTTCATCGTGCTGTTCAACGCCGGCGACGAGCCGGTCGAGTTCACGCTGCCGAACGTCGACTTCTCGCCCGAGTGGGACGTGCTCGTCGACACCGCCGGCAACAGGGCCGACTCGGAGCCCGTCCGCCCCGGCGAGGTGCTGCCGGTCGAGGCGAAGTCGCTCATCGTGCTGCGCGAGCACCACGAGGCAGAGGCCGAGCCCGATCACTCCGTCGCCGCATCTCTGACGCAGAACCTCACGGTCCCTGTCGACGAGGTGCCCGGCGCTGCTCCCAAGTCCGAGCTCCCGCACTGACCCGGAGGACGCATGCTGCCCGCCTCGACCTACCGCCTGCAGATCCGTCCGAGCTTCGATCTGGATGCGGCCGCCGCCGTCGTCCCCTACCTCGCCGATCTCGGCGTGGGATGGGTCTACCTGTCGCCCCTGCTCAAGGCGACGACGGGATCCGATCACGGCTACGACGTCGTCGACCCCTCGCTCGTCGACCCCGCCCGAGGCGGGGGCGAGGCGCTCGACCGGTTCGTGGCCGCCGCTCACGATGCGGGGCTCGGTGTGCTCGTGGACATCGTTCCCAATCACATGGGCGTCTCGATCCCGCGCGAGAACCCGTGGTGGTGGGACTACCTGCGCCTCGGCGAGGCGTCCGTGCGCGCGTCCGCCTTCGATGTCGACCGTGCGCTCGATGACGGGCGGGTGCGGCTGCCGATCCTCGGCGCCCCGCTCGCGGACGTGATCGGCGAGATCACGATCGACCCCACGCCCGTTCCCGACGCCCCCGACGGACTCGTGCGGTACTACGACCATGAGCTCCCGCTCGCCCCGGGCTCGCTCGAGGGTCTCGAGCCGAGTGACGTCGCCGCGGTGCTCGACCGTCAGCACTACGAGCTGCGCTTCTGGCGTGACGAGGCCGCGCTGCTGAACTACCGCCGGTTCTTCGCCGTCACGACGCTCGCCGCCGTCCGCGTCGAGGACCCCCGAGTCTTCGACGACGCGCACGTCGAGGTCCTGCGATGGGTGCGCGAGGGGCTCGTGGACGGCCTGCGCGTCGACCATCCCGATGGGCTGCGCGACCCGGGCGGATACCTCGCGCGCTTGGCCGAGGTCACGAACGGCCTGCCGGTCTGGGTCGAGAAGATCCTGGAGCACGGTGAGGAGCTGCCCTCGTGGTGGCACACCGTCGGGACGACCGGTTACGACGCCCTCGGTGAGATCGAGCGGGTGCTCATCGACCCTGCGGGGCGTGCGGGACTCGACGCGCTGGATGCGCAGCTGCGCATCGAGACCGGTCTTGCGTCGGCGCCGTCGTGGGCCGAGCTCATCCACGGTACGAAGCGTCAGATCGCCGACACGATCCAGGCATCCGAGGTCGCGCGTCTGGTGCGCCTGCTGCCGATCCCCGTTCCCGGTGCCCGAGAGGCGCTGGCCGAACTCCTCGCACTGTTCCCGACCTACCGCAGCTACCTGCCTGCGGGGCTCGCGTGGCTCGACGAGGCGGCGGAGGCCGCATCCGCTGCCCGTCCCGAGCTCGCCGAGGCGATCGCCGCGCTCGTGCCGCTGCTCGCGGACGGCTCGAGCGAGCTCGCACAGCGCTTCCAGCAGACGACCGGGCCAGTCATGGCGAAGGGCGTCGAAGACACCGCGTTCTATCGCTACACCCGTCTCGGGTCGCTGACCGAGGTCGGGGGAGACCCCTCCGAGTTCTCGCTCGACATCGCGGGATTCCACGACGCCTTCGCGCGGAGGCAGGCATCATGGCCGCATTCGCTCACCACCCTGTCGACGCACGACACGAAGCGCGGCGAGGATGTGCGGGCGCGCCTCGATGTGCTCGCCGAGATCCCTGAGCGCTGGGCCGAGACGCTCGATGCGCTGCGCGAGGTCGCGACGACCGGCCACGGTCCTTTCGACGCGCTCCTGTGGCAGGCCATCGTCGGAGCCTGGCCGGCGAGCGCCGAGCGGCTCCACGCCTACGCAGAGAAGGCGGCGCGCGAGGCCGGTGACGCGACCAGCTGGCTCGACGTGAACGAGGACTTCGAGCAGCGGATGCACGCCGTCGTCGACGCGGCCTTCGGTGAGGCGCGTCCGGTCGTCGAGTCGCTCGTCGCCGAGATCGCCCCGGCGGGGTACTCCAACGGTCTGTCCGCCAAGCTCCTCCAGCTCGCGGGTCCCGGCATCCCCGACGTGTACCAGGGGTCCGAGCTGTGGGAGCAGTCGCTCGTCGACCCGGACAACCGCCGCCACGTCGACTTCGCCGCCCGCGCCGCGACCTTGGCGCAGCTGGATGAGGGGCTCGTGCCGCCCGTGGACGACACCGCGGCCGCCAAGCTCCTGCTGGTCTCCCGCGCCCTGCGCCTGCGCCGAGATCGCCCGCACCTGTTCACCCGCTACACGCCGGTGACCGTGACCGGTGAGGCCTCCGGGCACGCGGTCGCCTTCGACCGCGGCGGGGCGATCGCGGTCGCGACCCGGCTGCCCGTCGGTCTCGCGGCCCGCGGCGGATGGGGCGACGCCACGCTGCTGCATCCCGCCGGCGCCGTGCAGGACCAGCTGACCGGCCGGGTCTTCGACACCGAGCGGATCCCGCTCGCCCAGCTGCTGGCGACCTACCCGGTCGCGCTGCTCGCGCCGGTCGCGCTCGCGGCACCGCGCGGATGACGACCGACCCACGAGACGAGGACACGAGACGATGATCGAGCTCTGGGCGCCCAAGGCGCGGCGGGTGCGGATGCGCTCGGGTGCCGAGCTGGCACGCGAAACCGAGTTGACGGCGGGCGCCGACGGATGGTGGCGGGCGCCGGTGGATCTTGCCGACGGCGAGCGCTACGGGTTCGTGCTCGATGACGGCGAACTGCGCCCCGACCCCCGCTCGCGTCGCCAGCCCGACGGCGTGCACGCGGCATCCGCGTGGGTCGATGACGCTGCGTTCGCGTGGACCGATGCGGCGTGGACCGGTCGACAGCTGGCCGGCGGCCTGATCTACGAGCTGCACCTGGGCACGTTCACTCCCGAGGGCACGTTGGATGCCGCGATCGAGCGTCTGCCGCACCTGGTCGAGCTGGGTGTGAGCCACATCGAGCTGCTGCCGGTGAACGGCTTCAACGGGGTCTGGAACTGGGGATACGACGGCGTCGCCTGGTACGCCGTGCACGAGGCCTACGGCGGACCCGCAGGATACGCGCGCTTCGTCGACGCGGCCCACGCCGCCGGCCTCGCCGTCGTGCAGGACGTCGTCTACAACCACCTCGGCCCTTCGGGCAACTACCTGCCGGAGTTCGGCCCCTACCTGCGTGAAGGCACCCGCAACACGTGGGGCGACTCGGTGAACCTCGACGAGCCGGCCGTGCGTGCCTTCATCGTCGAGAACGCCCTGATGTGGCTCCGGGACTACCACGTCGATGCGCTGCGGCTGGATGCGGTGCACGCGCTCCACGACGAGCGGCCCGTCCACATCCTGCGCGAGATGGCGGAGGTCGTCGACGCGCTCTCCGCACACGTCGGACGCCCGCTCACGCTCATCGCCGAGAGCGACATGAACGATCCGACACTGATCCTGCCGCGCGAAGCCGGCGGCTACGGCCTCGCCGCGCAGTGGAGCGACGACTGGCATCACGCCGTGCATGTCGCGCTCACCGGCGAGACGAGCGGCTACTACGCGGACTTCGCCGCATCCGATGCGCTGGAGAAGGTGTGGACGCACGGGTTCTTCCACGACGGCACGTACTCCTCGTTCCGCGAGCGTCACCACGGGCATCCGATCCCCGCGGACGTGCCGACGTGGCGCCTCGTCACCTTCGCCCAGGACCACGACCAGATCGGCAACCGCGCCGCGGGCGATCGGCTGAGTGCGACGCTGTCACCCGACCGGCTGGCCGTCGCGGCCGTCCTGACGCTGACCGCGCCAGGCACGCCCATGCTCTTCATGGGCGAGGAGTGGGGCGCATCGACCCCCTGGCCGTTCTTCACCTCGCATCCGGAGCAATGGCTCGGCGAGGCGGTGCGGAAGGGGCGTGCGGAGGAGTTCGCGAAGACGGACTGGGACGAGTCCCTCGTGCCCGACCCGCAGGACCCCGCGACGTTCGAGAGCGCCAAGCTCGCGTGGGAGGAGGCCGAGACGGGCGATCATGCCCGCATCCTCGCGCTCTACCGCGACCTGGCTCGGTTGCGGCGTGAGCGGCCCGAGCTCACCGACCCTGAATCGGCGCACCTGAGCGCCGCGATCGAGCGACCGGATGCGGCCCCGTCGGCGCGGCGGTTCGTGCTGGGACGCGGGGCACTGCGGATCATCGTGAACCTCGCGGCCGATCCCTGGGATGTGCCGCTCGCCACGGCCGAGCGCGTTCTCCTGGCCACCGTGCCGGTCTCACCCGCTGCGGGAACGGTTTCCGTGCCGGCGGATGCCGCCGTGGTGCTCGGCGCGCCCCTGCCCTGAGGATAACTCGCGCCCGTTCGTGGGCTGAACGCTACGCTCCACGTATGACGACGAAACGAACTCAACGTTCGGGCGCGCTCGGCCTTTCCGTGGTCTTGGGGACGCTGATCGCTCTCGCGCCCGCCCTCTCCGCATCCGCCGCTGACCAGTGGTACTCCCGCCACTACCCGACCCAGTCGCAGTGCCACGCCGCTCTCAAGGCGTACCAGGCCGACGGGATCACCATCGTGAAGAACTGCCACTACCGCTCGATTCACGGACTCTGGGCGTTCATCTACACGCAATGACCCGACCGTGGCAGATGTAACGCGGGGGAAACGCGAGCCGTCTAGCCTGACGGCAGCGTTCATGTAAACACGCGCCGCGGCTCTCGCAAGCCGCGGTGGGAAACCGTGAAGTGGCTACCTCGATACCCATCGGTCGCCCTTCCGAGGGCGATCCCCATCCAGGAGTCGCCATGACCTTCCACGTCGCCCTCGTCGACATCACCGCGTACGTCCAAGCCGGCAGCCCCGAGGCGAAAGCCGAGGTCGCACGCGCGATCGACGACGCCTGCCGCACGGTCGGCTTCATCCAGATCACCGGACACGGGATCCCGGATGCGGTCACCGCCGGTCTGACCGACGCGATGGACCGCTTCTTCGCGCTCGATCTGGAGCAGAAGAAGACCTATCGCACGCCCCCGCAGATCAACCGCGGCTACAGCCCGCCCAAGTCCGAGTCACTCAGCCTTTCGTTGGGGGTCGAGTCCGCGAACCGGATGAACGACTTCTTCGAGGCGTTCAACGTCGGCGCCGCGCAGGCGGACTATCCCGCATGCCCGGATCTTCCGCAGCCGGAGTATGCCGACAACCTGTGGCCCGACGTCGGCGGATTCGAGGCGCAGGTGCAGGCGTACTTCGCCGAGGCGGCGCGTGTGGCACGCACGATGACCCGCATCTTCGCCGACGCGCTCGGACTGGAGCCCGACTTCTTCGACCGGCGCACCGGCCACTCCCTCGACGTCATGCGGATGAACAACTACGCGCTGCCGCCCGGGACCGACGTGACGCTGGACGGCGACC
Source organism: Microbacterium sp. Clip185 (assembly GCF_028743715.1). Lineage (NCBI taxonomy): Bacteria > Bacillati > Actinomycetota > Actinomycetes > Micrococcales > Microbacteriaceae > Microbacterium > Microbacterium sp. Clip185. Next base: position 2,853,126 of record NZ_CP117996.1, on the reverse strand, counting down.
TGGTCGGCATGGGCGAGCACACCGACTACGGCATCGTGACGATCCTCTGGGCCGACCAGGTGAAGGGGCTGCAGGTGCTCGGCGCCGACGGATCGTGGAACGACGTCGCTCCCGCCGACGGCGCGCTTCTCATCAACCTCGGCGACGTGACGGCGCGTTGGACGAACGAGCGGTGGATGTCGACCCTGCACCGGGTGAAGCCGCCCGTGATCGACGGGACGATCGAGCGACGCCGATCGGCCGCGTTCTTCCACGACGGCGACGTCGATGCGGTCATCGAGACGGTGCCGTCCTGCGTCGACGCGGAGCACCCCGACCTGTACGAACCCATCACCGTGGGCGACCACATCCGTGCGAAGCTCGCGGGCTCGCGCGAAGGGAAGGCGAACGAGAAGGCGGAGCGGGAATCGCAGCGCGTGCTCTCGAGCTACCGCTGAACGCCGCGGGTCGATCCGCCCGTCGGCGCGACCGCTGACGGGCGACGGATTCTGTCAACCCCTGGCGCTGGATAGCTAGATTATCTAGCGTTATGGGATGAACGTCGCCACATCGCGCTCATCCGACCTCACGCGCCAGATCGCCGTCCTGGCCGCGACCGGCTTCATGCTGGTCGCGGCCATGGTCGGCACAGGCCTGTTCGGCGGCACGGCCGTGCAGGATCTGCAAGACGGTGCCCTCGACGCCGACGCGAGCTACCTCGCCCCCGCGAGACAGGCCTTCTCGATCTGGTCGGCGGTCTACCTGGGCCTCATCGCCTACGCCATCTGGCAGGCACTGCCGGGTCAGCGGGGGAGTGAACGGCAGCGACGCCTGGGCTGGTTGATCGCTCTGACCGAGGTGCTCAACGGACTGTGGCTCGTGTCAGCGCAGTTCACCACGCTGCCGCTGACCGTGCTCGTCATCGTGCTGCTTCTCGTCGCCCTCGCGATCACCTGGCGTCGAGCCATCACGCAGCCGCGCGAGGGCGCCGTCTCTGCCGTGCTGATCGACGGCGTCACGGGACTGCACCTCGGATGGGTGACCCTCGCGACGGTCGCGAACACCGCCGCGTGGCTCACCCGCATCCTCCCCGCCGGCGCCGAAGAGGCGGCCGATGTCTGGGGCGTGGTCGTGTTGATCGCCGTGGCGGCGATCGGATGCGGCATCGCCTGGTTCGGCCGCGTCGCCCCCTCGCTCGCTCTGTGCTGGGGACTGTCCTGGCTCGCCGTGGGTCGCCTGACCGATCAGCCGCACAGTACGGCGATCGGCGCGGCCGCCGTCTGCGCGGCGGTTCTCATCGCCCTCGTGACCGTCGTGCGTGCCGTGCGGCGACTGCGCCGGGGTTGACGGCCGGCTCAGAGGCGCGCGAAGGCGTGCAGGATGCGCGCGGGCTCGGTGACGGGCGATGCCAGCACCCGCGCCGCGACCGCGTCGAACTCGCTCGGATCGAAGTACCCGCCGTCGCGATAGATCCGCATGCGCGCCGTGAAGTCCTGCGGGGTGAGCTCGGGGTGGAACTGCGTCGTGTACAGGCTCTCGCCGACGCGGTAGGCCTGCACGGGGCAGTCCTGGTTCGTGGCGAGCAGCACGGCGCCCGGCGGCAGGATCTCGGTGCCCTCCTTGTGCGCCGTGAACGCGTCGAACCGCTCGGGCAGGTTCCCGAACACCGGATCGGCGCGCCCCGCATCCGTCAGAGCGACGGTCGTCGCCCCCGTGCCCTCGGGATACGTGTCGGCCACGGTGCCGCCGAAGACGCGGGTGACGACGCCGATGCCGTAACAGGTGAACATCGCCCGGGTCTCGCCGGATGCGGCGGCCTCCGCCACGCGGGCGAGATCGTCCTCCGCCCGGATCTGCACCGGGCCCTTGTCGGGCGTCGTCACATTGAAGGGGCTGCCGCCGATCACGAAGCCCGCATAGCGCTCGAGCGCGTCGGGTGCCAGGGGGTCTGCGACCAGATCCCAGGCGTGGAGTCCGTCCGTGTCGCGCCCCATCGCGACACGGAACGACGCCCACTCCGCCTGGGCCGCATCCCGCTGCGGGCGCGCGCAGAGGTACAGCAGCGGGCGGGGATCCATCCTGCGATTCTATGGCGCCGCTGTGGCGGCCTCCGCGGCGGTCGTTCAGTCGCGCGACGACTGTGCGGTGCGGCCTCGGAGGATGCCGATGAAGGTGTCGACGAGCGGAGACGCATCCTCGCGCGGCCACGCGAATCCGACGGGCGCGGGTGCTGCGCCCGAGAGAGCCCGATACTCGACGTCCTTGCGGTGGTGCAGTCGGGCGAGTGACATCGGGACGATCACGATGCCCACACCGGACGCGACGATCTCGATGGCATCCGCCGTCGTCCGCGGTGCCGCGAAGGCGGGCGCGAGGGTGCTGGCGATGTGCGGGTCCAGCACGTCGTCCGCCGGGACGACGAGCACCTCGCCCTCAAGATCCTCGGGCGTGAGCTCATCACCCGCGGCGAGGTGCGAGTCCGCCGAGAAGGCGACGACGATCGTCTCCTCGTAGAGCCGGATGAGATGCCAGCGCTCGGTGTCCACGGGTGGGCGCACCAGTGCCGCATCCACCCGGCCGCTCTGCAACGCCTCCTCCTGCGCGGCGACCTCGAGCGGCACGAGCTCGAGCGTCGTGCTCGGCATCCGCTCCTGCCAGATGTCGATCCACTTGCCGGGGGTTGCTCCCGGGATCGCGCCGAGGCGGAACGGCCCCTCGGGGATCGGGGGCGCCGGGGCCGGCTCGGGCTTCTTGGCTGGGGCGCGGGACGAGCCGCTCCTGGCGGGCCGATGAGAGCCGCCGCTGCGGGTCGAAGCGGAGCGCGCGGGCTTCTTTCCGCCCTTCGGTGCCCCTCGACCAGCCATGCCCCCAGGCTATCCCGCCCCCGGTCCGTGGCTCATGGTGTGGTTGCCGAGGGGCGCCACCGTCCGTAGCTCGGACCGGTGTGGTGCATGGCCGCCGAGGGGCGACACTTTCCCGCATCCGCCACAGTTCATCGCTGTCGCATCTGCGCAGAGCTGTGGCGTCTGCGCACATGCGACGCAACTCGGGCACCGACGGAGCGGACCCGAAACGGCAGTTCGCCTGTCACAACTCGCGCGGATGGGCGCAAGCTGTGACAGGCGAACGATGCGGGTGAAGGATGCGGTGCGCTCAGGCGGCGGAGCGAAGGCCCCGACGGTCGGTCGCGACGCGCTCACCCTGAGCGATGGTCTGGTCGTCGCCGATCAGCGAACCCCCGGCGACACTCGCCCCGGGGCCGATCTGCGTGCGCACGCCGATCTGCGCGCCGGCGCCCACGCGTGCGCGGGAGCCGATGTGCGCGTGCGGCGCGATCTTGACCTTCGGGCCGATGACGACGTCGCTCTCGATCCACGCGCCGCGGCCGACATAGACGTCGGCGGCGATCTGCGCGCCGGGCTCCACATAGGCGCCCGCTTCGACGACAGCCGTCGGGTGGACCTTCGCGCCGTTCGCGATGAGCCCACGTCCGTTCACGTGCTTGCGGTAGCGCAGCATCTCACCGCGCTCGTTCTCGATATCGATGTAGTTCTTGCCCACGATCGCCTCCTCCGGACCTCGAGGTGCCAGCACTGATCGAAACGATCCGGTACGGATTTTCATTCCCGCCCCGGCACTCTCCCGGCCTTGCACCTTATTCGGAGCCGACGCGGGATCGGATGCGGGTTGCGCCGCACGCGTCGACGACCTAACCGCCGCGCGGAGCAGGCTCATCCAGGTGGCACGATGGACGACGTGAACGAGCCGCATCCGGAGTCCGCCGAGCCCGCCGCTGATGCGATGGAACCGGAGCTCGGCGCACGCCCGAGCGCGCCCGAGACCGCCTCGACCCTGGTCTTCGACGTCAAGCAGACGGCGCACAGCGTGCCCGAGGACATCCTCGGTATCCTCACCGGGACCTTCGCGGCCTCGCTCGGTCTCTATCTGCTGCAATCGGCGGGCTCGGTCACGGGCGGCACCGCGGGCGTCGCCCTGCTGTTCGACTACGCGACGTCATGGCCGTTCTGGCTGATCTTCGCCGTCGTGAACTTGCCCTTCGCCGTGCTCGCGATCTGGAAGAAGGGCTGGGACTTCACCCTGCGCACGGCGGTCTCGATCGCGCTCGTGTCGGGGTGGTCGGTCGTGCACCACGCCCTCCTGCGTATCGAGGGTCTGGACCCGATCTACGGCACGCTCGGCGGCAATCTGCTGGCCGGCGTCGGTCTGCTGATCCTGTTCCGCCACAAGGCGAGCCTGGGTGGGATCAACATCGTCGCCCTGCTCATCCAGGAGCGCACCGGCTTCCGGGCGGGATGGACCCAGCTGATCCTCGACCTCGTGATCATCCTGATCTCGCTGCTGGTGATCCCGGCCCCCGCCGTGCTGTTGAGCGCGATCGGCGCCGTGCTGCTGAACCTGGTGCTCGCCATGAACCACCGCCCCGGCCGCTACATCGGCCACTGAGTCCTCGCTCGCCCGCATCCATGTCCCACTTGCTGCACTTCTGGGGCGGGATTCCGACGGCATGTCCCACTTTCCGCACTTTTGGGCCGGGATTTCTGCAGCAAGTGGGACATGGACTGCGGAAAGTGGGACATGCCGAGGTTGCGACGAAGGGCGGTGACCAGCGGCGGAAGTGACCAGCCGCGGAGGTCGGCAGCTCGGAGGCTCAGGGGCTCCGAGGCTCCGAGGCTCCGAGGCTCCGAGGCTCAGGGGCTCCGAGGTTCAGGGGCTCAGGCGGTCAGGGGCTCAGGAGGAGCGCTCAGGCGGGCGGGGGTTGGCAGCGCGGGCACCAGAACACGTTGCGCTCGGCGGTCGGCGAGGCGCCCAGCGCCGTCTCACGGATGAGGGTGCCGCACCGACGGCACGGCTTGCCGGCGCGGCCATACACCCAGGTGCGCTGTCCGGCGCGGTCCTGGCCGGTGAATGTGCGGGCCGGGCGGTCCCGGTTGGCGCGGATCATGCGCGCGCCGGTCTCGATCAAACCGGCGGCATCGATCTCGGTCGCGGGCGTCTCGGGGTGGATGCCGCGCACGAACAGCAGCTCGTTCGCGTAGACGTTGCCGAAGCCTGCCACGTTGCGCTGATCCAGGACGGCGACGTGGGCGGCACGCGTGTCAGCGCCGAGTCTGCGGACGGCCTCTGTCGCATCCCACGCCTCGCTGAGAGGGTCGGGGCCGAGGTAGCCGACGAGCTCGTCCTCCCGCGTCGTCGGTACCACCTCGATCATGGCCAGGTCGAAACCGACCGCATCCGCCGTCGCGACGCCGACGATCGCTCGGGCCTTGAAGGCGGGCTTTCGCCATCGCGCACCGGGGGCGTAGACGTGCCACTCGCCCTCCATCTTCAGATGCGAGTGGAGCGTGAGATCGCCGATCCGCGCCAGCAGGTGTTTGCCGCGCGGCACAACCGCGTGCACGGTCTGACCCTTGAGGTCGAGCGTCGCGAGCTGGGGTACACGCAGATCGAACCGCTCGACGACGCGTTCGGCCAGGGCAGCGTGCAGACGGGCCGCCGCGCGGTAGACGGTATCGCCCTCAGGCACGCGCCGTCCGCTCTGCTCGCGCGGCGTCCCCGGCGGTGAGCCGGCGCAGCGTCAGACCCCGGGTGGACTCGACGAAGCCGGCGTCGCGCAGCAGCCGTCCCAGTACCGTGCCGAAGACGAAGGCGCCGTCGACCTGCTCGATCGTGAGGGTCTCGAGCCGGCCCGCACGCGCCGTCTGGGCGAGCGATGTCGCCGCGGCGGCCAGCGCGTCCTCGTCGTCGGTGAAACTCAGCGCCGTCTTGCCGCCGCGCTCCAGGTAGAGCACGAGTTCGCCGTCGACGAGCACGACCAGCGCTCCCGCCTTGCGGCCAGGACGGTGCTTGACCCCCTCGCGCGCCGGCCAGCCGAGCGCTGCGCCATAAGGATTGGCGGGATCCGTCGCCGCGAGAGTCACGCCGGTGCGGGGCGGCGGGTCGCCCACCGCTGCGAACTCGCGGAGCCGGTCGATCGTCGCCGACGCGGCGAACTGCGCCGCTCCCAACTTCTCGATGAGGTACCCGCGTCGGCAGTGCCCGGCCTGCTCGAACTGGGCGAGCACGCGGTACGCCTGGGCGAATCCGCCGGGCAGGCCCTCGTTCTGCACGGAGCCGCGGGTCACGACGCCGTAGCGATCCAGCAGCAGCGATGCCGCGGCGGTGTGGCGCAGCGTGGGGTCGCTCTCCGGCGTCGGAAGCAGCGACCAGCGTCCGCCGACGGATGCGGGCCGCGCCGGCGCCGTCGGGCGCGGCATGCTCGCGCCGCGGAACATCCGCGCGCGGGGCGCTCGGCGGGCCACCCGATGCGCCTGGGATCCACCCGAGAGGAGTCCGCGCACGGGCGCGAAAGTATCGTTGGTCACCCGGCCCGCCCAAGCCAGCCGCCAGAGGGCATCGACGACGGACTGCTCGTTCTCCGCCTGCGCGAGCTCTCGCACCTGCGCCGCGAAGTATGCACCGCCCGCGGCGAGCACGTCGAGGATGCGGGCATCGAGCGAATCGGCGGCGATCTCATCGTCGGGGACGGCCAGTGTGAGGGATGCGGCATCGGCGGGATGCAACGACACCCATCCGTCGCGGCCCGGGAGTGCACCGTGTCCGGCCCAGACGACCTCGCCCGTCGCCGTCAGCTCGTCGAGCATCGACGGGGTGTAGTCCCTGACCCGCGAGGGCAGGATGAGGGATTCCCAGGCGCTCGCGGGGATCGGGACGCCCGCGAGCTGCTCGATGACAGCGAGCGTTCCGTCGATCCCCTCCAGGGGCCTCGTGACGTGCTGCCAGACCGGGAGGAAACGCGCGAAGGCGTCGGGGGAGACGGGCTCGACGCTGCCCCGGATGGCAGCCAGTGACCGCATCCGCAGCCGCCGCAGCACCTCGCTGTCGCACCACTCCGTGTCATCGCTGCGGCGCGCAGCGGACTCGGGCAGGAAGAAGCCGCTCGTGACCCGCCCCGACGACTCCAGGCGCTGCAGCGTGTGCCGCGCGACCGCCACCCCGACGCCGAAGCGCTCGGCCACCTGGTCGGCGGTGAACGGACCGTGCGTGCGTGCGTGCCGGGCGACCAGGTCGCCGAGCGGATCCGCCACCGGCTCGAGGAACGCCACGGGCAGTCCCACCGGGAGGGCGGCGCCGAGCGCGTCGCGCAGCCGGCCCGCATCCTCGATCGCGGCGATGCGCTCCGCACCGGCGATCCCGACCCGGATCGCGCGACGGCTCTCGACCAGCTCCGCGGCGTACTGCGCCGCCTGCTCGCCATCGGTCAGGCGCTGTGCCAGCTCGTCGACGGCGAGAGGGCCGAGCAGGCGCAACAGATCGGCGACGCCTTCGACACCGTGGGCCTTGCGCTCGTCGTCGAGTCGCTGGGCCTCGCGTTCGAACTGCGCGATGACGTCGGGATCGAGCAGCTCACGCATCTCGATCTTGCCGAGCAGCTCGCCCAGCAGCGCCGGGTCGACCGACAGCGCGGCGGCACGACGCTCGGCCAGCGGCGAGTCGCCCTCGTACATGAACGCGCCGACGTAGCCGAACAACAGGTCGCGGGCGAACGGGGAAGGCTGCGACGTCGTCGTCTCGACCAGGCGGATGCGGCGGTCCGCGATCTTGCGGGCGATGCCGGTCAGCGCCGGAAGGTCGTAGACGTCTTGCAGCACCTCGCGCAGGGTCTCGAGGATGATCGGGAAGGTGGGGTGGCGGCGCGCGACCTCGAGCAACTGCGCGGAGCGCTGTCGCTGCTGCCAGAGGGGGCTGCGACGGTTGGGATTCGTGCGCGGCATGAGCAGGGCGCGGGCGGCGCACTCGCGGAATCGCGACGCGAACAGGGCGGAGCCCCCCACCTCGTCCGTGACGATCTGTTCGAGTTCGTCGGGGTCGAACACGAACAGTTCGGCGCCCGGGGGCTCGGCCTCGGCATCCGGGACGCGGGCGATGATCCCGTCGTCGCTGGCCACGGCGGACCCTTCGACCCCCAGTCGCTCCCGGATGCGGGCGTTCACCGCCAGCGCCCACGGTGCGTGGACCTGCATGCCGTACGGGGAGTGGAGGATGACGCGCCAGTCGCCGACCTCGTCACGCCCGCGCTCCACGGTGAGCGAGCGATCGGTCGGGACCGATCCGGTCGCCTCACGCTGCTCCGCGAGGTAGGCGAGCAGGTTGTCCTGCGCGAAGGCATCCAGCCCGGCCTCGGACAGCCGCTCCCGGGCGCGGGCGGGTTCGGCAGCCGACACCTCGCGCGAGAAGGCGCCCAGGGCCTCGCCGAGCTCGGCAGGCCGGCCGAGTCCGTCGCCGTGCCAGAACGGGACCTTGCCGGGCTGTCCGAACGCCGGCACGACGTTGACGCGGTCGTGCGTGATCTCGACGATGCGCCAGCTGGTCGTGCCGAGCGTGAACACGTCGTTGACCCGCGACTCGTAGACCATCTCCTCGTCGAGCTCGCCGACACGGGCGTTCTGGCTCTCGCCCGCGACGAACACGCCGAACAGGCCCCGGTCGGGGATCGTTCCGCCGCTGGTCACGGCGATCCGCTGCGCGCCCGGACGGCCGGTGAGCGTGCCGTGATCGCGGTCCCACACGAGCCGGGGCCGGAGTTCCGCGAACTCGTCGGACGGGTAGCGGCCTGCCAGAAGATCGAGCGTCGCCTCGTAGGCGGAGCGGGGGAGCGTGCGGAAGGGGGCGCTTCGCCTGACGGTCTCGAACCAGTCCTCGACCTCGATCGCGCCCCGTGCGGCCGCCGCGACGGTCTGCTGGGCGAGGATGTCGAGCGGGTTCTGCGGCACGCGGATCGACTCGATCCGACCCGCCAGCATCCGCTCGGTGACGATCGCGGTGTGCAGGACGTCTCCGCGGTGCTTCGGGAACAGCGCCGCGCGGCTCACCTCGCCCACCTGGTGGCCGGCGCGACCGATGCGCTGCAGCCCGGAGGCTGCCGACGGAGGCGCCTCGACCTGGATCACCAGATCGACCGCACCCATGTCGATTCCGAGCTCGAGGCTGCTCGTGGCCACGACGCAACGCAGCACTCCCGACTTCAGCTCGTCCTCGACGATGGCACGCTGCTCCTTGGAGACCGAGCCGTGGTGGGCCTTGGCGAGCACCGGTTCGGCACCGGCGGTGGCACCCGCCTGCGCCATCACCGCTGCGGGCACGGCGGGGTCGGGCAGGTCGAGTCCCAGCCGTTCGCTGTAGATCTCGTTCAGGCGTCCCGTGAGCCGCTCGGCGAGCCGACGGGAGTTCGAGAACACGATCGTCGAGCGGTGCTGAAGGATGCGGTCGACGATCGCCTCTTCGACGTGCGGCCACAGCGACCCCGTGATCTCGGTGCTCTCGCCGCCCGAGGCGAACCAGTCTTCGCTCTCGCTCTCTCCGTCCGCCTGTTGTCCCGGAGGCGGCGGCGGGTGCAGCATGTCGTCGACCGGCACGACGACCGTCATGTCGAAGGCCTTCGTGGCGCGCGGGGCGACGATGTCGACGGGTGCCGCACCTCCGAGGAAACGCGCGACCTCATCGATCGGGCGGACGGTGGCCGACAGGCCGATGCGCTGCGCCGGCGTCTCCAGCAGCGCATCGAGGCGTTCGAGGCTGACGGCCAGATGCGCGCCGCGCTTGGTGGCAGCCACTGCGTGCACCTCGTCGATGATGACGGTGTGCACGCCGCGCAGGGTCTCTGACGCCTGGCTCGTGAGCATCAGATAGAGCGACTCGGGCGTCGTGATGAGGATGTCGGGCGGATCGCTCACGAGCTTGCGTCGATCCGAGGACGTTGTGTCGCCCGAGCGCACACCGACGCGCACATCGGGAGCGGCGAGGCCCAGGCGCCGGGCGGACTGCCCGATTCCCACGAGCGGGGAGCGGAGGTTGCGCTCCACGTCGACGCCGAGCGCCTTCAACGGGGAGATGTACAGGATGCGGGTGCGCGGTGCATCCTTCGCCGGTGTCGGGGACTGCGTCCGCTCCCGGAACACGCTGTCGATCGCCCAGAGAAAGGCGGACAGGGTCTTTCCGGAGCCGGTGGGAGCGACGACGAGCGCGTGGCGCCCCTGGGAGATCGCGTGCCAGGCGCCGGCTTGCGCGTCGGTCGGCGCGGCGAAGGCGCCTCGGAACCAGTCCTGCGTGGCAGGCGAGAACTGGCCGAGCACATCACTCACCCGATCATTGTGGCTGTAGCCGCCGACACCCGGGCGGGGATTGCGCTCAGAGCGCATGCCTAGACGCCTGTTGCGCCCAGGTCAACGGGGTGCGGGACCCGAGCCTCGTGCCTAGGGTGTCGGGATGGACACGAACAACGAGAACGATCGCCCGGCGCGCTCCTCGGTGTGGCGCGTCGTGGCCTTCGCCGCCATCATGCTGGTCCTGGCCGGTGTCATCGGCGGCTTCACCGCCGCCATCACCCAGAGCGTGGTCGCCGCGATCATCGCCGGCGCCGTCGTCGTCGTGCTCGGGGCGCTGTGGGTGCCCCGCGTTCTGCGCGATGCGCCGCCGCCGGAGCGCCGACCCGGAGAGCGCCTGGGTTATGAACAGTTCGGGCCGCTCGGCCAGCCGAACACGGTGGGCCTGGGTAACGTGGGCGGTTCTTCGACCTCTGGAGGGACGAGCTGATGGCCGGCACATCCGAACCGTACGACGAGCAGCAGCCGCTTCGGCGTCCATCTATCGGCGCGATTCTAGGAGTGGTCCTCGGGATGCTGGCGCTCGCCGCGGTCCTCGCGATCGTCCTGGGCATCGTCACGCAGAGTCTCGCCGTGATCCTGGCTGTCGTGGTCGTGATCGGTGCGCTCACTGCCGTGTGGGTGTGGCGCATGATGCGCGGCGTCGGCTCGTCGGTGCGTCCGATCCAGGACCATCGAGCAACCGGCGACCACGGGCCCTACGGCCAGCCGGGTGCGCCCGGCATCGGCGGAGCCGGGCGCGACGGCGGCCGCTGATCAGCGTCGTCCGCCGGGCGCCTGGCCCGCGGACGGCGTGGTCGTCGTGTCGACGCGGACGGCGAGCGCGGCGGTATAGCCGCCGGTCGTATCGCCGGTGACGGTGGCGACCTGGAGCGCGCCGCCGTCGTCACCGAAGACGTTGTCGCTGGAGAGCGTCACCTGCGACAGGTTGCGCGCCGACCCGTCATAGGCGGCCAGCGCGTACACATCGGTGAGCGGTGCTTCCGGCATGGCGAGCTGAGACGTCGCGATCGCCGAGCCGGCATCCGTGATGTCGTCGATGCTCGGATACACCTCGAAGTGGATGTGGGGCCACCGCCCCGAGTAGCAGCCCGGCACGATCGAGGTGAAGGTGACCTGGCCGTTCGCGTCCGCCACCTGAACGCCTCGCAGCCAGGTCTCGTCCTCGACGCCTTCTGAATACATGGAGTACCGGCCCTGCGCGTCGCAGTGCCACGCGTACACGGCGACGCCGGCGAAAGGAGCATCGCCGTTCGCCATGTCGGTCACGCGCAGGGTGAAGGTCAGCGGGACTCCCTCCACGGCGGTCGAGGAGCCGATGCTCGTGCGCAGGTCGCTGCGCACGATGCCGCTCTGCTCGAGCACATCAGGCCCGTTGGACCCGTCGCCGGGGTAGGGTCCGGCCGTCTCGTCGGGGATCTCGCCCGCGGGCAGCGTCGACGGTGTCGAACCGGTGGCGCCTGTGGTCGAGGGCGTCGGCGTGGCGGTCGATGTCGTGCCCGCCGAGCTCAGGGGGGCGCAGGCCGCGAGTGCCGCCGTTCCCAACCCCACGCCCACCAGCCCGAGGATGCCACGGCGGGTGATCAGGGTGCGGACATCGAACGGGGCGCCCTGGTCGACGACCTCCTCGTCCGGTCGGTCCAACAGGCGGCCTTGGTAGGCGGGCCCGTCCGGGGTCTGCTCGGCACCGGGGATGCGTGTCACGGTCGTCTCCTGACATGTCGGGAAGTGTTCGTCGCTCGATGGTGTCCGACGCTCTCAGGCGGCGACGGTGATGCGCCTATACATCGTCTATGAACGGGTCCGTCTCCCGCATCCCCTGCTCGTCGATCTCGATGACCGTGTCGATGCCCAGGCGCGAGAGGAAATCGTCGTCGTGGCTGACCACGATCAGCGCACCGCGATAGGCCGAGAGCGCGTCGACGAGCTGGTCGACGGTCTCGAGGTCGAGGTTGTTGGTCGGCTCGTCGAGCAGGAGCAGCTGCGGCGGCGGGTCGGCGAGCAGCAGGCGCGCAAGGCACAATCGAAACCGTTCGCCGCCGGAGAGGGTCGCGACGGTGCGGTCCACGGTGGCGCCCCGCAGCAGGAATCGCGCAAGCCGGTTGCGCAGCTGCGCCGTGGGCATGCTCGGGGCGGCATCGGTGACGACCGACAGCACGGTCGCGTCGTCGTCCAGCCCGTCCAGGCGCTGCGGGAGGTATCCCACCCGATCGGTGAGCAGCACGGCCCGTGCGGAACTCAGCCAGGCAGGTCCGACCCGCCGGCCGCCGCCGTCGTCCGGCTCGACTCCGGCCGAACTGTGCCCCATTCCCGCCGCCAATCGCTCGAGCAGGCTCGACTTGCCGGTGCCGTTCGCGCCGACGATCGCGATCCGCTCGGGACCCTGCACGATCCAGGTGCGTTCGTCGTCGCCGATCTCGGCGAGCCGCCTGGCCGCCGCCACCTGCGGGTCGGGCAGATCCAGGTGCACGCTCTCGTCGTCGCGAACGCGTCGCTCCGCGGCCTCGAGCGCGGCTCGCGCGGCTGCCTCGCGATCGGCGACCATGCCGCGGAGCTTGCCCGCCGACACCTGCGCCGCATTCTTGCGTCCACCGGCGATGATCTTGGGCACCCGCTTCTCGACCTGCGCTTTGTGGGCCGTCCTGGCACGTCGAGCGAGCGTCGTCTCCGATTCGATGCGCTGACGCTTCTCACGCCGCACCGCGGATGCGGCCGTACGTTCGGCGGCGCGCGCCGCATCCTGCTCGCTCTCCAGCTGCTCGCGCCACGCGCGGTAACCGCCGCCGAAGCGCGTCAGGCGGTTGCCGTACAGTTCGGCGGTCTCCGACATCCCGTCCAGCAGCGTCACGTCGTGGCTCACGACGATCAGGGCGCCCGGCCAGTCCGCGAGCAGGTCGCGCAGCCGGGTCCGCGCTGCGCGGTCGAGATTGTTCGTCGGCTCGTCGAGCAAGGTCACGGCCGTCCGGCGGGCCCGGAGGCCCGCCGTGGCGACGAGCACCGCTTCGCCTCCCGAGAGCTGCCCGACCCGCCGGTCGAGGGCGTCGCCCGGAAGCCCCGCGGCATCGAGGGCGGCGACGGCGCGGGCCTCGGCGTCCCAGTCGTCGCCGACCGTGTCGAAGTGGCGGGCGTCGACGTCGCCCGCCTCGATGGCGCGCAGCGCGGTCAGCACGTCGCCCATGCCCAGCAGATCGGCGACCGGACGGTCAGCGTCGAGCGTCAGGCGCTGCGGCAGCACCGCCACGTCTCCGTCCACGGTGAGCTGACCGGATGTCGGATGCAGCTCGCCCGCGATCAGGCGCAGCAGAGTGGTCTTGCCCGAGCCGTTGCGTCCGACCAGGCCCGTGGTGCCGGTGCCGAAGGTGCCGGAGACTTCTGTCAGAGCGGCGGTGCCGTCCGGCCACGAGAAGGAGAGGCGGTCGAGGACGACCGCGGCGGAGAGAGCGGGCATGGTGCCTCCCGGGATGTCGGTGGAAGCACTGACACCCGGGTGCCCGCGGGCACGGTGATCGACGGGGTCAGCGCGTGGGCTGGAAGCCGTCGAGGAAGTACACCGGTTCGACCTTTCGGAAGGGGCAGGACTCGAAGACCCTACCGAGTACGGTGGGCGATGTCCAGACCGAGCGCGGCGGTCAGCCGAGCTGCCGCTCGAGGAACGCCCGGATGTCGACGAGCTCACCCGCGCTGACGGAGTGGCCGAGACCGGGGTAGAGACGCCCGGTGAGATCGACGTGATCGGGCAGCCACTGGGCGGTGTGGGCGATCAGGGGAGCAGGGATCACGTCGTCGGCGGACCCGCGCCCCCAGAACACCGGTGGGCGCAGGGCCGCGAGCGCCGCATCCGTGTCGAGCTCGTCCGGTGCGGCATAACCGCTGAGGTTCACCGCGAAGGCGAAGCGCCCGGGCTGTCGACGCAGGGCCTGCAGCGAGATGGCGCCGCCCTGCGAGAACCCGAGGAGTCCGACGGTCTCGGCTGTGCTCGTGCGATCCAGCCAGGAAAGGAAAGCGTCCGCGCCGGCCGTGATCGCCCCCGGGTCGCGGCCGTTCAGACCCTCGATCGGATACCAGGAGTACCCGGGCGACGGCCACGGCGGCGCGAGCGGTGCGCGCACCGCCGCCATCCGGTACTCGGCAGGCAGGTGCGCTGCGAGCGAGAAGAGGTCGCGTTCGTCGCTCGCGTAGCCGTGCAGCAGCACGAGCAGGGGACGATCGGGAGCATTGTCGTCGTCGGAGAACAGCACGGCATCGTCATCGAGCAGGGGGGTGGCGTCCATCGCTCCATCCTCTTACCTGCCACCCCCATCCGCCATGCGAGGCAGGGGTGTGGGGTATACAGGAAACATGCCGGTCCGCACGCCCGATCCTGACCCCCACGAGCCCGGAGACGACTCGTCGCGCGATCCCCTGGGGCTCGGGGGCTTGCCCGCGAGCGCCGGCAATCCCGCGTGGCTGAGTGACGTCGAGCTGGCCGAGGCGCGACGTCGGCTGCCGATGCTCTACGTCGAGGCGATTCCGGTGCGCACCGACGGCATGGGAGTGGTGACGCAGGTCGGCATCCTCCTGCGGGCGACGCCGCTGGGGGAGATGACCCGCACGATCGTGTCCGGGCGCGTGCGCTACGGCGAGACTGTGCGCGACGCGCTTTTCCGCCACCTCGAGAACGATCTGGGGCCGATGGCGTTCCCGCTGCTGCCGCCGAGCCCGACGCCGTTCACGGTCGCGGAGTACTTTCCCCTCCCCGGCGTGAGCGCGTTCCACGACGACCGTCAGCACGCGGTCTCCCTCGCCTTCGTGGTGCCGGTCACCGGCACCTGCGAGCCGCGCCAAGACGCCCTCGAGGTGACGTGGATGGAGCCGGCGGAGGCCGCATCCGACGCCCTGGCGGCCGAGATGGAAGGCGGTCGGGGAACCCTCATCCGCCTGGGCCTGGCCAGCGTGGGCGCCCTGCGCTGATATGGCGCTCGCCGCATCCGCGTTCCCTGCGAGCCCCTCGCTCGTCGACTTCGCCGTCGCGCTGCCGGTCGTGCTGCTCGTCGCCTACGGCATCGCGACGCTGTTGCGCCGGCTCTTCGGCGAACGATTGTCACTGGGCACGGCCACGATGACCCTCATCGGTGTGCTCGGCGTGAGCATCGGAGCCCTCATCTCCGGACTCTTCATCCCGGGGCAGCGGCTGTGGATGCCGAGCACGCTGCTGCTGGCGACGGGGGCGAGCCTCGGGCTGTCCTTCCTGGTCGCGGGAGCGGTGGCGGCGGTGCGCGGTGCGAGCGCGATGCCGGATGCGGCGGCGGTGCTCGCCGCCGGCGAGTCGGAGCGCCGGGAGTTCAAGGAGACCGCCCGCTGGAACGTGCGCGAGTCGCGCAAGGACGCGCGCATGGAGCTCGCCGTCGCGAAGACGGTGGCGGCGTTTCTCAACTCGCGAGGCGGAGTCCTCGTGATCGGCGCGAACGACGCGGGTGAGGCGGTCGGACTCGATCGCGACCTGCAGACGTTGCGCACGCCCGACCGCGACCGCTTCGAGCTGTGGCTGCGCGACATGCTCTCCACTTCGCTCGGCCGCAACGCCGCGGCCCTTCCCCGCATCCGTTTCGGGACGGCGGGCGACGGCGTCGTGGTGTGCCTCGTGCAGTGCCGGCCCGCGGGCAAGCCGGTGTTCGTCACGCAGCCCAAGGACGGCGGCTCCACCCGGGAGCTCTGGGTGCGCGTCGGCAACTCCTCGCGCGCGCTCGGCGTCGACGAGGCCGTCGACTACGTGGCCCGGCACTGGCGACCGTCGGTGGCGTCGTTCGTGCTCGGCCGCCCCTCCGGCGCCTGAGAGCGCGTCAGCGCGTGGTCTCGCGCGCGATCGCGACCAGGAACGCGTCGATGTCGTCCTCTGTCGTGTCGAACGAGCACATCCAGCGCACCTCGCGGCGGCTTTCATCCCAGTCGTAGAACCGGAAGCTCTCGCGGAGGCGATCCGCCACGCCCTCGGGCAGGATGGCGAACAGGCCGTTGGCCTGGGTGGGGTGCGTGAACGAAACGCCGCGGATCGAGCCGTCGGCGAGGCCCGCATCCACCCCCTGGCGCAGGCGCTGGGCCATCGCGTTGGCGTGCGAGGCGTTGCGGAGCCACAGATCGCCCTCGTAGAGCGCCACGAGCTGCGCCGAGACGAAACGCATCTTCGAGGCCAGCTGCATGTTGAGCTTGCGCAGGTAGGTGAGACCGGTGGAGGCGGCGGGGTCGAGAACGACGATCGCCTCCGCGCCGAGCGCGCCGTTCTTCGTGCCGCCCAGGCTCACGACGTCGACGCCCGCGTCGGTCGTGAAGGCGGCGAGCGGCACGCCGAGGGCCGCCGCGGCGTTCGAGATGCGGGCCCCGTCGAGGTGCAGCCGCATCCCGCGCTCGTGTGCGTGATCGGCGAGCGCGCGGATCTCGTCCGGCGTATAGAGCGTGCCGAGCTCGCTCGTCTGCGTGATCGAGACCACGAGGGGCTGTGCGCGGTGCTCGTCACCCCAGCCCCACGCCTCGCGGTCGACGAGCTCGGGGGTGAGCTTGCCGTCGGGCGAGGGGACGGTGAGCAGTTTCATGCCGCCCACGCGCTCCGGCGCACCGCCCTCGTCGACGTTGATGTGCGCGGTGGATGCGGCGATGACCGCACCCCAGCGGGGCAGCATCGACTGCAGGCCGGTCACGTTCGCGCCGGTGCCGTTGAAGACGGGGAAGGCCTCGGCGCGGTCGCCGAAGTGCGAGGCGATGACCTCCTGCAGGCGGGCCGTGTAGAGGTCCTCGCCGTAGGCGATCTGGTGCCCCTCGTTCGCGGCGGCGATCGCGGCCAGCACCTCGGGGTGCACGCCGGAGTAGTTGTCGGAGGCGAAGCCGCGCACGGCGGTGTCATGCAGAGTCGTCACAATCGTCCAATCTACGTCGGCTCCTGCCCGCATCCGTACGCCCCCTGCGGCGCAGCATGTCCCACTTTCCGCAGAAATCGGAGCCGAAATCTGCAGAAAGTGGGACATGGGTTGCCGCAAGTGGGACATGCATTGCGGCAACTGGGACATGCACTGCGGCAAGTGGGACATGCCGCGGGGCGGATGCGGCGCCGAGCCGCTTGGGCGGATCAGTCGGCCGCGCGGATGCCGGCGGTGGAGGCGATGACGTCGCGCATCTTCTTCTCCAGCGCCTCGTAGAACATCGACAGCGGGAACTCGTCGGTCAGCACCTGATCGGTATAGCCCGAAGGCGGGCCCGACAGCACCTCGTCCGGCAGCCCCCGCGCCCACACCGAGGCCGGATGCGGGGTCACGACCGAGCTCACGAGCTCGTACGCCGCCAGCCAGTGCGCCGTCTTGGGGCGGTCGATCGAGCGCCAGTACAGATCATCGATGGCATCCGCCAGCGCGACGACCGCATCCGGAACCTGATCCCAGTCGATGCGCAGCCGGGTGTCGGTCCAGTGCAGCACACCGCGGCGGTGCAGCCACGCGAACAGCAGCTGGCCGCCGAGCCCGTCGTAGTTGCGCACGCGGGTGCCCGTGATCGCGAAGCGGAAGATGCGATCGAACAGCACGGCGTACAGCACGAGTCCCGCGTGCTCCCGCATCCGCTCGTCGACCTCGCTCAGCTTCTCGCCGGCCGCGACCCGCTCGTCGAGGCGCCGGCGGATCAGCACGCACTCGCGGAACGCGGTCAGATCGCACCGCAGCTCCTCCAGCGAGTACAGGAAGTACGGCATCCGTTGCTTGATCATGAACGGATCGAACGGCAGGTCGCCGCGCATGTGCGTGCGGTCGTGGATGAGATCCCACATCACGAACGTCTGCTCGGTGAGCGCCTGATCGGTCAGCATCCGCGCCGCGTCCTCGGGCAGCTCGAGTTTCGTGATCTCGGATGCGGCCGCGACGACTCTGCGGTAGCGCGCCGCCTCGCGATCCTGGAAGATCGCGCCCCACGTGAACGCGGGGACCTCCCGCATCGACACGGTCTCGGGAAACAGCACCGCCGAGTTCGTGTCGTAGCCGGGCGTGAAATCCACCAGCCGGAGCGAGACGAACAGGGCGTTCGTGTACTCCGTCTCGAGCTGCGCGATGAACTCGGGCCAGATGACCTCGACGAGCACGGCCTCGATGTACCGGTTCGGCGAGCCGTTCTGCGTGTACATCGGGAAGACGACGAGGTGCCGAATCCCGTCCACGCGGTGCCGTTGCGGCTGGAAGGCGACGAGTGCGTCGAAGAAGTCCGGCACGCCGAAGTCCTCCGCCGACCAGCGCAGGAAGTCGCCCACGAGGGCCTGCAGGTACTCGGCGTCGTGCGGGAAGCGCGGCGCGAGCTCCTGCACGGCCGCGACGATCCGCTCGACCTCCACGCGCGCGGCCGTCCGGTCGTCCGCTTCGGGCACCGAGCCGTCCTTCGCCTGCATCCCCTGCAGTGCGACGGCGGCGTCCTTCAGCTCGAGCCAGGCCGGATCGTCCTCCACTCCGAGCGCGAGGCTCGCTGCGTCCTCGACGACCTCGGGCTCGCCGATGATCGCCTTGAGCTCACGGGAGGGGTGGGCGGCGTCGATGGACATGGGAACCTCCGATCGTCGAAGTCGGCCGCGGATGCGGCGTGGTGATGGTGCGAACAGGCTACGCGGCCTGCGGGCGGGCGCGCTCAGGCGTTCTGCGGGAACCCCAGGTTGAGGCCGCCGTGCGAGGGGTCGAGCCAGCGGCTCGTGATCGCCTTCTCCTGGGTGAAGAACGAGACGCCGTAGGGGCCGTACGCCTTCGCGTCGCCGAAGAGGGAGGCTTTCCAGCCGCCGAACGAGTGGTAGGCGACCGGAACGGGGATCGGCACGTTGACGCCGACCATCCCCACCTGCACCTCGCGCTGGAAGCGGCGGGCGGCGCCGCCGTCGTTCGTGAAGATCGCGGTGCCGTTGCCGTAGGGCGAGGCGTTGATGATGTCGACCGCTTCCTCGTATCCGCTCACGCGGACGATGGAGAGCACCGGTCCGAAGATCTCGTCGCGGTAGACGGCGGAATCCAGCGGTACGCGGTCGATGAGCGAGGGTCCGAGCCAGAAGCCGTCCGCCTCGCCGTCGACGTCGATCCCGCGCCCGTCCACGACGACCGTGGCGCCGTCGGATGCGGCCTGATCCAGATACCCGGCGACTTTGTCGCGGTGCTCGCGCGTGATGAGCGGACCCATGTCGCACCCGCGCGTGCCGTCTCCGGTGCGCAGCGTCGACATCCGCTCGGTGATCTTCGCGACGAGCGCGTCGGCGACCGCATCCACCGCCAGGACCACGGAGACCGCCATGCAGCGCTCGCCGGCCGAGCCGAACCCCGCGTTGACCGCGGCATCCGCGGCGAGGTCGAGGTCGGCGTCGGGCAGCACGAGCATGTGGTTCTTCGCGCCGCCGAGGGCCTGCACGCGCTTGCCGGCGGATGCGGCCGTCGCGTAGATGTACTGCGCGATCGGGGTTGATCCGACGAAGGAGATCGAGCGGACGTCGGGGTGCACGAGCAGGGCGTCGACCGCCTCCTTGTCGCCGTTGACGACGGTGAGCACGCCTTCCGGCAGGCCCGCCTCGGCGAACAGGCGCGCGAGCCAGATGGAGGCAGAGGGGTCCTTCTCGCTGGGCTTGAGCACCACCGCATTGCCGGCCGCGAGCGCGATCGGCAGGAACCAGAGCGGCACCATGGCGGGGAAGTTAAAGGGGCTGATGACCCCGACGACGCCCACCGGCTGACGCAGCGTGTACACATCGACGTCGGTGGAGACGTTCTCGGAGTAGGTGCCCTTCAGCAGCTGGCCGACGCCGCAGGCGAAGTCGACGACCTCGAGGCCGCGGGCGATCTCGCCGAGGGCGTCGGAGAGCACCTTGCCGTGCTCGGAGGTGAGGATCTCCGCGAGCTCCTGCTTGCGGGCGTTCAGCAGCTCGCGGAACGCGAACAGCACGGAGGTGCGCTTGGCGATCGACGCGTCGCGCCAGACGGGCCACGCCGCCGCGGTGGCGGCCACGGCCGCATCCACGTCGGCTGCGCTCGCCAGCCGCACCTGCTTCGTCACCGTGCCGCGCGCGGGGTTGTAGACCGGTGCCGTGCGTTCGGAGGCCCCGTCCCAGTCGGTTCCCGATACCCAGTGTCCGAGGGTGTGGGTCATGTCGTTTCTCCTGTCACGTCGTCGTGGGTGGGGGATCAGAGGGCAGCGAGGGCTGCGTCGTAGATGGCGATGGCCTCGCTCACATCCTCGTCGGTGACGACGCACGGCGGAACGACGTGGATGCGGTTGTCCTGCACGAAGGGGAGCAGTCCGCGCCCGATGAGGTCCTTCTTGAGCGCGCCCATCGTGGAGGCGGCGAGAGGTTCGCGCGTGCCCCGGTCGCTGACGAGCTCGAGCGCCCAGAACACGCCCTCGCCGCGCACCTCGCCGATGACGTCATGCTTCTCGGCGAGCGCGTGCAGCGCGGGGCCCAAGACGTCGCGTCCGATGCGCGCCGCGTTGTCGACGATCCCCTCCGCCTCCATCGCGTCGAGGGTCGCGACGATGGATGCCGCCGCCAGCGGATGACCGGAATAGGTGAGGCCGCCGGGGAAGACGCGCTCGTCGAAGGCCGCGGCGATCGGCTCGGAGATGATGACCCCGCCCACCGGGACGTACCCGGAGTTCACCCCCTTGGCGAAGGTGATGAGATCGGGCACGGCGTCGTGGCCCTGGAAAGCGAACCAGCGGCCGGTCCGGCCGAACCCGGCCATCACCTCGTCGAGGATCAGCATGATGCCGTACCGGTCGCAGATCTCCCGCAGGCCGGCCAGGTAGCCCGGCGGCGGCACGAGCACGCCCGCGGTGCCCGGCACCGACTCGAGCAGGATCGCGGCGATCGTGGCCGCCCCTTCGGCCTGCACGACCCTTTCAAGATGGTGGAGGGCGCGGGCGCATTCCTCCTCGGGCGTGGACGCCCAGAATTCCGATCGGTAGAGGTAAGGGCCGAAGAAGTGCACGTGCCCGCGGGCGTACTCGTTGGGGATGCGGCGCCAGTCGCCGGTGGCGACGATGGCCGCTCCGGTGTTGCCGTGGTACGAGCGGTACCGCGAGAGCACCTTGTCACGACCGGTCACGAGGCGGGCCATGCGGATCGCATTCTCGTTCGCGTCGGCGCCGCCGTTGGTGAAGAACACCTTGCGGAACCCCTCGGGGGCGCGCGCGATGATGCGCTCGGCAGCCTCGCCTCGGGTGAGATTCGCTGTCGACGGCGCGATCGTCGTCAACAGCCCGGCCTGCTCCTTGATCGCGGCCACGACGGCCGGATGCTGGTGGCCGATGTTGACGTTCACGAGCTGGCTCGAGAAGTCGAGGTAGCGCGTGCCGGCGTGATCCCAGACGCGTGTGCCCTCCCCGCCCGCGATGACGAGCGGATCGAGGGCCGCCTGCGCCGACCAGGAGTGGAACACGTGGGCGCGGTCGAGCTCCCAGGCGCGGCGGTCGAGATCGGTGGTCATGCTCTTCTCCTTCGATGAGCGGTGGGGGCGATGCGCGCATCGCCCCCACCGCGGATCCTACTTACCGCCTTCGGTGAGCGTCACGTCGATGGGTGTGTACGCACCCTTGACGGCGACTCCCTCGGCTTCGAGCTCCTGCAGCGCCTTCTCGATGTACTCATTGCTGTACGCCGTGTCGGAGGGCTCCTCGGTGATGAGGTTCAGGCCGTCCTGGTTGACCGCCTTGAGAGCGCCCGCGACCGTCTTCTTCCACGCATCCTCGTTCACGATGCCGAAGTCGTCGTCGGTCCAGATCAGCTTGTTGACCTCGTTCATCTGCCACAGCTGGTGCACCGGGCCCACCGGGAAGGCCGCCTCCGCGTTGATCGCCGCGTCGTACGTGATGGATGCGGCTTCCTCGGGGTTGTCGCGCGCGAAGATCCATCCCTTGGTGACGGCCTTCAGGAACCGCACGGCGGCGTCCGCGTAGGCGGGGTCGTCGGACAGGCGCGCGGTGTCGGCCCAGAGGGCGTCCTGGAGCATGGCGCCCTCGGTGTCCTCGTAGGAGATGACGTTGAAGTCCTCCGGCTGATAGAGCTTGCCCGTCGCGGGGTTCACTACTTCGAGCACCTGAGCCCACTCGTTGTAGGTCATCGCCTGCGCCGCATCCACGTCGCCGTCCAGCAGCGCGTTCATGCTGAAGTCCTGCGTCGTGATCGAGACCGAGGTGGAGTCGAGGTCGTCCGCGGCCATGGCGGCGAAGATCTCCCACTCGTTGCCGAAGCCCCACGAGCCGATGCGCTTGCCCTCGAAGTCGGCGACCGATGTGATGCCGCTGTCTGCCCAGGAGACCTGGAGCGTGCCGGACTTCTGGAACACCTGCGCGATGTCGGTGAGCTCGGCGCCCGTTGCCTCGAGGGTGCCGAGGACCTTGGGCACCCACGCGACGGCGAAGTCGACGTCGCCGGCGACGAGGGCGTCCTGCGGGACGATGTCGCCGCCGGAGGGCACGATCTCGACGTCGTCGAAGCCCTCCTCCTCGAAGTAGCCCTTGTCGAGCGCGACGTAGTAGCCCGCGAACTGCGCCTGCGGCAGCCACTGCAGCTGCAGTTTGACGGAGGTGAGCGGCTCGAAATCGGAGTCTCCGGATGCGGCCGGTGCGCCGGAGTCCCCGCCTGCGCAGGCAGCCAGCGCCATCGAGGCGATGCCGACGGCGGATACGGCGACGAGGGCGCGTCGAATGCTGTGTCTCATGCTGTTCCTTTCGGGTTCGGTGGTGCCGGGTGGTGCGATGGAACGCCTCCGGTCAGACCGGGGCCCGCCTCGTCGACAGCCGCTCCAGGAGGCTCGTCACGAGGAAGAAGAGAAGGCCGATGAGGATGCCGCCGAGAACGAACGCCCACGCGAGTGCGGCGCGGCCCGACTTCGCGTAACTGGCGATGGCTGTGCCGATGCCGTCGGCGGGCCCGCCGAAGTACTCGGCCACGAGGGCGGAGATGACCGCGAGGGATGCGGCGATGCGGATCCCTGACATCAGGTAGGGAAGCGCGGTGGGCAGGGTGAGGAACCGGAAGGTCTGCGATCGGGTCGCGGCGGATGCCCGCAGCAGGTCGCGCTGCACAGGACGCGTCTGGCGCAGGCCCCGCAGCACGTTGACGAAGACGGGGACGAACGCCGCGATGGCGGCGACGGCTTGCCGGCCGAACTGGCTCGAGGCGCCGAACATCGTGTTCAGGATGGGAGTCAGCGCGACGATCGGGATGACGGCGAGCGCCGCTACGAGAGGGGCGAGCATGCCGTCGATCGGCCGGGCCGACGCGGCAAGTGCCGCCAGGAGGATCGCCAGCGCGGTTCCTGCGACGAGGCCCACGAGCGCATTGGTCGCGGTGATCGCCATGTCGGGGGCGATGATCGAGAAGCGCGCGAAGAACTCCTCGAGGATCGCGAACGGGCTCGGAAGCATGCGCGGCGCGGCGTCGGCCACATCGACGATGAGCACCCACACCACCAGCGCGAGCAGCGCGACACCGGCCGGCGCGACGATGCGCAGCCACGACGGCAGCCGACGTTCGACTCCGGCGGCGCTCATCGCTCGTTCGCCCTCGTCGCGGGCGTTCCGTGCAGGGCTTCGCGAACCTCGGTGACCTTCTGGAAGTAGGCGGGAGACTCCCGCAACGCCTCATCGCGCTCCCGATCGAACAGTGTCGGGATGATGCTCGTGATGCGGCCGGGGCGCGGACTCATCACGACGACGCGATCCGACAGGAACACCGCCTCCGGGATCGAGTGCGTCACGAAGACGACGGCGGCCCCGGTCTCGGCGGCGATGCGGGTCAGCTCGCTCTGCAGCCTCTCGCGGGTCATCTCGTCCAGCGCCCCGAAGGGCTCGTCCATCAGCAGCAGCTTCGGCCGGGTCGCGAGAGAACGGGCGATCGCGACGCGCTGCTGCATGCCGCCCGAGAGCTGGTCGGGGTAGCGCTGCATGAAATCGCTGAGGCCGACGAGCTCGGCGAGCTCGGCGACCCGCGCCGCGCGTTGCGGCTTCGCGGTCTTCTGGATCTGAAGGGGAAGGGCGATGTTCTCGGCGATCGTGCGCCAGGGGAGCAGGCCCGCCTGCTGGAACGCCATGCCGTAGTCCTGGTCGAGCCGAGCGGTGACGGCCGGCTTGCCGAAGATCTCGAGCGCACCCGTCGTCGCACCGTCGAGATCCGCGATCAGGCGCAGCAGCGTCGACTTGCCGCATCCGGAGGGACCGATCAAGGAGACGAACTCGCCCGGCGCGACGTCGAGATCCACATCCGTGAGGGCGACGACGTCGCCGCTGCGGGTCGGGAAGACCTTCCCCACGCCTCGGGCGCGGACGGCCGGTACGGACGCGGTGCTCATGCGATCTCCTCGCCTCTGCGGTAGTTCTTCAGACCTGCTCCCACGAGAGCGACGGATGCGGCGGCGACGAGCCCGAGCGCGATCGTGCCGAACGTGGGGCCCCAGGGGGCTGCAGGGTCGGACGATGCCTGGCCCGCGAGTTGGATGAGCATGCGCCCGATCCCGCCGCGCATGCCGATCGACACCTCTGCGACCACGGCGCCCACGACGGCGGCTGCTGCGGCGAGCCGCAACGCGGGCAGCAGGTAGGGAACCGCCGCGGGCAATCGCAGGCGCCAGAGCGTCGTGCCGTAGCCCGCGGCGTACGTGCGCAGGAGGTCGATGTGGATGCGGTCGGGCGCCTGCAGCCCCCGGAGCATGCCGATCGCGACGGGGAAGAAGGCGAGGTAGGAGGCGATGACCGCGACCGACAGCCACTGCGGCCAGGGAATCCCCTCGCGCGCCAGCTGTCCGCCGAGCGCGTTCACGACCGGCGCGAAGGCGATGAGCGGCACCGTCTGGCTGACGACGATCCAGGGCAGCAGCCCCCACTCCACCAGTCGCCAGCGCTGCATGGCGATCGCCAGGATGCCGCCGACGAGCACGCCGATCGCCCATCCCGCCGCCGCGATGCCGAGCGTGACGCCGGCGGCCGAGAGCACCGACACCCACAGCGGAGGCGTGTCGCCGCCGCTCGTCGAAGCGAACAGCCGGGCGACCATCTCCCATACGTGGGGCATCGCGCGGTCGTGGGTGCGCGGCAGGATCATCACCCCGCTGCCGGTCGATCCGTCGCCGCCGATCGTCACTCCGTCGGTCGGGCCCAGGAACTTGTAGAGCTCCCACAGGGCGATGACGGCCGCGACGCCCACCACACCCCAGATCGCGGCGGCCGCGCGGCGCGTGATCATCGCTTCGCCGTGATGTGCTCGGTCAGGGCGGGGATGACGCGCTCGCCGTACACGCGCATCGTCTCCTCCTTGTTGTCGTGCTGCAGGTAGCCCGCGAACTGGGTGACCCCGATCTCGCGCAGCGCCTCGAGCTTGGCGATGTGCTCCTCGGCGGTGCCGAGCAGGCAGAACCGGTCGATGATCTCGTCCGGCACGAAGTCGACGTGATTGTTGGCCGCCTTGCCGTGGCTGTTGTAGTCGTAGCCGGTGCGTCCGGCGATGTAGTCGGTGAGCGCCTGCGGCACCTCGCCCGACGTGCCGTACTTGGCGACGATGTCGGCCACGTGGTTGCCGACCATGCCGCCGAACCACCGGCACTGATCGCGCATGTGCTCCCGGTCTTCGCCGATGTACATCGGGGCGGCGACGCAGAACGCGATGCTGTCAGGGTCGCGCCCCGCGGCAGCGGCCGCATCCTTGACGACCTTGATCATCCAACGGGCGATGTCGAGGTCGGCCAGCTGCAGGATGAAGCCGTCGCCGACCTCCCCGGTCAGCTTCAGCGCGAGCGGTCCGTAGGCGGCGACCCACACGTCGAGCTCGGAGCCGCGGCTCCAGGGGAACTGCAGCGTCGCGCCCTTGTATTCGACCGGGCGCGAGTTGGCGAGCTCGCGGATGACGTGGATCGATTCGCGCAGCTCGGACATCGACACCGGCTTGCCGTTCGTGACCCGCACGGCGGAGTCCCCGCGTCCGATCCCGCAGATCGTGCGGTTGCCGTACATCTCGTTGAGGGTTGCGAACACGGATGCGGTCACGGTCCAGTCGCGGGTGGCGGGATTCGTCACGAAGGGGCCGACCGTGATGCGCTTGGTCGCGTTCAGGATGGCGGAGTGCACGACGTAGGGCTCTTCCCACAGCAGGTGCGAGTCGAAGGTCCAGACGTGGCTGAAGCCGTGCGCCTCCGCCAGCTGCGACAACTGGACGGTGCGGGATGCGGGCGGGTTGGTCTGCAGGACGACGCCGAAGTCCATGGGTCACACCTTCCGGTCGTTGAGCGAGCGCAGCGAGCTGCGCCCCCGGTCGTTGAGCGAGCGCAGCGAGTCGAAACGAGAACGTGTCATCAGATGAGGTACTGGCTCAGGCCGCGCTTGACGAACCGTCCGTCGCCGGCCCGGCCGAGGTACTGGCCGGCGTCGACGACGACTTTTCCGCGCGCGATGACCGTGTCGACGTGCCCGTCGATCTCGAAGCCCTCCCACGCCGAGTGGTCCATGTTCATGTGGTGGGTCTTGTCGACACCGATCGAGGTGTGACCGTTCGGGTCGTAGATCACGATGTCCGCATCCGCCCCGGGTGCGATGACGCCCTTCTGCCCGTACATGCCGAACATGCGGGCCGGGGTCGTGCTCGTCAGCTCCACCCAGCGCTCGAGCGTGATCTCGCCCGTCACGACGCCCTGGTACATGAGATCCATGCGGTGCTCGACGGAGCCGATCCCGTTGGGGATCGCGCGGAAGTCGCCGAGTCCGAGCTCCTTCTGTCCCTTCATGCAGAAGGGACAGTGGTCGGTGGACACCATCTGCAGGTCGTTCGTGCGCAGCGCCTGCCACATGTGGTCCTGGTGGCCCTCCGCCCGCGAGCGCAGCGGCGTGGAGCAGACCCACTTGGCGCCCTCGAACGCCCCCCACTGCTCGCTCGAGGCCCCCAGCTGCTCCTCCAGAGAGAGATACAGGTACTGCGGGCACGTCTCGCCGAAGACGTTCTGTCCCTTGTCGCGCGCGGTGGCGAGCTGCTCGACGGCCTGCTTGGCGCTCACGTGTACGACGTACAGCGGAGCACCGGTGAGGTTCGCGAGCATGATCGCGCGGTGGGTCGCCTCCTCCTCGGCCTGCCACGCCCGAGCGATGCCGTGGAAGTACGGGTCGGTCTTGCCCGCCTCGACCAGCTGCTCGGCGAGCACATCGATCACGGGCCCGTTCTCGGCGTGCATCATCGTGAGCAGACCCGTGTCGGCGGCGACCTGCATGGCTCGCAGGATCTGCGCGTCGTCCGCGTAGAAGACGCCGGGGTATGCCATGAACATCTTGAAGCTCGTGATGCCCTCGTCGATGAGGCCCGGAAGGGCCGCCAGTGCATCCGCGTCCACGCCGCCGACGATCTGGTGGAACCCGTAGTCGATGGCGCAGTTTCCGGCGGCGAGTTCGTGCCAGTGTGCGAGGCCGTCCTGCACGCGCTCGCCGGTTCGCTGCACCGCGAAGTCCACGATCGTGGTCGTACCGCCCCAGGCCGCAGCGCGCGTGCCCGTCTCGAAGGTGTCGGACGCGCTCGTACCGCCGAACGGCAGCTGCATGTGCGTGTGTGCGTCGATGCCCCCGGGGATCACGTACTTCCCGGTGGCGTCGATGACGGTGTCCACGGATGCGGTCAGGTCGCTGCCCAGCAGCTGAGAGCCGGGCGCGAGCACCGCGACGATCCGCTCGCCGTCAACGAGGACGTCGGCCGTCACGCGGCCGGTGGCGGAGACGACGGTGCCGCCCGTGATGAGTGTGGTGGTCATGATCGCTCCGCCTCTCAGGGGGCCGTGATCTCGTCGTAGGTGTCGGGCCGGCGGTCGCGGAAGAACTGCCAGTCGTCGCGCATCTCCTGCACGAGGTCCATGTCGAGATCGCGGATGAGGATCTCCTCTTGCTCGCCCGAGCCGAGCTCGCCCACGTAGTTGCCGCGCGGGTCGACGATCTGGCTCTTGCCGTAGAAGGTGACGGCGTCGTCGCCGTACTCGTTGTCCTCGCGGCCCACGCGGTTCGGCGCGAGCACGAAGTAGCCGTTCGCGACGGCCGCAGCCGGCTGCTCGACCTCCCACAGGCGGTTCGACAGGCCGGGCTTGGTCGCGTTGGGGTTGAAGGCGAGGTGGGCGCCGTTGAGGCCGAGTTCGCGCCACGCCTCGGGGAAGTGCCGGTCGTAGCAGATGATGACGCCGACCTTGCCGACGGCGGTGTCGAAGACGGGGTAGCCGAGGTTTCCGGGACGGAAGTAGAACTTCTCCCAGAACTTCTCGACATGCGGGATGTGGTTCTTGCGGTAGACGCCCGCGATCGAGCCGTCCGCATCCACCACGACGGCGGTGTTGTAGTAGACGCCGGTCTGCTGCTCCTCGTAGATCGGGAGCACCATCACGAGCGACAGTTCCTTCGCGAGGGCCGCGAACCGCTGCACGATAGGCCCGTCCACGGGTTCCGCGTAGCGGTAGTACTTCTTGTCCTGGGTGATCCCGAAGTAGGGGCCGTAGAACAGCTCCTGGAAGCAGATCACCTGGGCGCCGGCGGCTGCCGCATCCCGAGCGAACTGTTCGTGCTTGTCGAGCATGGACGCCTTGTCGCCCGTCCACGTCGTCTGCGTGATCGCTGCGCGTACCGTCGTCATCATCGCCTCCCGGTCGTTTCTCGTGGAGGACCCTGGCAGCGACGGGGACCGGAGCGGGTCCGGCGGGTCATCCCCGTTCTGTTATCTTTCTGACTGAACATTTCTCTTCGGTTTCAGCCTGTGACGTGATGGTTAATGGTGCACCCGTGACTGATTCGGCGAAAGACCCGGTCGCAGCCCGGATCGCGGCGGCCGGTGAGCGCAGTCCCGAAGGGATCGCCCGCGAGCTGGCACGTCTGGTGACCGACGGCGTGCTCGCGCCCGGCGACCGTCTGCCCACCGTGCGCGAGGTCGCTGCGGTGCTCTCAGTGAGCCCTGCGACAGTCAGCGCGGCGTGGCAGGCGCTCGCGCGCGCCGGCGTCATCGTGTCGCGGGGGCGGGCGGGAAGCTTCGTGCGCGCGCCTCGTCGCGCGTGGCTCACGCCGCGTGTGAAGGGCCTGTCGGGAGCGGCGCCAGCCGGCTGGGACCTGGCATCCGGTATGCCCGACCCCGCCCTTCTGCCACCGCTCGGCGCAGCCTTCGAGCGCGTCGACCTGCGAGCGGGAGCGGGGCGGTACCACGATGTCCCGGTCCTTCCCGAGCTGGCCGACGTGCTGCGGGAGAGCTGGCCCTCGCGGGTGGAGACGCTCACGGTCGTCGACGGCGCGATGGACGGCATCGCGAGGGTGATGGAGCAGACCGTGCGCTTCGGCGACCGCGTGGCGATCGAGTCCCCCGGCTACCCCTACTTCTTCGACCTGCTGGACGCTCTCGGTGCCGAGGCCGTGCCGGTCGAGGTCGACGACGAGGGGATGCTGCCCGCATCCCTCACCCGGGCTCTCGCCCGGCATCCGTCGGCCGTGCTGCTGCAGCCGCGGGCGCAGAACCCGACCGGGGCCTCGATGACCTCGATGCGCGCCCAGCAGCTCGCGGGCGCGATCCGCGCAGCGCGCGACGGCGAGCGGGTGCTCGTCGTCGAGGACGACCACTCGGGGCTCATCGCGATGGCGCCCGCGGTGACGCTCGCCCGCTGGCTGCCCGATCAGGTCGTGCAGGTGCGCAGCTTCTCGAAGTCCCACGGGCCCGACCTGCGCATCGCCGCGATGGGGGGACCTGCTCGCGTGCTGGACCGTGTGATCGCACGCCGGATGCTGGGGCCAGGGTGGACCTCGCGTCTGCTGCAGAGCGTGCTGCTGGACATGCTGACCCGGCCGGACTCCGTGGCGGCGGTCAGGCGCGCCCGGCTCGCCTACCGCGACCGCCAGGAGGCGATGGTGGGGGCGCTGCGGCGAGAGGGGATCCCGCTCGTGCCGCCGGACGGGATCAATCTGTGGGTGCCCGTCGTCGATGAACGTGCGGCCCTGGTCGAACTCGCCGCCGCCGGCATCGTGGTCGCCGCGGGGGCCCCGTTCGTGGCGGGGGAGTCGCATGCGCCCCACGTGCGCGTGACGGCGGGTCTCATCGCCCCCGACGACGCCCAGGGGGCAGCGGCCGCCCTCGCCGCGGCCGCGCGGGCGAGCGGTCGCTGAGAACGGGATACATCGCTGGGCGGATGCGGGTGCCGCCGGCGCCCGCGTAGCGTGTCAGGGTGTTCCGCCGCCTCTCACCCGTGCAGTCGCTCGTCGACGCGTTCATCGCGTTCGGGTTCTTCGGGGTCACGGGCTTCCTCTTCTACACGCCCTCCTCGGGCGATCAGGTGTGGGGCGTGTTGGTGTCGCTCGGCATGGCCGTGGCGCTGGGGTTGCGCAGGTTCTCGCCGTTCCTGGCGCTGGCCGTCGCGTGGGCGACCGCCCTCGCACAGATGGCGCTGGGGCTGCAGCCCATGCTCAGCAACGTCGCGATCTTCGTCGTGCTCTACGCGACCGCGGCCTATGGCACGCGGCTGCTGTTCTGGCTCGGCTTCTCCTCCGCGGTCGCGGGCTCCGCCGCCATCGCGATCTACCTCGTCTTCGTCAACTCCTACGTCGTCTCGTCGGGCCTGGACTGGCGCAACCTGCCGCTGGCTGTCTTCGTCATGCTCGCGGCGTTGTTCGCCCTCGGGCTGTCGTGGACAGCGGGGGCGCTGGTGCGCACGGCGTCTCGCGCGAGAGAGACCCGGCAGGCGCGGGACGCGGCACGCGCGCAGGTGGCGATCGAGTCCGAGCGGATGCGGATCGCCCGCGACATGCACGACATCGTGGCGCACTCCCTCGCGGTGGTGATCGCCCAGGCCGACGGCGCCCGATACGCGGCGGCAGCCGACCCGGCCGCGGCGACCACGGCGCTCGGCACGATCTCGTCCACCGCGCGTTCGGCGCTGACGGATGTGCGCCTGCTGCTGACGCAGCTGCGTCATCAGCAGGGTGCGGGGCCGCAGCCGACGCTCGCCGACCTCGACGCCCTGTTCGCCCAGGTGCACGCGACGGGGGTGGACCTGCGCGTGCAGATCGCGCCGGTGCCGCCGCAGGACGTGCCGGCGGCCGTACAGCTCGCCGTGTTCCGCATCCTGCAGGAGGCTCTCACCAACGCCCTGCGCCACGGCGACGGCCCGGTGGAGGTGTGGCTCGCGTGGCAGAGTGATCACGTGCGAGCAACCGTGCGCAATGCGCTGCGTTCCCCCTCCCGTGAGCAGCAGCGGATGCTCGAGGACGCCGGCGGGCACGGCGTCGTCGGCATGCGCGAGCGCGCGCAGCTGGTGGGCGGAACGCTGTTCGCGGGTGCCACCGACGAGGGCTTCGTCGTCGACGCGTACCTGCCGATCGGGGTTGCGGCATGAGCGCCGCGGTGCGTGTCGTCCTCGTCGACGATCAGGCGCTGTTCCGCGCCGGCATCCGTATGCTGGTGGATTCTCAGCCCGATCTGAGCGTCGTCGGTGAGGCCGGTGACGGCGTCGAGGCGATCGAGGTGGTGCGCCGGGAGCGGCCTGATGTGGTGTTGATGGACATCCGGATGCCGCGCCTCGACGGTCTGGCGGCCACGGCGGAGCTGCTGCGCGACGCCGACGCTCCCCGCATCGTGATGCTGACGACCTTCGACCTCGACGAGGCGGCGGCGCGCGCCATCCGTGAGGGCGCCAGCGGGTTCCTGCTGAAGGACGCCGACCCCGAGTTCCTCCTCGCCGCCATCCGCACGGTGCACGCCGGCTCCGCCGTCATCGCCGCGAGTGCGACGCGCGACCTGTTCGCACAGTTCTCGCCCCCGGCCGTCGCGGCGCCGCCGGCGTGGCAGGCGCTGACCGACCGCGAGCGGGAGATCTTCGCGCTCGCCGCCCGCGGCCTCTCCAACGCCGAGATCGCGGAGCGGGAGTTCCTGTCGGAGGCGACCGTGAAGACCCACATCAGCCGCATCCTCGCCAAGCTGGCACTGCGCGATCGCGTGCAGCTCGTCGTCTTCGCCTTCGAGCACGGCCTCGTCTGACCCTCCCCGGGCGCCCCGCCGCACGCAGGTGCCCCCATTGGTGCCCGAGTTGCGTCGCAGTTGCGCAGATGCGCCACTCCTGCGCATCTGCCACAGTCATTCACTGGCGCGGATGCGGAAAAGTGTGGCGCTACGTGATCGGCTCGGGCCCGACACCGGCCGGTTGCGCTGCGAGCACGACGCGGCGTCCCCGCGCCCGGACGGCTCTCCCCTGATGCCCGATCTGCGTCGCAGCTGCGCAGATGCGCCACTTTTGCGCAGGCGCCACAGTCATTGACTGTCGCGGATGCGGAAAAGTGTGGCACCTGGCGCCTGGCGCCTGGCGCCTGGCACCTGGCACCTGGCACCACGCCCATCCCCGCCCCGCTCGGCCCGGACGAATCATCCGCCAGAAGGATGCGGATACGCCGGGCGGGCGACGCGGCCGATCCCGCCCGATTCATAGCGTCGGAGCCATGCACATCTCCTCCAGCGAACTCGGCCTCGCCGCGCGTGTCTCGCGGCTCACGAAGACATACGGCAGTGGCGCCGGCGCCGTCCGCGCCCTCGACGACGTCGCCGTCGGCATCCGCCGCGGCGAGTTCACCGCCATCATGGGCGCGTCCGGCTCCGGCAAGTCGACGCTCATGCACATCATGGCCGGCCTCGACGCCCCGACGAGCGGATCGGTGTGGATCGGCGACACCGACATCACCGGCCTCGGCGACCGGGAACTGACCGTCCTCCGGCGCCGCCGGGTGGGCTTCGTGTTCCAGTCCTTCAACCTCGTGCCGACGCTCGACGTCATCGGCAACATCACGCTCCCCTTCGATCTGGACGACCGCCGCCCGTCGGCGATCGAGCGCGCACGGATCGACATGCTCGTCGAGACGCTCGGTCTCCGCTCGCGTCTGACGCACCGCCCCCACGAGCTCAGCGGCGGACAGCAGCAGCGCGTGGCCATCGCCCGCGCGCTCGCCACGGCGCCCGATCTGCTCTTCGCCGACGAGCCGACCGGAAACCTCGACTCCCGCACGGGGCGCGAGGTGCTGGCACTGCTGGGGGCTGCAAGCCGCGAGCACGGGCAGTCGATCGCGATGGTCACGCACGACCCGATCGCCGCGAGCCACGCCGACCGCGTCATCTATCTCGGCGACGGTCGCGTCGTCGCCGACCACCGAGGGCAGAGCGCCGAGCAGATCGCCGCGTTCATGCTCGCCGCGGAGCAGGGGGCCGTCGCGTGAGCGCCGTCGTGCTGCCCGCATCCGGCAGGGGTGTCGCACCTCTCGCATGGCTGCGCGAGCGGGGGATGGGGGCCAGCATCCTCGTCTCCGCCATCTCCACCGCCTTCGGCGTCATCCTCATCTCCGCCACCGGCTACATCGCGGCGCTCCTGCGTGCGGATCCCTACATCGGCGACAGCGGCACGCTGGCCTTCGTGCTCAGCTTCCTCACGGTCCTGCTTGTAGGGGTCGCGGTCTATGTCGCCGCGATCGTCACGGCCAACACCTTCGCCACGGTCGTCACCGGCCGGACGCGGCGGATCGCCCTCCTCCGCCTCATCGGCGCATCGGCGCGTTCGCAGCGCACGGAGCTCGCCCGGCAGGGGCTTGTCGTGGGGGCGATCGGAGCGCTCCTGGGCCTCGTCGGCGGAACGCTGGTCGCGATCATCGGGGTCGGTGCGTCCGACTGGGCGCTGGGACTGGACGTCGCCTACGCGCCCGTCGAGCCGATGCTCGTCGTTCCCGCGGTGATCGTCGCGCTCACCACGTGGGCGGCGGCGTGGGCGGGGTCGCGACGCGTACTCACCGTCACGCCGCTCGAGGCGATCGGCGGCTCCGTGGAGGCGCCCTATACTCGCGCCGCACGGCGCACCGGACGCAATGTCGCAGCGCTCGTCCTCCTGGTGCTGGGGGCGCTCCTGCTCGGCGGCGGAATCGCGTACGGTCTCGTCAGCCCCGCCGGCGTGATCATCGCCTTCTTCGGCGGTGTGCTGTCCTTCACCGGTCTCGCGCTCGGCGCGACGCTCGTCATGCCGCCCGTTCTGCGTCTGGTCGGCTCGGTCTTCGGCCGTTCGGCCATGTCGCGGCTGGCGGCCCAGAACGCGCTGCGCTATCCCGAGCGCTCGAGTCGGATGGCGATCGGCGTCGTCATGGGGGTCACCCTCATCACGATGTTCGCCGTCGCGATCGCCTCCACGAAGGCCGTCATGACCGCCTCCGGCGGCGGAGTTCTGGACGACGACATGTCCCGTGTACTCGACACCTTCTCTGCGGTGATGATGGGACTCGTCGCGGTCTCCGCTGTCATCGCCGGTGTGGGGCTCGTCAACCTGCTGACACTGGGCGTCGTGCAGCGGCGTCGCGAGCTCGGTCTGCTTCGCACTCTGGGCGTCTCGAACACGCAGCTGCGCGTCATGGTGCTGCGCGAGGCCGCACACATCACGATCGCGGCGACCGCGACGGGACTGGTGCTCGGGATCGTGTACGGCTGGGCGGGTGCGCAGTCGCTCCTCGGTTCCGTGCCGATCGATCCCACCCGTCCGCCCGAGCCGACGTTCGTGCTCCCGGCGATCCCGCCGATCCCCGTGCTCGTGATCGTCGCGGCGACGACCGTGCTCACCCTTGTCGCGGCGGTCGTGCCGACACGGCTCGCCACGCGCGTCGCCCCCATCGAGGCGCTCGCCGACGCGTGAGCAGCTGAGCGGGTCCGTTCCGGCGGCGGTGCGGACCCGCTCAGGCGGGGGACGCGGCTTCCGGATCGTGCGCCCATGACGGCGCGAGCGCACGGATGCGGGATGCCCGCCACTGCCACGTCGCCCACAGCACCGGCCAGAACAGCGGGGCGGTCTTTCCCTCGATCACGAGTCGCTCGCGCCAGAGCGTGCGGCCGTATCCCGCGGGGCTCACCGCCATCTGGTGGTCCCATACATCCAGCGACGCGAGAGGGCCGGTCAGCGGCGCTCCCGAGTCGCGGAAGATCCGCACCGGGCCGTGGAGCTCGTCGACCGCGCGATCGCTGACCGAGATCAGCTGCGAGCCGAGGGGGAGAAGCCCCCCGGCGAAGAGCCCCACGGCGACGTCCTGACCGCTCTCCCAGCTGGTCGGAAGCGGGCTGAGCGGCTGCATGTCGATCAGTGGGCCGTAGAGCTCGGCGACGGCGCGCGGCGAATGGAGCGCGCGCCAGGCCGCATCCGGATCGCAGTCGATGACGAACTTCAGCAGGATGCGCATGGCCCCAGTCTGCCCCGCGCGTCTCGCGGCGTCACGCGGCTCGGTGCCGGGCCGGGCTCGTCCTAGTCTGTACGGATGCCCGAGATCGTCGACCAGTCGCGCTACCAGATCCGCTTCGAGTGGGGATCGGCGGGGGTGAGCCGGCTCGCCGCGTCCGACGTGGTCGTGATCGTGGACGTGCTGTCCGCCTCGACCGAGGTCGTGGATGCGGTCGCCGCAGGCCGCGCGGTCCCGCTCGCCGATACGGAGATCGCGGAGCTCGCCGGCGCCGCACAGGATGCGGGCGCCCTCGTGCTGCTCGGGGCGCTGCGCAATGCGGCCGCCGTCGCCGCCGCCGTGCTGGCGGAGCAGCAGCGTCGCGGTGCGCGCACCTCGGTCGCGGTGATCGCTGCGGGGGATGCGGATGCGGCCGGCTGGCGCGTCGCGGTCGAGGATCAGCTCGGGGCGGGGGCCGTGATCGATGCGCTCGGCTCTCTCGGGCTCGACCACACCTCGCCCGAGGCTGCCGCTGCGTGCGAGTCGTTCCGGGGACTGCAGAGCGCGGTGCGGCATCTGCTGACGGCGAGCGCGAGCGGACAGACACTGCTGGATGCGGGGGCGCGCGACGCGGTGCTGGCTGCGGCGACGCTCGATGCCACATCCGCGGTCCCGGTTCTGCGAGACGGCGTCTTCGTCGCGGCCTGAGGGCTCAGCGTGGCGTGGACGCCGCCATCCTCGCTGCACGTGTGATCTCGCGCCGGGTCCAGGTGAACGCGAAGCGCGGGTCGTAGCGCGGCGCGCAACTCGCGCAGGAGGTCGGACGGGTCGCCTTGCGGTGTCGGTAGACGACGTGTCCGTTGGGGCACACGCCCACCCAGGGGGCGAGGTCCGTGGCCGTCTCGCCGTGATGGGTCGCGCCGCCGACGTATCCGAGCTCACGGGCGACGCGCTTCCACGCCGGGCCGTGCCCTGCGGCGGAGCCGGCCAGCGCGTGCGCGACCTCGTGCAGGAGCGTCTGGTGGTTCGTGTCGTCGTCGTAGCGAGCGCTCAGATAGCGCGACAGGCTGATGCGGCGCTTCGTGTAGTCGCACAGGCCGGCCCGACGCTTCGCGTTGTCGAAGCCGAAGCTCCAGCCGTCATCGAGGTGCAGGGCGATCAGGGCCTCTGCCCAGACGCGTACACGCTGCAGATCCGACATGGGACGAGCGTAGATCGAGCCGCGGACAGCGGGGCGGCTCAGCTGGCGACGCTCGCCGCGATGCGGCGGCGATCGACCGTGTCGATGGCGAGCAGCGTGGTCTCCAGCTGCTCCTCGGGCGCTCCGGCCTGCTGGCGCAGGAACAGCGTGCGCTTGAAGTCGGCGCGTGCCGCATCCAGGTCTTCGCCGTCCAGGTGCACCTTGCCGCGGTGCTGGTAGGCGAAAGCGGCGATGCCCGCCCACCCCTGGCCTTCGGCCTCTTCCGCGCAGGTCGTGAGCTCGTGCGCCGCGGCGCCGAGCTGACCGCGCTCCTGCTGCACCGTGGCGTGCAGGATGCGGGCGCGCAGCAGGTCCTTACGGGTGCCGGCCATGCGCGCGGTGCGCACCGTCTGCTCGGCCACGAGGAGCGCCTCGTCGAGCTGGTCGGTGACCTTCAACAGCCAGACGCGCTCCATCAAGGCGGCGAGACTGCGCTGCGCGCCGATCTCCTCGAGCCGCTCCAGGCATTCCCGCTCGTCGACGATCTCGCGCAGCGTCTCCGGGTGGTGCCCCCTGATATAGCTCACGTTGCTCCCTTCGTGCCGGCGCCGCATCCAGTGTCGCCGACCTCTGCCGCCGGGCGCTTCAGGCACGCCGCGTCGGTCCCCTCGCGGTCGCAAGAGCTGCGGTCGGAGAAACCCTCAGCGCTCGAAGAGGGATGCGGCGGGTTTGGGCGAGGGGGTGGCGGTCGCGTCCGTGGCCGGAACCGCGCCGCGCACGAACTCGTCGAGCTCCGCGCCGGTCGCGACCTTGGCCGGATGCGGCCCGGCCGCCATCAGGCGCGGCAGCCACGCCGTCGGCAGCGGGGCGGCGGAAGCGGCGATCACGAGGTTGCCGAAGCGCCGTCCCTTGAGGGTCTGCACCTCCGCGAGCAGCGCGATCTCCGGCAGCACCTCACGCACGGTGGCCACCTGGCGCCGTGCGAAGGCGAGTCCCGCGCCGTCGGCGACGTTCACGAGCAGCACCCCGTCCGGGGCGAGGAGACGGGCCGCATCTCGGTAGAACTCCACGGTCGTCAGATGAGCGGGCGTCTGGGCGCCGGCGTACACGTCGGATACGAGGAGGTCGACGTTGCCCACCAGTGACTCGGGCAGGCGGGCGAGCCCCGCCCGGGCGTCTCCGATGCGCACCCGGATCTGAGCACCGCGCGGCAGCGGGAGGTTCGTGCGCACGAGATCGACGAGTGCCTGCTCGAGCTCGATGACCTGCTGGCGGGAACCGGGGCGCGTGTGGGCGATGTAGCGGGGGATCGTGAGGGCGCCACCGCCGAGATGCACAGCGGTGAGCGGCTGACCGGGCAGGCGCAGCTGATCGATGACGGCAGCCATCCGCCCGATGTACTCGAAGTGCAGGTGGGTCGGATCGTCGAGGTCGACGTGCGATTGCGGGGTCCCGGCGACGTCGAGCTCGAATCCGCTCGTGAACGACGAGGGCGCGATGCGGGCGATCGAACCGTCCGACAGTCTCGCCTCAGGATGCGGGACGTGCTCGTAGCGCGCGCGGGCCATGACTCCACAGTACGGCGGCACTACCGTGTGCACATGCCCTCGATCGATCTGAACGCCGACCTCGGCGAGACCGTCGAGGGCGAGCCGACCGCGGACGATGCGGCGATGTTCGCGGTGATCTCCAGCGCCAGTGTGGCGTGCGGCGGTCATGCGGGCGATCCCGACGCGATGCGAGCGGCGGTCGCGCTCGCCGCGGCGGGCGGCGTCGCCATCGGCGCGCACCCCTCGTATCCCGACCGCGCCGGATTCGGGCGACGGGCGATGCGGATCGCTCCCGCACGGCTGCGACGGGAACTCGCCGCGCAGTTGGGCGCCCTGCGCACCGCGGGCGCCGACATCCGTTACGTGAAGCCGCATGGCGCGCTGTACCACGCTGCGGGCAGCGATCCGGAGACGGCGACGGCGGTCGTCGCGGAGGTCGCCGCCCTCGCCGCCGAGCTCGGCCGGCCCGTGCCCGTGCTGGGTCTCGGCGACCGGCTGCGCGAAGCGGCGGCGGATGCGGGAGTCCCGTTCTTCCGCGAGGCGTTCCTCGACCGCGGCTATCTGCCGGACGGCTCCCTCGTGCCGCGGGGCGCGCCGGGCGCGCTGCTCCACCATCCGGAGCAGGTCGCCCTGCGGGCGGTGCGCCTGGCGATGTCGGGCGAGGTCGTCGCGGCCGACGGCTCCGTCGTGCGTACCGAGGCGGTCTCGCTGTGTCTGCACGGCGATACGCCCGAGGCGGTGGAGATGGCCGGCGCCGTCCGTGCGGCGCTGACGGCGGCAGGGGTCGAGGTGCGGGCGCCGTGGTGACCGGCGGGCGGCGCGTCCTGCCCTTCGGGGCGGGCGGTCTGCTCATCGAGCTCGACGACCTCGATGCGGTGCTGGGCCTGCACGCGGCGCTTGCCGCATCCGCCCCGAACGGTGTCGAGGAGCTCGTCCCCGCGGCGCGGACGGTGCTCGTCCGCTTCGACCCGCACCGCGTCCCGGCGCAGGCGGTGCGCGCCTGGGTCGCGGCGACGGATGCGGCCGCATCCCGCACCGATGCCGATGCGTCCGAAGTGATCCTTCCCACCGTGTACGACGGCATGGACCTGGCCGAGGCGGAACGATGGGCAGCGCTCTCGCCCGCGCAGCTCGTCGAGCGGCATGTGAAGACGCCTTGGCGGGTCGCGTTCACGGGGTTCGCGCCCGGATTCGCCTATCTCGTGGGGGAGGGGTGGGACCTCGACATCCCTCGCCTGGACGCCCCGCGTACGCGCGTGCCCGCCGGCTCCGTCGCCCTCGCCGCGGGATTCACGGGGACCTATCCGCGGGCGACGCCGGGCGGATGGCGCATCGTCGGCACGACGACCGCCCCGCTCTTCGATCCGGATGCGGCCGCTCCGGCGCTTCTGACCGCCGGCACGCGTGTGCGTTTCCGGTCCGAGCGGGCGCGCGTCGAGCTCCCCGCCCGGCCCACGGCGGCAGGGGTCACGGGCGCACCCGCGCTGCGGGTGGACGCACCTGGACCGCTCGCGACGATCCAGGATCGCGGACGACCTGGAGCCGGCGCGATGGGGATCTCGGTGTCGGGTGCGGCCGATCGTCGTGCGGCATCGCTCGCCAATCGCCTCGTCGGCTCGGCGCACACGGCCGCGGTCGTCGAGATCCTGCTGGGGCCGTTCCGGGCCACGGCGCTCGCCGACCGGTGGATCGCGGTGACGGGCGGCCTGGGTGCGTTCCGCATCGACGGCAGGAATGCGGATCCGCACCGCGCCGTGTTCTGGCCCGCGGGCTCGGCGCTCGAGATCGGCCCGCTCGTGACGGGACTTCGCGCGTACCTCGCCGTACGCGGCGGGATCGATGTGCCTCGCGCCGCGGGCTCCCGGGCCACCGACACCCTCGCAGGCCTCGGTCCGGCCCCGCTCGCCGTGGGTGACGAGCTCCCCACGGGAGGCGAGATCGCGGGCGAGGTGCCGCCGATCGACGCGGTCGCGTGGACGGCGCCCGGCCCCGGCGACGTGATCCTGGAGGTCGCACCCGGCCCGCGCGCCGACTGGTTCGCGCGCGACGCCGCACGTGCGCTCGTCGAGGGCGCGTGGCATGTGTCGTCGGCCGCCGATCGCATCGGCGTGCGCCTGGAGGGGCCGCCGCTCGCCCGCATCCGCGCGGGGGAGCTGCCGAGCGAGGCGATGGTCCCCGGCGCGCTCCAGGTGCCCCCGGACGGCCGGCCGGTCGTGCTCGGAGTCGACGGTCCTGTCACCGGCGGGTACCCGGTCGTCGCGGTGGCTACGGCCGACTCCCTGGGCCGGCTCGCGCAGGCCAGGCCCGGCACCCGCGTGCGGATCAGGACCGTCGGATGAGCGCTGACGGGGTCGACGCGCGGTTATACCGCAGGTCGTGAAACTCGTCAAGAATTCGACTGGACACGGCGCGTCATCTGACATATAGTTGGTCTTTGCGCTCCCTCCTCCCATGCCCTCATATGGTGGTCGGCCTGCGTGCGTGCCCCCGCAGATAGCGGCGTGCGGTGCGAACGCGTCGGGAAGATCGAGCACTCCATCTGACATCAGAATCACGAGCCCCCGCCCGGGCCCATGGAGGTTATCCCTTGGCTGCCGCGCCCCACGCAAGCACCCCCACCACCAAGACCCCCAAGAACGGACGCGGCGCTTCGCGTCTGTCCTTCGCGAAGATCACCGACACGCTGACGGTCCCCGACCTTCTCGCGCTGCAGACGGAGTCCTTCGACTGGCTCGTCGGCAACGACGCCTGGAAGGCACGCGTCGCCGAGGCCCAGGCCGCCGGTCGCACCGACGTGCCGACCACGAGCGGTCTCGAGGAGATCTTCGAGGAGATCTCCCCGATCGAAGACCTCAGCGAGACGATGCAGCTGAGCTTCACGAACCCCTACCTCGAGCCCGAGAAGTACTCCATCGAGGAGTGCAAGGAGCGCGGCAAGACGTACGCGGCCCCGCTCTACGTCGAAGCCGAGTTCATGAACCACCAGACCGGTGAGATCAAGACGCAGACGGTCTTCATGGGCGACTTCCCGCTCCAGACCGACAAGGGCACGTTCATCATCAACGGCACCGAGCGCGTCGTCGTGTCGCAGCTCGTGCGTTCGCCCGGCGTGTACTTCGACCGTGTGGCCGACAAGACCAGCGACAAGGACATCGTCTCGGCCCGCGTCATCCCCAGCCGCGGCGCCTGGCTCGAGTTCGAGATCGACAAGCGCGACCAGGTGGGCGTGCGCATCGACCGCAAGCGCAAGCAGTCGGTCACCGTCTTCCTGAAGGCGCTCGGCCTGTCCAGCGAAGACATCATGAACGAGTTCGCGGGCTTCAGCTCGATCGAGGAGACCCTCGAGAAGGACACGATCCTCACCAAGGAAGACGCGCTGCGCGACATCTACCGCAAGCTCCGTCCGGGTGAGCAGGTCGCGGCCGAGGCTGCGCGTGCGCTGCTGGACAACTTCTACTTCTCGTCCAAGCGCTACGACCTCGCCAAGGTCGGTCGCTACAAGATCAACCAGAAGCTGGGCCTCGACACCCCGCTGACCGACTCGGTGCTCACGGTCGACGACATCGTCGCGACCATCAAGTACCTCGTCCGCCTCCACCGCGGCGACACGACCTTCGAGGGCGTGCGCGCCGGCAAGAAGGCCGAGATCCGCATCGACGTCGACGACATCGACAACTTCGGCAACCGCCGCATCCGCGCGGTCGGCGAGCTCATCCAGAACCAGGTCCGCACGGGTCTGTCGCGCATGGAGCGCGTCGTCCGCGAGCGCATGACCACGCAGGACATCGAGGCGATCACGCCCCAGACCCTGATCAACGTGCGTCCCGTCGTCGCGGCGATCAAGGAGTTCTTCGGAACCTCGCAGCTGTCGCAGTTCATGGATCAGAACAACCCGCTCGCGGGTCTGACCCACAAGCGTCGCCTGTCGGCGCTGGGCCCCGGCGGTCTGTCGCGTGAGCGTGCCGGCGTCGAGGTCCGTGACGTCCACCCCTCGCACTACGGCCGCATGTGCCCGATCGAGACGCCGGAAGGCCCGAACATCGGTCTGATCGGTTCGCTCGCCTCCTTCGCGCGCATCAACGCGTTCGGGTTCATCGAGACCCCGTACCGCCGCGTCGTGAACGGTCGCGTCACCACCGACATCGACTACCTCACCGCCAGCGAGGAGAACGACTTCATCGTCGCCCAGGCCGGTGTCGAGCTGACCGCCGAAGGCAAGTTCGCCAACGAGCGCGTGCTCGCCCGCCGCGGCCAGGGCGGCGAGGTCGACCTCTTCCCGGCAGAGGAGATCGGCTACATGGACGTCTCCCCGCGCCAGATGGTGTCGGTCGCGACCTCGCTGATCCCCTTCCTCGAGCACGACGACGCGAACCGCGCCCTCATGGGTGCGAACATGCAGCGCCAGGCCGTGCCGCTGGTTCGCAGCGAGTCGCCCGTGGTCGGAACCGGTATGGAGGGCTACGCGGCCGTCGACGCCGGTGACGTCGTCACCGCCAAGCGTTCCGGCGTCGTCGCGGAGGTCTCCGCCGACGTCGTCACCATCCAGACGGATGAGGGCGGCACCGACGACTACTTCCTGCGCAAGTTCGACCGCTCCAACCAGGGCACGTCGTACAACCAGCGCGTCGTGGTCTCCGCCGGTGAGCGCATCGAGGCCGGCGAGGTCATCGCCGACGGTCCCGCGACCGAGAACGGCGAGCTCGCCCTCGGCAAGAACCTGCTCGTCGGGTTCATGACGTGGGAGGGTCACAACTTCGAGGACGCGATCATCCTCAGCCAGGAGCTCGTGAAGGACGACACGCTCTCCTCGATCCACATCGAGGAGTACGAGGTCGACGCCCGTGACACGAAGCTCGGCAAGGAGGAGATCACGCGCGACCTGCCGAACGTGAGCCCCGACCTGCTGAAGGACCTCGACGAGCGCGGCATCATCCGCATCGGTGCCGAGGTCCGCCCCGGCGACATCCTCGTCGGCAAGGTCACGCCCAAGGGCGAGACCGAGCTCTCGGCCGAGGAGCGCCTGCTGCGCGCGATCTTCAACGAGAAGAGCCGCGAGGTCCGTGACACCTCCCTGAAGGTGCCCCACGGCGAGCAGGGCACGATCATCGCCGTCAAGGAGTTCAACGCCGAGGACGGCGACGACGAGCTCGGCTCCGGCGTCAACCGCCGGGTCGTGGTCTACATCGCCCAGAAGCGCAAGATCACCGAGGGCGACAAGCTCGCCGGCCGCCACGGCAACAAGGGTGTCATCGCGAAGATCCTCCCCGTTGAGGACATGCCCTTCCTCGCCGACGGCACGCCGCTCGACGTCATCCTCAACCCGCTCGGTATCCCCGGTCGAATGAACTTCGGTCAGGTCCTCGAGCTCCACCTCGGCTGGATCGCCCAGCAGGGCTGGAAGGTCGAGGGCAACCCGGAGTGGGCCGCGAACCTGCCGAAGGAGGCCTTCGAGGCCCCCGCCGGCACCAAGGTCGCCACCCCGGTGTTCGACGGTGCGTTCGAGTCGGAGATCGCGGGTCTGCTCGACTCGACGAACCCCACCCGTGACGGCGTGCGACTGATCGACTCCAGCGGCAAGACCACGCTGTTCGACGGTCGTAGCGGAGAGCCCTTCCCGGCACCCATCTCCGTCGGCTACATGTACATCCTGAAGCTGCACCACCTCGTGGACGACAAGATCCACGCGCGCTCCACCGGTCCGTACTCGATGATCACGCAGCAGCCGCTGGGTGGTAAGGCGCAGTTCGGCGGTCAGCGCTTCGGTGAGATGGAGGTGTGGGCCCTCGAGGCCTACGGCGCCGCCTACGCGCTGCAGGAGCTCCTCACGATCAAGTCCGACGACATCCTCGGCCGCGTCAAGGTGTACGAGGCGATCGTCAAGGGCGAGAACATCCAGGAGCCCGGTATCCCCGAGTCCTTCAAGGTGCTCATGAAGGAGATGCAGTCGCTCTGCCTGAACGTCGAGGTCCTCTCGGCCGACGGTACGGCTGTCAACCTGCGCGACACCGATGACGACGCCTTCCGCGCAGCGGAGGAGCTCGGCATCAACATCTCCAGCCGGTTCGAGTCCTCGTCCATCGACGAGATCTGACCCCGGCTCACTCACCGAGATTTATTAGGCACACAGGAGAACCAGTGCTCGAATCCACCACTTTCGACCAGATCCGCATCGGGCTGGCCACGGCCGACGACATCCGTCGTTGGTCCTTCGGCGAGGTCAAGAAGCCCGAGACGATCAACTACCGCACCCTGAAGCCCGAGAAGGACGGTCTGTTCGGCGAGCAGATCTTCGGACCCTCGCGCGACTGGGAGTGCGCCTGCGGCAAGTACAAGCGCGTCCGCTTCAAGGGCATCGTCT
Source organism: Microbacterium sp. Clip185 (assembly GCF_028743715.1). Lineage (NCBI taxonomy): Bacteria > Bacillati > Actinomycetota > Actinomycetes > Micrococcales > Microbacteriaceae > Microbacterium > Microbacterium sp. Clip185. Next base: position 2,808,699 of record NZ_CP117996.1, on the reverse strand, counting down.
GCGAGCGCTGCGGCGTGGAGGTCACCAAGAGCTCCGTCCGTCGCGAGCGCATGGGCCACATCGAGCTCGCAGCGCCCGTCACCCACATCTGGTACTTCAAGGGCGTCCCCTCGCGCCTGGGCTACCTGCTCGACATGGCGCCGAAGGACCTCGAGAAGGTCATCTACTTCGCCGCGTACATGGTGATCTCCGTCGATGAGGAGGGCCGCCACCGCGACCTCCCCACCCACGAGAACAACCTGCGTCTCGAGATCAAGAACCTCGGCGACCGCCGCGACGCCCGTGTGGCTGCGCGTCTGGCCGCCCTCGAGGAGGAGCTCGCGACTCTCGAGGCCGAGGACGCCAAGGCCGACGCCAAGAAGAAGGCCAAGGATGCGGCCGAGAAGGAGATGGCTCTCATCCGCAAGCGCGGTGACGAGCAGATCGCCAAGCTCGAGCGCGTCTGGGAGGAGTTCCGCTCCCTCGAGGTCGGCGCCCTGAAGCCCGAGGACGAGATCTTCAACGAGCTCGTCGACCGCTTCGGTCAGTACTTCGAGGCCCACATGGGCGCGGAGTCGATCAAGCGTCGCCTGGAGAGCTTCGACCTGGCCGCCGAGGCCGAGAGCCTGCGTCTGCAGATCTCGGAGGGCAAGGGCCAGCGCAAGATCCGTGCGATCAAGCGCCTGAAGGTCGTCAACTCGTTCCTGTCGACCGGCATGTCGCCGGCCTCGATGGTTCTGGACGTCGTCCCGGTCATCCCGCCGGAGCTGCGCCCGATGGTCCAGCTCGACGGTGGCCGCTTCGCCACCAGCGACCTGAACGATCTCTACCGTCGCGTGATCAACCGCAACAACCGTCTTCGTCGTCTGATCGACCTCGGCGCCCCCGAGATCATCGTCAACAACGAGAAGCGGATGCTGCAGGAGGCCGTCGACGCGCTGTTCGACAACGGTCGTCGTGGTCGTCCCGTCACGGGTACCGGCAACCGCGCCCTCAAGTCCCTCAGCGACATGCTGAAGGGCAAGCAGGGCCGGTTCCGCCAGAACCTGCTCGGCAAGCGCGTCGACTACTCGGGTCGTTCGGTCATCATCGTCGGTCCGCAGCTGAAGCTGCACCAGTGCGGTCTGCCCAAGCAGATGGCGCTGGAGCTGTTCAAGCCGTTCGTGATCAAGCGCCTGATCGACCTCGGTCACTCGCAGAACATCAAGGCGGCCAAGCGTGCCGTCGAGCGCACGCGTCCCGAGGTCTGGGACGTGCTCGAGGAGATCATCCGCGAGCGTCCTGTGCTGCTCAACCGCGCTCCCACGCTGCACCGCCTCGGCATCCAGGCGTTCGAGCCGCAGCTCGTCGAGGGCAAGGCCATCCAGCTCCACCCGCTCGTGTGTGCCGCCTTCAACGCGGACTTCGACGGTGACCAGATGGCTGTGCACCTGCCGCTGTCGGTCGAGGCTCAGGCCGAGGCCCGCATCCTGATGCTCGCGTCGAACAACATCCTGAAGCCGTCCGACGGCCGTCCGGTCACCCTGCCCTCGCAGGACATGATCATCGGTCTGCACCACCTGACCACGGTCAAGGAGGGTGCTGTCGGTGAGGGCCGCGTGTTCGGTTCGGTCGGCGAGGCGATCCTGGCCAAGGACGAGGGCACCCTCGACCTGCAGGCCAAGGTCCGCATCCGCGTTCCCGGTCTGACCTTCCTCGAGGGCGAAGCCCCCGAGGGCTACGAGCGTCACGGCCTCGTCGACGCCTCGCTCGGTCAGGCGATCTTCAACGACACGCTCCCCAAGGGCTACCCGTTCGTGCGCGAGCAGGCAGACAAGGGCAAGCTGTCGCAGATCGTCAACAAGCTGGCCGAGGAGTACCCCAAGGTCGAGGTCGCCGCGTCCCTGGACCGCATCAAGGACGCCGGCTTCTACTGGGCCACGCGTTCGGGTGTGACCGTCGCGCTCAGCGACGTGCTGACCCCGCCGAACAAGGCGGAGATCATCGCGGGCTACGAGAAGCAGGCCGCGAAGGTGCAGTCCCAGTACGAGAAGGGCCTCACGACCGACGCCGAGCGTCGTCAGGAGCTCATCAAGATCTGGACGGCTGCGACCGACGAGGTCCAGGCGGCCATGAAGAGCCACTTCCCGGCCGACAACACCATCAACCGCATGGTGAGCTCGGGCGCTCGTGGTAACTGGCTGCAGATCCGCAACATCGCGGGTATGCGTGGTCTGGTGAACAACCCGAAGGGTGAGATCATCGCCCGCCCGATCATCTCCTCGTACCGCGAGGGTCTGAGCGTGGCCGAGTACTTCATCGCGACCCACGGTGCCCGTAAGGGTCTCGCCGACACCGCTCTGCGTACCGCCGACTCGGGTTACCTCACGCGTCGACTCGTCGACGTCTCGCAGGACGTCATCATCCGCGAGGAGGACTGCGCCACGACCAAGGGTCTGGAGCTGCCCATCGCCGCCGCGGGTGCCGACGGGGTGCTCATCAAGGACGCCAACGTCGAGAACTCGGTGTTCGCCCGTACGCTCGCCGCCGACGTGGTCAGCCCGAGCGGCGAGGTTCTCGCTGAGGCCGGTTCGGATGTGGGCGACGTGCTCATCAACCGCCTGGTCGAGGGCGGCGTCACCTCCATCAAGGTGCGCTCGGTCCTGACCTGCGACTCCGCCGTCGGTGTGTGCGCGAAGTGCTACGGCCGTTCGCTCGCGACCGGCAAGGTCGTCGACATCGGCGAGGCCGTCGGCATCATCGCGGCCCAGTCGATCGGTGAGCCCGGTACCCAGCTGACGATGCGTACCTTCCACACCGGTGGCTCGGCCTCGGCCGAGGACATCACGCAGGGTCTGCCCCGCGTGCAGGAGCTCTTCGAGGCGCGTACCCCCAAGGGGTCCTCGCCCATCGCGGAGGCCGACGGACGCATCACGATCGAAGAGACCGAGAAGCAGAAGAAGGTCATCCTCACGCCCGACAACGGTGACGAGCCGCACGTCTACCCCGTGCTCAAGCGCGCCACCCTGCTCGTCGAGGACGGCCAGCGGGTCGAGGTCGGTCAGCCCCTCCAGGTCGGCACGCTCGACCCGAAGGAGATCATGCGCGTCATGGGCGCCCGCGAGGTGCAGAAGTACCTCGTCGGCGGCGTCCAGGGTGTGTACCGGTCGCAGGGTGTTCCGATCCACGACAAGCACATCGAGGTCATCGTCCGCCAGATGCTGCGCAAGGTCACCGTGGTCGACCACGGCGACACCACGCTGCTGCCCGGCGAGATGGTCGACTCGCGTCGCTTCATCGACATCAACCGCGCGTCCGTGGCCGAGGGCAAGCGCCCCGCGTCGGGTCGTCCGGAGCTGATGGGTATCACGAAGGCCTCGCTCGCGACCGAGTCGTGGCTGTCGGCCGCTTCCTTCCAGGAGACGACCCGCGTCCTGACGCAGGCCGCGATGGAGGGCAAGAGCGACCCGCTCGTGGGCCTGAAGGAGAACGTGATCATCGGAAAGCTGATCCCCGCGGGGACCGGCCTGTCGAAGTACCGCAACGTCACGGTCGAGGCGACCGAAGAGGCCAAGAGCGAGCGGTACCCCAACCGCATCTTCGCCTCGGACGGTGCGTACAGCGACTCCGACCTGAGCTACGTCGACTTCGACAGCTTCTCGACGGACGACTTCACGCCCGGCACGTATAACTGATCGACGATTGACGACGAAGGCCCCCGAGCTCCGGCTCGGGGGCCTTCGTCTTCACCCGATCGCATAGGGGGCATTCGGCTCGCGCCAAGCCCCGCCGGTTACCGTGTCGGCATGCAGCTCGCCGTCCGCTCCGCAGGCTCCGGTGCGCGCACCGCGATCCTCATCCACGGGATCATGTCCGATTCGCGTGCGTGGCACCGCGTGAGCGACGACCTCGAACAGGCCGGCTTCCGCGTGCTTGCGGTCGACCTCGCCGGACACGGCCGCAGCCCCAGGGCTCAGAGCTACTCGCCCGCTGCCTGGGCCGACGACGTCATCGAGACGCTGGAGCCGACGCTCGAGCAGGCCCCGGATCTGATCGTCGGGCACTCCCTCGGAGCGCTCGTGGCGAGCATCGTGGCCGAGCGACTCGCTCCCCGCGCCGCCGTCTATGTCGACCCCGCGTTCGCGTTCCCGCGGGGGCTGCGCGGGCTCGCGTACAAGCTCGCCTTCGGTCTCGCTCCCAAGCCGCGTCGACGGATGCTGCGCCGCATGAACCCGGGCTGGAGTGCACAGGACATCGACCTCGAGCTCTCGTCGCTGCAGGCATGGGACAGGCGCACCATCCTCGGACTCGCCGATACGCGCGCACTCGTCGCGCCGCGCCGGCCCCGGCAGCCGAGTCTCGTCGTGCTGGCCGAGAAGAGCCTGCTGATCACCCGCGCCGTCGCCGCCGCCATGCGCGGTGACGGGCTCACGGTCACAGTGCTGCCGGGATCGGGGCACACCGTCTTCCGCGACGACCATGCGGGGTTCATGGGTCTCGTCCACGGCTGGATCGCCGATCACGTTCCCGCCCGCGCCTGAGGCCGCGTGCCGCTGCCTCGCTTCGCCGGATGCGGCGCGTAGCGTGGATCGGGGAGGTCGGTGTGGCACGGATCGGCGGTCGCAACAGCTTCATGGCGTGGGTCGTGGGGCTCGGCAGTGCTGCGGTTGTGGCGGCACTGGTGGTTCTCGCCGTTCCCGCCGTCCCGGCGGGCATCCAGATGGTCGGCGACACGCTGAGGTCGTCGACGTCCGCTCCCCTCGCGCAGGGGGAGGCGCCCGCCCCCGCGCCGACCTCGTCCACCCCGCTGTGTCAGGGTCTCTACACTCAGGCGCTGTGGGCCCAGCTCACCCAGCGCGCCGGTGGCGTGCCGGTGCAGGACACGAGTGCGCCCCGCGTGTCGGCGACCGCACTCGCGAGCTCGCTGGCGCCCGAGGTGACGGTCTCGTGCACGTTCACCGGCATCAACGCGGGCTCCATCGTGACGACGGTGGCGAAGGTGAATGCGGACGCCGCACGTGTCGCGCGCAGCACGTTGGAAGCAGCGGGCTACGACTGCGACGACTTCGGCGACGGAGTGCGCTGCCGCCTGACGACCGCCGCGGGCGAGGAGGATCAGGTGATCCGAGACGGCACGTGGCTGGCGAGCGTGTTCACGGGATGGCACCCCGATCGATACACCGAGCGCGTCGCGCTGCAGATCTGGCCGAACTGAGCGCGTTCAGCCGAAGACGCGGGAGATGACCGCATCCGTGTAGCCCGACGGTGCGAGTCCGACGTACTGCGTATCGATCAGGACATCGTCACGCCAGAACAGCGTGCGTCCGTCGTTCACTGGATACTGCGGGTCGACCCAGACCTTCTCGCAGCGGGTCCCGTTGTCCGGGGTGTAGCAGGTGAAACCCTCGCCGACGAGGGCGTTGAGCATGTCGAGGGCGGGCCCACGGGACTTCTTCGAGATGGTGGTCGTGAGCCGGCCGGTGTCGGTCGAGGGGCTTCCCCAGATGCACGTGAGGCTTCCGTCGGCCTGGGCGCCGGCCGTTCCGAACGCCGGGTCGTTGAGTGGCACGTCGGCGAGCTGGGCGAGCACGGCGTCGGAGAGGATCTCGCGACAGTCCGTGGGAATCGCGACCGGGGCCCTGCTCGGTGTCGGGGTCGTCGTGGGGGTCGGGGCCTGCGAGGAGGGCGTACGAAGCGCCGAGCCCGTCGGTGCGGGCGCAGGATCCGGTGCGCAGCCGGCCAGTGCCAACAGGGCGAGGAGCGCCGACGCGGTCGCGAGCAGGGGGGTGGTCGAACTCCGGCGCAGCGTCATGGGGTCAGGTTAGCCGCACGGATCGCCGCGCGCCGCGCGCCTGACACGGCCCGACGCGACCCGGCGTTACCCTCGGGAAGCGGATGTGCACCCCCGCTGAAGGAGCGACAGCGATGACCGAGCAGAAGACGCCCTCGGCCGGCGAACCGGTGGAGGAGCCGACCGTCGTCGTGGACGACGTCGTGGGCAATGCGAACGAGGCACTGGCCGACGCGGAGGCCGCTCAGCGCACGGCGACCGGCGAGCATGAGGTCGCGTCGGAGCGTGTCGTCGAGGAGGACGTGGTGGTCGTCGAGACCCCGACCTCCGACGGCGAGCGCGTCGTCGAGGAGGTCGTCGTCACCGAGACCGTCGCAGACGAGGCCCGAGCCGATGACGACGTGCCGTGGTACGACCGTCCGGAGACCGTGCCGATGGACCCTGAGCCCGCTGCCACGACGGCGATCCCCGCCGCGGCCGCCGCGACGACGGTCGCACCCGTCGTCGCTCCGGAGCCGACCTACGCTGCCGCTGCGGCGCAGCCGATCTTCGTGCAGGCGCCCGAGGCACCCCGCCCCCGCGGCAACCGCGGCGCCGCTGGGGCGATCGGCCTGCTCGCAGCCCTCGCCTTCGCCGTCCTGTCGTTCGGTGTGCTCTTCGCGTTCGGTTACTTCTACGGCGGTCTGGGAACCGTGCAGAACGACCCCGCCGAGCTCGCGCTCGCCCTGATCGGTTCGTGGACGTTCTGGATGCCGGTCGTGGTCTTCTTCCTCGGCTTCTGGATCCTCGGCGCCATCCTCAACCGGGCCCGCTGGGCGCACTGGGTCATCTGGGGTCTGCTCGTCGGCGTCGCGGCCTACGCAGGCTCGCTGCTCGGCATCCTGTTCCAGGCGCCGTTCTGGGAGCTCACCGCGCGCCAGGGCGCTGAGCTCCTGCAGCAGTCGTTGTTCTCGCCGCTGCCGATCCTTGCCTTCGTGCTGGGCCGCGAGCTGACGGTGTGGTTCGGTGCATGGGTCGCCGCCCGCGGCCGGCGCATCACCGCACTCAACGACGAGGCGCAGCGCGAGTACGAGCGCACCCTCGAAGCGGGTCCGCAGCTGCACCAGGTCTGATGTCCGAGCCGGACGCACCTCGGACTCCGCCGGTGCGCCCGGCGGTCGCCATCGCTCTGACGCTCGCGGGCTTCTTCGCCCTGATCATCGCTTCGTTCGGCGTGGTGAGCCTTCTCGCAGACGTCGAGGTGGTGCCTGTCGCCGGCGTCGGGCAGGCGCCCGGGATCATCGGTGTCGTGGTCGCCTGCGGCCTGTACGCCGGCGGCACCGCCCTGGTGATCCGTCCGGGCAATCCCGCCTACACCGGCGCGCTGTTCATCGCGGTAGCCGCGTGGTTCGGGTACAGCCTCAGCGCGGGGGTCGCGGCGGTCGTCGCCTCGGAGGACGTGGCGGTGGGGCTCTCGCTCATGGCTCGTCTGCTGATCGGCTGGCAGGGCGGCGTGGTGGCGGCGGCTGCGGCCATCGCGGCGTGGTGCGCGATCGCGCTCGTGCGCACGCACGCCGGACGTCCGCGATGGCCCTGGGAGGGCTCCGACGAGGTCTGATCGCGAACGCGACCGATCGGATGCGCGGATTTCCCGCGGAAACACGGGGGTGGCGGCTACCTTTAGAGCGTGGAGCGCTCGCTCGAGACGCAGGTGAGCCAGGCCGTCGACGCCTGGCTGCGTTGGCTGCCTCGCTGGGAGCCCGCGACGCACCGTGGTCGACTGGCGGTGTGCCGTCGCTGCCTGGGCTCGCCGATCCTCTCCGCCGCGGGGCTCGGCGGCGACGTGCCCCACGGTGTGCAGCACGGTCTTTCCACCCGTCTGAAGACGGTCGTCGATCACGCGGTGGCGGAGTACACGGCGCGAAACCTCCCCCTGCTCCAATCCGAGCTCGACCAGCAGGCGACGCGCAACAGGGCCCGCAGCTACCGCCCCATGGAGGACCTCGAGCCCGAGTACGACGGGCTGCCGCTGGATCCGGACCCGGTCCCGGGCGCACCGTTCCTCTTCACGCTCGCGGGGATGGCCGCCGACGCGGATGCGGGGATCCCGGCGCTGCCGCCGCTGTCCGATGAGGCGAAGGCGGCGCTGCGTCACGAGGTGGCACTCGCCGACGACTACGCGAACCTGATCGGGCGCGAAGTATGCCAGGTCCTGCTGCACCACCGCATCCGAATCCAAGCAGCGGTCGCGAAGTATGTAGAACCGCAGATCACCGCCATGCTGGAAGAGTTGACGCGTTCGCTCGACGTTCCTTTCGACCCCCGAGACCTCGACGGTCCCACTCCCTGAGGCAGTTCATCCATGCTCAACGCACTCGTCGCCGCTTACTCCTCGCCGTTGGTTCCCGACGCCGGAACCGTGGTGCTCATCGTTCTGGTCTCACTCGTCCCGTCGATCCTGGTCTACGTGTGGGGCGCGCTCGCGCTGTCGCGGGTGTACGCGAAGCTCGGCATCGAGGGCTGGAAGGCCTGGATCCCCGTCTACAACATCGCGGTGCTGTTCAGCCTCGGCGGATTGAGCCCCTGGCTCCTGCTGCTCTACCTCATCCCGTTCTTCGGGCAGATCTTCGTCTACGTCGCCTTCATCACCGCCGCGCACCGGGTGAACGTCATGTTCGGACAGGGCGTGGGGATGACGGTCCTGGCCGCCCTCCTGTTCCCGGTCTGGGCGAGCGTGCTGGGCTTCGGCTCCGCCCGGCCGATCGAGCAGGGGCCGGCGCGCCCGGCGGCAGGCGGGGCCGAGGACCTTCTCGGATTCGCGCCGCAGTACGCTCCGGCCACCGATGAGTTCGGTGCACGCCGAGACGTCCCGGCGCCGTCGGCGTGGATCCCGCCGGCACCGCCTGCGCCCGGCGCCGCTGCGGCGGCACCGGCCACCGCCGCGATGCCGATCGCCGGAGCATGGGGCGAACCGCCCCTGCCGCCCGCTCCCGCGGCGCCGGTCGCCGATCCCTACGCGCCGGCGCAGCCCGCTGCCGCGGCCGCCGCGGATCCGTATGCGGCACCCGCCGGCGACCCTTATGCGGCACCGGCGCCCGACGCGTACGCCGCGCCGGCGTACCCCGCGCCCGCCGCCGATCCGTATGCCCCGCCGTCCCCGGCCGCATCCGCCTACGACGCGTACCCGGCACCCGCCGCGGACTCCTCCGCGCCGCCCGTCGCCGAGGCTCCCGTGGCCCCCGTCGATGACCCCTACGTCGCGCCGGTCTCGCCCGAGCCCGCTCCTGTGATGTCGTGGTGGCAGCCGGCCATCGTCGAGGAGGAGCCCGCGCCCGCGGCGGCGACGCCCGCGTGGGTGGAGCCGGTGACGCCGCCCGCGCCGACCGCGGCCGAACCCGCGCCCTCCGACTCCTTCGTGCCCCCCGCGGCGCCGCCCGTGCTGCGCGAGTCCTTCGTCGCCGAGCCCGATGCGTTCCCCGAGGCCTCGGGCGAGGTGTCGGCCGTGGCCGGAGCGCCGATCGCGGGGATGCCGCGGTCGGCGGCCGCATCCGTCGCGGCGTCGCGCCCCGGTGTCGGCGACATCGTCGAAGACACCGTCATCGCCTCGCGCCGTCGACCCAAGTGGGCGCTGCTGCTGCCCGACGGGTCGCCGATGGAGCTCACCGGCGATGCCGTCGTACTCGGGCGCCGGCCGGTGCCGGTTCACGCCGCCCCCGGCGCGCAGCTGGTGACCGTCGTCGACGACACGCGCACTGTCTCAAAGACCCACGCCCTCCTTCGCCGGCGGGCGGATGCCTGGATGGTGAGCGATCTGGACTCCACGAACGGGGTCGTCGTGTTCGCTGCGCAGGACGAGATCGATGTGGCCCCTGGCACCGAGCAGGAAGTGACCGAGCGATTCCTCCTGGGCGATGCCGAGCTGCGCATCGTCCGCGCGGACGCGTGATCACGGTCGTTTGACCGCATCCCGATTCGGCGCGTATCATTGAGCGGGTGTGCGCTCTCGCGCGCCCTGCGTCGTGCCCGGCACGAACGGGGTGAGCAGGAGCACGCCATCTCAGGGAACGGCCTGCGAACAGGCCACCCCCACGGCATATCCACCAACGAAAAGGGCGTCAGTCATTCTGCCGCCCCGGTGGGTCCGCGTGAGCCCTCTCCGACACGAATCGAAAGAATCCGCCGGAGCGGGGGAGACCACGACGCTGTCACCGTGCAGCACTGACAAGGAGAGAACGTGCCAACTATTCAGCAGTTGGTTCGCAAGGGGCGCACGCCGAAGGTCACCAAGACCAAGGCTCCCGCGCTGAAGTCGAACCCGCAGCAGGCCGGTGTCTGCACCCGCGTGTACACCACCACCCCGAAGAAGCCGAACTCGGCGATGCGCAAGGTCGCTCGTGTGAAGCTGCGCAACGGCACCGAGGTCACCGCCTACATCCCCGGCGAGGGCCACAACCTGCAGGAGCACTCGCTCGTGCTGGTGCGCGGCGGTCGTGTGAAGGACCTCCCCGGTGTGCGTTACAAGATCGTTCGTGGCGCCCTGGACACCCAGGCCGTCAAGAACCGCAAGCAGGCCCGTAGCCGCTACGGCGCGAAGAAGGGTTGAGTTAGATGCCTCGTAAGGGTCCCGCCCCGAAGCGTCCGGTCGTCAACGACCCGGTCTACGGCGCACCGATCGTCAGCCAGCTCGTCAACAAGATCCTCGTCGACGGCAAGAAGTCGCTCGCCGAGTCGATCGTCTACACGGCGCTGCGCGGCGTCGAGGCCAAGAACGGCCAGGACGCGGTCGCGACGCTGAAGAAGGCGCTCGACAACGTCCGTCCCACCCTCGAGGTCAAGAGCCGCCGTGTCGGTGGCTCGACCTACCAGGTGCCGGTCGAGGTCAAGCCGCACCGCGCCAACACCCTGGCGCTGCGCTGGCTCGTCAGCTACGCGAAGGGTCGTCGTGAGAAGACGATGACCGAGCGTCTGCAGAACGAGATCCTCGACGCCTCGAACGGCCTCGGTGCCGCGGTCAAGCGCCGCGAAGACACCCACAAGATGGCCGAGTCGAACCGCGCCTTCGCGCACTACCGCTGGTAATCAGCAGCTCGGCGCCGGCCGGGGCCACCGCCCCGGCCGGCGCACCCGACAACACGTAAGGACATCCCGTGGCACAAGAAGTGCTCACCGACCTCAACAAGGTCCGCAACATCGGCATCATGGCGCACATCGATGCCGGCAAGACGACGACGACCGAGCGCATCCTCTTCTACACGGGCGTCAACCACAAGATCGGTGAGACGCACGACGGCGCTGCGACCACCGACTGGATGGAGCAGGAGCAGGAGCGTGGCATCACGATCACCTCCGCCGCTGTGACCTGCTTCTGGAACAAGAACCAGATCAACATCATCGACACCCCCGGCCACGTGGACTTCACGGTCGAGGTCGAGCGCTCGCTGCGCGTGCTCGACGGTGCCGTCGCCGTCTTCGACGGCAAGGAGGGCGTCGAGCCCCAGTCCGAGACGGTGTGGCGTCAGGCCGACAAGTACGACGTGCCGCGCATCTGCTTCGTCAACAAGATGGACAAGCTGGGCGCCGACTTCTACTTCACCGTCGACACCATCGTGAACCGACTCAAGGCCAAGCCGCTCGTGCTGCAGCTGCCCATCGGTGCCGAGAACGACTTCGTCGGCGTCATCGACCTCGTCGAGATGCGCGCCCTGGTGTGGCCCGGCGATGCCAAGGGTGACGTCACCATGGGTGCGAAGTACGAGATCCAGGAGATCCCGGCCGACCTCGCAGATCGTGCCGCCGAGTACCGCGAGAAGCTGCTCGAGACGGTCGCCGAGAGCGACGAGGCGCTGCTCGAGAAGTACTTCGGCGGCGAGGAGCTCTCGCTGGCCGAGATCAAGGGCGCGATTCGCAAGCTCACGATCAACTCCGAGGTGTACCCGGTCCTGTGTGGCTCGGCGTTCAAGAACCGCGGTGTGCAGCCGATGCTGGACGCTGTGGTCGACTACCTCCCCTCGCCCCTGGACGTGCCCGCCATCGAGGCGCACGACCCCAAGGACGAAGAGATCGTCATCGAGCGTCACGCCGACCGTGACGAGCCGTTCGCGGCCCTCGCGTTCAAGATCGTCACGCACCCCTTCTTCGGTCGTCTGACCTACATCCGCGTGTACTCGGGTCACCTCGACTCCGGTGCGCAGGTCGTCAACGCGACCAAGGGCAAGAAGGAGCGCATCGGGAAGATCTTCCAGATGCACGCCAACAAGGAGATGCCCGTCGACTCGGTGACCGCCGGTCACATCTACGCGGTCATCGGTCTGAAGGACACCACCACCGGTGACACCCTCTCCGACAGCACCAACCAGGTCGTCCTCGAGTCGATGACGTTCCCGGAGCCGGTCATCGAGGTCGCCATCGAGCCCAAGACCAAGGCCGACCAGGAGAAGCTGGGTCTCGCGATCCAGAAGCTCGCCGAAGAGGACCCGACGTTCCGCGTCGAGCAGAACGCCGAGACCGGACAGACGGTCATCAAGGGCATGGGCGAGCTCCACCTCGACATCCTCGTCGACCGCATGAAGCGCGAGTTCAAGGTCGAGGCCAACGTCGGAAAGCCCCAGGTCGCGTACCGCGAGACGATCCGCAAGACCGTCGAGCGCCACGACTACACGCACAAGAAGCAGACCGGTGGTTCGGGTCAGTTCGCCAAGATCCAATTCGCGCTGGAGCCCCTCGAGGTCACGGCGGACAAGACGTACGAGTTCGAGAACAAGGTCACGGGTGGCCGGATCCCGCGCGAGTACATCAGCCCCACCGATCAGGGCTTCCAGGACGCCATGAACGTCGGCGTGCTCGCCGGCTTCCCCATGGTGGGCGTGAAGGCGATCCTGCTCGATGGCGCCTCGCACGACGTCGACTCCTCGGAGATGGCGTTCAAGATCGCGGGCTCCATGGGCTTCAAGGAGGCCGTGCGCAAGGCGAACCCCGTCATCCTCGAGCCGATCATGGCCGTCGAGGTGCGTACTCCCGAGGAGTACATGGGCGACGTCATCGGTGACCTGAACTCCCGTCGCGGCCAGATCCAGTCGATGGAGGATGCGGCCGGCGTCAAGGTCGTCCGTGCCAACGTCCCGCTGTCCGAGATGTTCGGTTACATCGGTGACCTGCGGTCCAAGACCTCCGGTCGCGCTGTCTACTCCATGGAGTTCGACAGCTACGCCGAGGTGCCGCGTAACGTCATGGACGAGATCGTTCAGAAGACGAAGGGCGAGTAATCTCCTCGGAGGTCTCGTCTGCGGACGGGGCGGTTTCGTCCCGTCCGCACTTCTGGCTCACAACTTCACACGACCCCTCTCTATTACACTGAGAACAATCCCCGTAGCGAGCCGGTCGCAACCCAGCGACCGGAGTCTCTACACGACGTCCTGAGGAGGACCCAGTGGCTAAGGCCAAGTTCGAGCGGACCAAGCCGCACGTGAACATCGGAACGATCGGTCACGTCGACCACGGCAAGACCACGCTCACCGCCGCGATCTCGAAGGTGCTCGCCGACAAGTTCCCGTCGGCCACCAACGTGCAGCGCGACTTCGCGTCGATCGACTCCGCTCCCGAAGAGCGCCAGCGCGGCATCACGATCAACATCTCGCACGTCGAGTACGAGACGCCCAAGCGTCACTACGCTCACGTCGACGCTCCCGGTCACGCTGACTACATCAAGAACATGATCACCGGTGCCGCTCAGATGGACGGCGCGATCCTCGTGGTCGCCGCCACCGACGGCCCGATGGCTCAGACCCGCGAGCACGTTCTGCTGGCCAAGCAGGTCGGCGTGCCGTACCTGCTCGTCGCGCTGAACAAGAGCGACATGGTCGACGACGAGGAGATCCTGGAGCTCGTCGAGCTCGAGGTTCGCGAGCTGCTCTCGTCGCAGGACTTCGACGGCGACAACGCCCCCGTCGTCCGCGTCTCGGGCCTGAAGGCTCTCGAGGGTGACGAGAAGTGGGTCAACTCGATCGTCGAGCTCATGGAGGCCGTCGACGAGTCCATCCCGGACCCGGTGCGCGACAAGGACAAGCCGTTCCTGATGCCCATCGAGGACGTCTTCACGATCACCGGTCGTGGCACCGTCGTCACGGGCCGCGCCGAGCGTGGCACCCTGGCGATCAACTCCGAGGTCGAGATCGTCGGCATCCGTCCGACGCAGAAGACGATCGTCACCGGTATCGAGATGTTCCACAAGCAGCTCGACGAGGCGTGGGCCGGCGAGAACTGTGGTCTGCTCCTTCGCGGCACCAAGCGTGACGACGTCGAGCGTGGTCAGGTCGTCGTCAAGCCCGGTTCGGTCACCCCGCACACCAACTTCGAGGGCACGGCGTACATCCTGTCCAAGGAGGAGGGCGGCCGTCACAACCCGTTCTTCACGAACTACCGTCCGCAGTTCTACTTCCGTACCACGGACGTGACCGGCGTCATCACGCTGCCCGAGGGCACCGAGATGGTCATGCCCGGTGACACCACGGAGATGTCGGTCGAGCTCATCCAGCCGATCGCCATGGAAGAGGGCCTCGGCTTCGCGATCCGTGAGGGTGGCCGCACCGTCGGCGCCGGCACGGTGACCAAGATCCTCAAGTAAGTCCTTCGGACTTCGCCGACAGGGGTCGGGCCTTCGGGCCCGGCCCCTGTCGGCTTTTCGGGTCGTTTCGGCACTGACCGCGAGATTACGGAGACGTAAAGAAAGGCCGCATAACCCGCCCCCGACTTGTGAGCGGGCTGGGAGAAGAGCTAGCGTGGGCTGCGGGGGTAGGCTGGGCGATTCTTATCCAGTCCAACTCCCGGACCATCCTGGTACCCACTGAGGCCGCGCCTCACACCCCCACGGAGTTGAAAATGAAGAGCCTTCGCACCAAGATCGCAGCGGTCGTGCTGACCGCTGCTGCCCTCGTTGCCGCTCCCGCGGCAGCGCAGGCCTACGTTCCCACGCCCGGATCGCCCGACGCGGCTGTCTCCGGTGCCCCCACCCCCGGCGGCACGGTGACGCTCGTCGCCACCGCCTTCGACGGCAACACGCCGATCAGCTTCGTCGTCACCGGCGAGAACGGTGCCGGTATCACGCAGGCCTCCGTCAAGCTGGCCGTGAGTTCGTCGCCGACGTTTAACACCACGACGAGTGCGTCGGGCAACGCATCGTTCAACGTCAAACTGCCCTCGAATGCGACCGGATCCTACGACATCTCGGTGACCGGCCAGAAGAACGGCGTCACCGTCACCGAGACCACGAGCTTCGCCGTGGGCACGGGAAGCGGCGGCACCGGCTCCGGCTCGGGTCTGCCCGCGACCGGTGTCGACAGTGGTTCGCTGATGGGCGTCTGGATCGGCGGCGGCGTACTGCTGCTCGGCGGCCTCGCGGTCACCGTGTTCGCCGTGCGTCGTCAGCGCCAGGGAGCCTGACACACGACAGTCAACGACAGAACCCCCGGGCCACGGCCCGGGGGTTCTGTCGTTCGTTCTCGACACGCCGCCCCGACACGCCCGAGTTTGCGACACGCCCGGGCGACACGTAGACTAGTCAGGTTCCACACTCCGGGTGCTTTGCTGCCCGGATCACTGCCAGGGCAGTGCATAGACCAGCGCTTCGGGCGCGGGGTCTAGGCCGCGGGCAGCAGAACGACATCTCCCACACTTCTTCCCGGAAACGGGCGTGCACTGCGCGTGGAGTGCGGGGCCGGCGTCGGAAGACGTCGGTTTGACACGAGAACAGTGGTGCAGCATCACCGCGAAAGCGGGAGAAGTGCCCGGCGCGCAAGCGTCACCGTGCGTCCGATGCCCTCAGAGGTATGACGCGAGAAAGAGAGTGAGCAGACTATGGCGGGACAGAAGATCCGCATTCGCCTGAAGTCGTACGATCACGCGGGGCTCGACAGCTCGGCGCGCAAGATCGTCGACACCGTGACCCGAGCCGGCGCCACCGTCGTCGGCCCCGTGCCGCTGCCGACCGAGAAGAACGTCGTGGTCGTCATCCGGTCGCCCCACAAGTACAAGGACAGCCGCGAGCACTTCGAGATGCGCACCCACAAGCGCCTCATCGACATCATCGACCCGACGCCCAAGGCCGTCGACTCGCTGATGCGTCTCGACCTTCCGGCCGACGTCAACATCGAGATCAAGCTCTGAGGTTCGACATGGCTGACATCAACTC
This sequence comes from Microbacterium sp. Clip185, assembly GCF_028743715.1. Taxonomy (NCBI): domain Bacteria; kingdom Bacillati; phylum Actinomycetota; class Actinomycetes; order Micrococcales; family Microbacteriaceae; genus Microbacterium; species Microbacterium sp. Clip185. Next base: position 2,792,788 of record NZ_CP117996.1, on the reverse strand, counting down.
CAAGATCTCCCAGGGCCTCCTGGGCACCAAGCTCGGCATGACCCAGGTCTGGAACGAGCAGGGCAAGCTCGTCCCCGTGACGGTCATCCAGATCACGCCGAACGTGGTCACGCAGATCCGCACCCCCGAGAAGGACGGCTACAACGCCGTTCAGATCGCCGCGGGCCAGATCGACCCCCGCAAGGTCACCAAGCCCCTCGAGGGCCACTTCGAGGCTGCCGGCGTCACGCCGCGCCGCCACGTCACCGAGATCCGCACCGCGAACGCCGCTGACTACTCACTCGGTCAGGAGCTCACGGTCGACGGTGTCTTCGAAGCGGGCAAGCTGGTCGACGTCGTCGGCACCAGCAAGGGCAAGGGCACCGCGGGTGTCATGAAGCGCCACAACTTCAAGGGTGTCTCCGCCTCCCACGGTGCGCACCGCAACCACCGCAAGCCCGGTTCCATCGGTGCCTCCTCGACGCCCAGCCGCGTCTTCAAGGGCATGCGCATGGCCGGCCGCATGGGTGGCGAGCGCGTGACCGTCCTCAACCTCACGGTGCACGCCGTCGACGCCGAGAAGGGTCTGCTGCTCGTCAAGGGCGCTGTGCCCGGCGCTCGTGGCCGCATCGTCTACGTCCGCAACGCAGTGAAGGGTGCCTGAGAACATGGCTGACTCGACTCTCGCGCTCGACGTCGTGAAGGCAGACGGCAAGAAGGCCGGCTCCGTTGAGCTGCCCGCCGCCCTGTTCGACGTCAAGACGAACATCCCCCTCATCCACCAGGTCGTCGTCGCGCAGCTCGCGGCGGCTCGCCAGGGCACGCACTCGACGAAGCGTCGTGGCGAGGTCTCCGGTGCCGGCCGCAAGCCCTTCAAGCAGAAGGGCACGGGTAACGCCCGTCAGGGCTCGATCCGTGCGCCGCACATGACCGGCGGTGGCATCGTCCACGGTCCGAAGCCGCGCAACTACTCGCAGCGCACGCCCAAGAAGATGATCGCGGCCGCCCTCCTGGGTGCGCTGAGCGATCGTGCTCGCGGCGAGCGTCTGCACATCGTCGACTCGTTCGGCGTCGAGGGTGCTCCCTCGACGAAGGCCGCTGCCGCGGTGCTGAACACGCTGACCCCCGCGAAGAACGTTCTCGTCGTCATCGAGCGTGACGATGAGCTGAGCCTGCTGAGCGTGCGCAACCTCGCGTACGTCCACGTGCTCGCCTTCGACCAGCTGAACGCCTACGACGTGCTCGTCTCCGACGACATCGTCTTCACCAAGGCCGCCTACGACGCGTTCGTCGCGTCGCGGACCGCCACCGAGGAGGTCTCGGCATGACCGCCGTGAACAAGGACCCGCGCGACATCATCCTGAAGCCGGTCGTCTCCGAGAAGAGCTACGGGCTGATCGACGAGGGCAAGTACACGTTCTACGTGGACACCCGCGCCAACAAGACCGAGATCAAGCTCGCCATCGAGAAGATCTTCGGCGTGAAGGTCGCTTCGGTCAACACGATCAACCGCGTCGGCAAGGCCCGTCGCACCCGCTTCGGCATCGGCAAGCGCAAGGACACCAAGCGCGCCATCGTCACCCTGAAGTCGGGCACCATCGACATCTTCACGGCAGTCGGCTGACGGTCGGGATAGAGGACACAGATTATGGCTATTCGCAAGTACAAGCCGACGACCCCCGGTCGTCGCGGCTCGTCGGTGGCGGACTTCGCCGAGATCACGCGATCGACGCCCGAGAAGTCCCTGCTGCGCCCGCTGAGCAAGACCGGTGGACGTAACAACCAGGGCCGCATCACGACGCGTCACATCGGTGGTGGCCACAAGCGCCAGTACCGCGTGATCGACTTCCGTCGCAACGACAAGGACGGAATCAACGCGAAGGTCGCTCACATCGAGTACGACCCCAACCGCACCGCGCGCATCGCGCTGCTGCACTACGTGGACGGCGAGAAGCGTTACATCCTCGCGCCGAACAAGCTGCAGCAGGGTGATGTCGTGGAGTCGGGCGCCGGCGCTGACATCAAGCCCGGCAACAACCTGCCGCTGCGCAACATCCCGACCGGTACCGTGATCCACGCCATCGAGCTCCGCCCCGGCGGCGGCGCGAAGATGGCGCGTTCGGCCGGCGCCAGCGTGCGCCTGGTCGCGAAGGACGGTCCCTACGCGCAGCTGCGACTGCCCTCCGGCGAGATCCGCAACGTCGACGCGCGCTGCCGCGCGACGATCGGCGAGGTCGGCAACGCCGAGCAGTCGAACATCAACTGGGGCAAGGCCGGCCGCAAGCGCTGGAAGGGCGTTCGCCCGACCGTCCGCGGTGTCGCGATGAACCCGGTCGACCACCCGCACGGTGGTGGCGAGGGCAAGACCAGCGGTGGACGCCACCCGGTCACGCCGTGGGGTAAGGCCGAGGGCCGCACCCGCCACGCCAACAAGGAAAGCGACAAGTACATCGTCCGCCGTCGCACCGCCGGCAAGAAGCGCAAGTAGGAGTCAAGAAGATGCCACGCAGTCTGAAGAAGGGCCCCTTCGTCGACGAGCACCTGCTTCGCAAGGTTGTCTCGCAGAACGAGGCGGGTTCCAAGAACGTCATCAAGACCTGGTCGCGCCGATCCATGATCGTGCCCGCGATGCTCGGTCACACGATCGCGGTCCACGACGGTCGCAAGCACATCCCTGTGTTCGTGAGCGAGACCATGGTCGGCCACAAGCTGGGCGAGTTCGCGCCCACCCGCACCTTCCGCGGCCACGTGAAGGACGACAAGAAGGGCCGTCGCCGCTGACGCGGTGACGCAGAGGAGAAGAAATGGTGGAGTCCATCGCACGCGTGCGACACATCCGCGTGACCCCTCAGAAGGCTCGTCGTGTCGTCGCTCTCATCAAGGGCAAGCAGGCTGAAGAAGCTCTCGCGATCCTGAAGTTCGCGCAGCAGAGCGCCAGCGAGCCCATCTACAAGCTGGTCGCCTCGGCGATCGCGAACGCCCGTGTGAAGGCGGATGCGGCAGGCGAGTTCTTCGACGAGCAGGATCTGTTCGTCAAGAACGCGTTCGTCGACGAGGGCACGACGCTCAAGCGTTTCCAGCCCCGCGCCCAGGGCCGCGCGTTCCAGATCAAGAAGCGCACCAGCCACATCACCGTCGTCCTGGCGACGCCCGAGGTGGCAGAGTCCGCCCCGGCCCAGAGCAAGAAGGCGAGCAAGTAATGGGACAGAAAGTCAACCCGTACGGCTTCCGCCTCGGCATCACCACCGACCACGTGTCGCGGTGGTTCTCGGACTCGACGAAGCCCGGACAGCGCTACGCCGACTACGTGGCCGAGGACATCAAGATCCGTAAGCTCCTGCTGTCGAGCCTCGACCGTGCAGGCGTGAGCAACATCGAGATCGAGCGCACCCGTGACCGCGTGCGCGTCGACATCCACACCGCGCGTCCCGGCATCGTGATCGGCCGTCGTGGTGCGGAGGCCGAGCGCATCCGCGGCGACCTCGAGAAGCTCACCGGCAAGCAGATCCAGCTGAACATCCTCGAGGTCAAGAACCCCGAGGCCGACGCTCAGCTGGTCGCGCAGGGCATCGCCGAGCAGCTCTCCGCTCGTGTGGCGTTCCGCCGCGCGATGCGCAAGGGCCTGCAGGGCGCTCAGCGCGCCGGCGCCAAGGGCATCCGCATCCAGGTCTCCGGGCGCCTCGGCGGCGCCGAGATGAGCCGCTCGGAGTTCTACCGCGAAGGCCGTGTGCCCCTGCACACCCTGCGCGCGAACATCGACTACGGCTTCTACGAGGCCAAGACCACCTTCGGCCGCATCGGCGTGAAGGTCTGGATCTACAAGGGCGACCTCACCAACAAGGAACTCGCTCGCGAGCAGGCCAACGCGCCGAAGTCGCGCGGTCGTGACGACCGCGGTGGCGACCGCCGTCGTGGCCCCCGCAACGAGGCCCCCGTCGCAGAAGGAGCGTCTGCCTGATGCTTATTCCCCGTAAGGTCAAGTACCGCAAGCAGCACCACCCGAAGCGTGACGGCCAGGCCACCGGCGGCACCCAGGTGTCGTTCGGCGAGTTCGGCATCCAGGCGCTGACGCCCGCTTACGTGACGAACCGTCAGATCGAGTCCGCCCGTATCGCGATGACCCGTCACATCAAGCGTGGTGGAAAGGTGTGGATCAACATCTACCCCGACCGTCCGCTGACCAAGAAGCCCGCTGAGACCCGCATGGGTTCGGGTAAGGGCTCGCCCGAGTGGTGGGTCGCGAACGTCAAGCCGGGCCGCGTCCTGTTCGAGGTCGCGGGCGTCAACGAGCAGCTCGCTCGCGAGGCGCTGACCCGTGCCATCCACAAGCTGCCGCTGAAGGCACGCATCATCAAGCGCGAGGAGGGCGACGCGTAATGGCGATCGGCACCAAGCAGCTCGCCCCGAGCGAGCTCGACACGTTCGAAGACCAGCGCCTCGTCGAGGAGCTGCGCAAGGCCAAGGAAGAGCTGTTCAACCTGCGCTTCCAGTCGGCCACCGGCCAGCTCGAGAGCCACGGCCGCATCCGTGCGGTCAAGCGCGACATCGCGCGGCTCTACACCGTGATCCGCGAGCGCGAGCTGGGCATCCGTGCCACGCCCGTCGCCGCTGAGCCGGCGAAGGCGAAGAAGACGAAGGCGAAGAAGACCGAGGACACCTCGGCCGCCGCCGAAGGAGAGGCTGAGTGATGGCCACCACGAAGAAGGCAGCAGAGGTCGAGCAGACCGCTGGGCACGAGAGCTCGGAGCACGACGTCCGTGACGCGGCCGCCCGTGGCTACCGCAAGGCGCGCCGCGGCTACGTCGTCAGCGACAAGATGGACAAGACCATCGTCGTCGAGGTCGAGGACCGCGTGAAGCACCCGCTCTACGGCAAGGTCATCCGCCGCACCTCCAAGGTCAAGGCGCACGACGAGGGCAACACCGCCGGCATCGGCGACCTGGTGCTCATCAACGAGACCCGCCCGCTGAGCGCCACCAAGCGCTGGCGCCTGGTCGAGATCCTCGAGAAGGCCAAGTAAGCCTCGGGCTTACTTGGAATCCAAGGAGTAACAAGTGATTCAGAACGAATCCCGCCTCAAGGTCGCCGACAACACCGGCGCCAAAGAGCTGCTCACGATCCGTGTGCTCGGCGGCTCCAACCGGCGCTACGCCGGCCTGGGCGACGTCATCGTCGCCACGGTCAAGGACGCGATCCCCGGCGGCAACGTCAAGAAGGGCGACGTGGTCAAGGCCGTCGTCGTCCGTACCGTCAAGCAGACCCGTCGTCCCGACGGTTCCTACATCAAGTTCGACGAGAACGCCGCCGTCATCCTGAAGAACGACGGGGAGCCCCGCGGCACCCGTATCTTCGGCCCGGTCGGTCGCGAGCTTCGTGACAAGAAGTTCATGAAGATCGTCTCGCTCGCTCCGGAGGTGATCTGACCCTCATGGCCAAGATCAAGGCAGGTGACCTGGTTCAGGTCATCACTGGTAAGAAGCAGGACAAGGGCGGCGACCGCGGCAAGCAGGGCAAGGTCCGCAAGGTCCTGACCGAGCAGAACCGCGTCATCGTCGAGGGCGTCAACTACGTCACCAAGCACACGCGGGTCGGTCAGACCCAGCGCGGCACCAAGACCGGCGGCATCGAGACGACCGAAGCCCCCATCCACATCTCCAACGTCGCCCTCGTCGACCCCTCGACCAAGAAGCCGACCCGTGTCGGCCGTCGCGTCGAGGAGCAGGTCAAGGACGGCGTCAAGCGCACCGTCCGCGTGCGCTACGCGAAGAAGTCAGGTAAGGACCTCTGATGAGCACCGCCACTGCCGCGGAGGCTGGCAAGACCCAGCCCCGCCTGAAGCAGAAGTACAACGCCGAGATCAAGAAGGCGATGCAGGACGAGTTCGGTTACGCGAACGTCATGCAGATCCCCGGCCTGGTCAAGGTCGTCGTGAACACCGGTGTCGGCGAGGCAGCTCGCGACAGCAAGGTGATCGATGGTGCGGTCGACGACCTCACCAAGATCACCGGTCAGAAGCCGGTCGTCACCAAGGCCCGCAAGTCCATCGCGCAGTTCAAGCTGCGTGAGGGTCAGGCCATCGGTGCGCACGTCACCCTGCGCGGCGACCGCGCCTGGGAGTTCATCGACCGTCTCGTGAACCTCGCGCTGCCCCGCATCCGCGACTTCCGCGGTCTGAACGACCGCCAGTTCGACGGCCACGGCAACTACACGTTCGGTCTGCAGGAGCAGTCGGTCTTCCACGAGATCGACCAGGACAAGATCGATCGCGTCCGCGGCTTCGACATCACGATCGTCACGACGGCGAACACGGACGACGAGGGTCGCGCTCTGCTGCGTCACCTCGGCTTCCCGTTCCGCCAGGCGTAACACCCCCGTGCCGACACCCGTCGGCATCCACCACAGGTCGGCCGTCGTGTAACGGCGGTCGAAACCTGGTGAACAAAGGAAAACCATCATGACGATGACAGACCCGGTCGCAGATCTGCTGACCCGTCTGCGCAACGCGAACTCGGCGCACCACGACTCCGTGTCGCTGCCGAGCTCCAAGCTCAAGACCCACATCGCCGAGATCCTCCAGCAGGAGGGCTACATCTCCGGCTGGGAGGTCACCGACGCGCGTGTCGGCCAGACGCTGACGCTCACGCTGAAGTACGGCCCCAACCGCGAGCGGTCGATCGCCGGCATCAAGCGCGTGTCGAAGCCCGGCCTGCGCGTGTACGCGAAGTCGACCGAGATCCCCAAGGTCCTCGGCGGCCTCGGCGTCGCGATCCTGTCCACCTCCTCTGGCCTCCTCACGGACCGTCAGGCCGAGTCGAAGGGCGTGGGTGGGGAAGTCCTCGCCTACGTGTGGTGACCTGATATGTCGCGTATCGGACGTCTTCCCATCGACATCCCCGTCGGCGTCACCGTCTCGGTGTCCGGTCAGGATGTCTCCGTCAAGGGCCCGAAGGGCGAGCTCACGCTCACCGCTGCCCACCCGATCGAGGTCAAGGTCGAGGAGAACCAGGTTCTCGTCACCCGCCCCGACGACGAGCGCGAGTCGCGGTCGCTTCACGGCCTGACCCGCACGCTCATCAACAACAACATCATCGGCGTCACCCAGGGCTACACCAAGGGTCTCGAGGTCGTCGGCACGGGTTACCGCGTCGCGCAGAAGGGCTCGTCCGTCGAGTTCGCGCTGGGCTTCTCGCACCCCGTCCTGGTCGACCCGCCTGCGGGCATCACGTTCACGGTCGAGGGCAACAACAAGCTCACCGTGAGCGGGATCGACAAGCAGGCCGTCGGTGAGGCAGCTGCCAACATCCGCAAGATCCGCAAGCCCGAGCCGTACAAGGGCAAGGGTGTGCGCTACGCCGGCGAGGTCGTCCGGCGCAAGGCCGGAAAGGCTGGTAAGTAACCATGGCCGTGACTTCCAAGTCCGAGGCCCGCGCTCGTCGCCACTCGCGTCTTCGCAAGAAGATCGTCGGCACCGCCGAGCGCCCCCGCCTCGTCGTGACCCGTTCGGCCCGCCACGTCTTCGTGCAGGTCGTCGACGACAGCAAGGGCCACACCGTGGCCAGTGCGTCCACCCTCGAGACCGATCTGCGCGGCTTCGACGGTGACAAGACCTCGAAGGCCCGCAAGGTCGGCGAGCTCGTCGCCGAGCGCGCGAAGGCGGCCGGCGTTGCCGACGTCGTCTTCGACCGTGGCGGCAACCGCTACGCCGGTCGTGTCGCCGCGATCGCCGAGGGCGCCCGCGAAGGAGGGCTGAACCTGTGAGCGATGCAACGAACACCAACCAGGAGACCGAAGTGACCGATGCCACTCAGGCGGCGGCGACGGAGACGGCGCCCGCCGAGCGTGAGCGGGAGCCGCGTCGCGGTGGCCGTGAGCGCAACGCCAACCAGCGTGACCGCGGGTCGCGCGACCGCTCGGAGAGCCAGTTCCTCGAGCGCGTCGTGACCATCAACCGTGTGTCGAAGGTCGTCAAGGGTGGCCGTCGCTTCAGCTTCACCGCTCTCGTTGTCGTCGGTGACGGCAACGGTGTGGTGGGTGTCGGCTACGGCAAGGCCCGCGAGGTCCCGCTCGCGATCTCGAAGGGTGTCGAGGAAGCCAAGCGCAACTTCTTCCGCGTCCCCCGCACGGGATCGACCATCCCGCACCCGGTCCAGGGTGAGGCTGCCGCGGGCGTCGTCCTGCTGCGCCCCGCTGCTGCCGGTACCGGTGTTATCGCCGGTGGCCCCGTGCGCGCCGTGCTCGAGTGCGCCGGTATCCACGACGTCCTCTCGAAGTCCCTCGGCTCGTCGAACACGATCAACATCGTGCACGCGACCGTCGAGGCCCTGAAGCAGCTCGAAGAGCCGCGTCAGGTGGCAGCCCGTCGTGGCCTCGACTTCGACCAGGTCGCTCCGGCCCGTCTGGTTCGCGCCGAGGCTGAGGCCGCGGCCGCATCGAAGGTAGGTGCCTGATGGCTCAGCGTCTGAAGGTCACGCAGGTCAAGTCCAAGGTGAGCGAGAAGCAGAACCAGCGTGACACGCTGCGCAGCCTCGGCCTCAAGCGGATCGGCGACTCGGTCGTCCGCCCCGACGACGCGCAGACGCGCGGGTACGTCAAGGCCGTCGCTCACCTCGTGAAGGTTGAGGAGATCGACTAATGGCTGAGAACGAGAACGTCGAGCAGACGGCTGAGAAGCCCGCTGCCAAGACGACCCGTAAGCCCGCCGCCAAGAAGGCCGCAGCGCCCAAGGTGGAGAAGAAGGACGTCGCCGTGGCGCGTCCGGGCGTGCTGAAGGTTCACCACCTTCGTCCCGTCCCCGGATCCAACACCGCCAAGACCCGCGTCGGTCGTGGTGAGGGCTCCAAGGGTAAGACCGCCGGCCGTGGCACCAAGGGTCAGAAGGCCCGCTACCAGGTGAAGGCCGGCTTCGAGGGTGGGCAGATGCCGCTGCACATGCGCACCCCGAAGCTGCGCGGGTTCAAGAACCCGTTCCGCGTCGAGTACCAGGTCGTGAACCTGGACAAGCTCGCGGAGCTGTACCCGACCGGTGGCGACGTGACCGTCGTCGACCTGGTCGCCAAGGGTGCGGTTCGCAAGAACGAGAAGGTCAAGGTGCTCGGCACCGGCGAGATCTCGGTGAAGCTGAACGTCGAGGTCGACAAGGTCTCCGGCTCGGCCGAGCAGAAGATCGTCGCCGCGGGCGGCACCGTCAAGTAAGCCGCGTGCAGGGGCCGGAGGATCTCTCCGGCCCCTGTCGCATACCCGGAGGATGCGGCCGCTCGGTCACACGCGGGGTGGGATACCCTGGTGATCTGTGCGCCTCCTGCGCCGGGAACCCTTTCTGGAGGAATCCACGTGTTCAGCGCCATCGCGCGCGTGTTCCGCACGCCTGACCTGCGTCGGAAGATCGCTTTCACCCTGGGCATCATCGTGCTGTACCGTCTCGGTGCGCACGTGCCGTCGCCGTTCGTTGACTTCCCGAACGTTCAGTCGTGTCTCGCCGACACGTCGAACACGCAGGGCGTGCTGTCGCTGGTCAACCTCTTCTCGGGCGGCGCGCTTCTTCAGCTGTCGATCTTCGCGCTGGGCGTCATGCCCTACATCACCGCGACGATCATCGTCCAGCTGCTGCGCGTGGTCATCCCCCACTTCGAGACCCTCTACAAGGAGGGTCAGTCGGGTCAGGCGCGCCTGACGCAGTACACGCGCTACCTGACGATCGCGCTCGCCCTGCTGCAGTCCACGACGCTCGTGACCGTCGCGCGCAGCGGCCAGCTCTTCGGCAACACCGGTGTCGCCTCGTGCGAGCAGCTGCTGACCAACGACGCATGGTGGGCTCAGCTGCTCATGATCATCACGATGACCGCTGGTACGGGCCTCATCATGTGGTTCGCCGAGCTCGTCACCGAGCGCGGCATCGGTAACGGAATGTCGCTGCTGATCTTCACGTCCATCGCCGCGACCTTCCCGGCCGCGATGTGGTCGATCTGGCAGGCACGCGGTTTCGAGGTCTTCCTGCTCGTGCTCGCGGTCGGCGTCGTGATCGTGGCGCTCGTGGTCTTCGTCGAACAGTCCCAGCGCCGCATCCCCGTGCAGTACGCGAAGCGGATGGTGGGCCGTCGCACGTACGGCGGAACGAACACCTACATCCCGATCAAGGTCAACATGGCCGGTGTCGTGCCCGTCATCTTCGCCTCGTCGCTTCTGTACATCCCCGCGCTGATCTCGCAGTTCAACCAGACCCCGGACGCCGACGGCGCACTGCCGGGCTGGGTGGTCTGGATCCAGAACTACCTCACGCGTGGCGACCACCCGCTGTACTGGCTGCTGTACTTCCTGCTGATCGTCGGGTTCACCTACTTCTACGTCGCGATCACCTTCAACCCGGTCGACGTCGCCGACAACATGAAGAAGTACGGCGGGTTCATTCCCGGCATCCGCGCCGGCCGTCCCACCGCTGAGTATCTCGACTACGTGCTCACCCGCATCACTCTCCCCGGCTCGATCTATCTCGGTCTGGTCGCACTCATCCCGCTGATCGCTCTGGCGACGGTGGGGGCGAACCAGAACTTCCCGTTCGGCGGCACCTCGATCCTCATCATGGTCGGCGTCGGGCTCGAGACCGTGAAGCAGATCGACGCCCAGCTCCAGCAGCGTCACTACGAAGGGCTCCTGCGATGACCGCGCGCCTGTTGATCGTGGGGCCGCAGGGCTCCGGCAAGGGCACACAGGGTGTGCGCATCGCCGAGGCGTTCGGCGTCCCGGCGGTATCGACGGGAGACGTGTTCCGCGCGAACATCTCGGAGGGCACCGAGCTCGGCCAGCAGGTCCAGGCGATCATCGCCGCAGGCAACCTCGTGCCCGACGAGCTGACCAGCGCGGTCGTGCGCGACCGGCTCGCGCAGGACGATGCGGCGCCCGGTTTCCTGCTCGACGGCTACCCCCGCAACCTCGGCCAGGTGGGCGATCTCGACGCGTTCCTGGAGCCGCGCGGCGAGAGCCTCGACGCCGTGATCGAGCTGGATGTGCCTCGCGAGGAGAGCATCGCCCGCCTGACCAAGCGCGCCGAGGAGCAGGGCCGCACGGACGACACCGCCGAGGTGATCGCGCATCGCCTGGGCATCTACGAGAGCGAGACGGCCCCGATCCTCGATGTGTATCGCGAGCGCGGGCTCGTCGTCGCCATCGACGGGATCGGCTCCCTCGATGTCATCACCGAGCGCATCCTCACGGCCCTCATCGCCCGCGGGCTGACGCCGGCATCCTGAGCCGTGCTGCGACGCTCCATCTACAAGACCCCGGCGCAGCTGCGCCAGATGATCGAGCCGGGGCTCATCACCGCCGCCGCTCTCCAGGCGGTGCGCGAGATGATCGCCCCCGGCGTGACGACGGCCGAGTTGGATGCGGCGGCCGCAGCCGTGATCACCGGACGAGGCGCGGAGTCGAACTTCCAACTCGTGCGCGGCTACCGCCACACGACGTGCGTCTCGGTCAACGAACAGGTCGTGCACGGGATCCCCGGTGACCGGGTGCTCGAAGCGGGAGACATCGTGTCGATCGATGCGGGAGCGCAGTTCCGGGGGTGGAACGGCGACTCCGCGATCACGATCGTGCTGCCCGACCCCGACCGGCCCGAGCTCGTCGCGGCCCGGCAGGAGCTCTCTCGCATCACAGAGGGTTCCATGTGGGCCGGGATCGCCGCGATGGCGACAGGACGCCACATCGGTGAGATCGGCGCCGCGATCGAGGATCACATCACTGCGGCGGGGGAGTACGGCATCCTGCGCGACTACGTCGGCCACGGGATCGGCCGCAAGATGCACGAGGCGCCCTCGGTGTTCAACTACCGCGTCCCCGATCCGGGGCCGCGTATCCAGCCCGGTCTCGTGCTCGCCATCGAGCCCATGGTGGTCGCGGGCTCCGAGGCGACCTTCGTCGAAGAGGACGACTGGACGGTCTCCACCGTCGATGGCTCAGCCGGCTCCCACTGGGAACATAGCGTCGCCGTCCATGATGGAGGAATCTGGGTTCTCACGGCCCCTGACGGCGGAGCCGCGGGGCTTGCTCCGTATGGTGTGAAGCCGGTCGAAATCGAGTAGGAAAGAGCGTCATGGCAGCGGCAAAGGGCAAGACAAACTGGTTCGCGATCTGGATCAGCGTCATCGCTGTCGTCGCCATCGTGGCCGTCGGAGGCCTCGTCGTCGTGTTCAACAACATGGCTTCGGACCCGGGCAAGGCCCCCGAGGCATCCAACATCGACGCGTCCACGGGGGCGATCTCCTTCGGCACCGGCGAGCACACCGTCGACACGTACATCGACTTCATGTGCCCCTACTGCAACCAGTTCGAGCAGACGGAGGGCGAGACGATCCAGGGTCTCGTCGCATCGGGCGACATCACATTGAACGTGTACCCGGTCGCGATCCTCGACCGCCTCTCGCAGGGCACCGAGTACTCCAGCCGCGCCGCGAGCGCGATGTACGCCGTTGCCGCCGCCGACCCTGACAACGCCTACGCCTTCCTGCAGGCGCTGTACGCGAACCAGCCCGCCGAGAACTCGACCGGGCTGACCGACGAGCAGCTGGTGGATCTCGCTCGTGGGGCGGGCGTGAATGTCACCTCGGACCTCGAGAACGCGATCACCTCCAACGCGTACATCAAGTTCGCGAAGTCGCGGTCCCTGCCGGACGGGGCGACGGGTACGCCCACGCTCCGCGTGAACGGAGACCTCGTCCAGATCACGTACAACCCTCAGGCCGACATCCTCAGCAGGATCTCCTGAGCGGGTGGGGCCATCCCGCGACTCACCGAGTGGCGCGATGCGGCTCTATCACCTATAGTTGATCTTTGGTGCTTTGCGCCTTCGTTGGCGTGTCGCCGTCGGGGCGTTTCCGGCACCGAATCCCATCCACCGCAGATCGACCGGTCTGCACGAGGGTAGCGAGGCTATGGCTAAAAAAGACGGTGTCATCGAGATCGAAGGCGTGATCTCCGAGGCTCTGCCCAACGCGATGTTCCGCGTCGAGCTGAGCAACGGGCACAAGGTGCTCGCCACGATCTCCGGCAAGATGCGGCAGAACTACATCCGCATCATCCCCGAGGACCGCGTCGTCGTGGAGCTCTCGCCCTACGACCTCACCCGCGGCCGCATCGTCTATCGCTACCGCTGATCCGGTCGAGAAGTAACGGCTCCGCCACGGAGCACGAAGACAGCGAACAGGAAACATCATGAAGGTCAACCCCAGCGTCAAGCCGATCTGCGATCACTGCAAGGTGATCCGTCGTCACGGGCGCGTCATGGTCATCTGCAAGTCCAACCCGCGCCACAAGCAGCGTCAGGGTTGACGTGCGTCGTGTCAATGCCGCACAGCGGCATTGACACGCGAACGTCAAGGTTGAGCGAGGCCGCGCAGCGGCCGAGTCGAAACCTCGGTACCAAGACACAACTCAATACGCATACAGGCAGGATCAGAACCCGCGAGGGGGACACCTCGGGCGGAGGCCCGGGCACCGATCCTGCTCCACACCTCCACTCACTCCTAGGAGAGCCGCATGGCACGTCTTGCCGGCGTCGACATCCCGCGCGACAAGCGCGTGGTGATCGCACTCACGTACATCTACGGCATCGGCCGTACCCGCTCCGTCGAGATCCTGAAGGCGACTTCGATCGACGAGAGCATCCGCGTCAAGGACCTCACCGACGACCAGCTCGTCGCGCTCCGCGACTACATCGAAGGCACCTACAAGGTCGAAGGTGATCTTCGTCGCGAGGTCGCCGCCGACATCCGCCGCAAGGTCGAGATCGGCTCCTACGAGGGCCTGCGTCACCGCCGCGGCCTGCCCGTGCGCGGTCAGCGCACGAAGACCAACGCCCGCACGCGCAAGGGTCCCAAGCGCACCGTCGCCGGCAAGAAGAAGGCGCGCTAAGGCGCGGCCCCCAGGGTTTAGGAGAACACGCACATGGCACAGGCCAAGTCCGCGGCGCGCAAGCCCCGCCGCAAGGAGAAGAAGAACATCGCCGTGGGTCACGCCCACATCAAGTCGACGTTCAACAACACGATCGTCTCGATCACCGACCCGTCCGGCGCTGTCATCAGCTGGGCGTCCTCGGGTGGAGTGGGCTTCAAGGGCTCGCGCAAGTCGACCCCGTACGCGGCCGGTATGGCCGCCGAGTCGGCAGCCCGTCAGGCCGCCGAGCACGGTGTCAAGAAGGTCGACGTCTTCGTGAAGGGTCCGGGTTCGGGCCGCGAGACCGCGATCCGTTCGCTGACCGCTGCCGGCCTCGAGGTGGGGTCGATCCAGGACGTCACGCCGCAGGCGCACAACGGCTGCCGCCCGCCCAAGCGTCGCCGCGTCTGACGTTTCACAGCTTCTGGATGCCGGGGCGCGCCGCCTGACGGTGCGCCCCGGCATCCGCGAGAAAAACTCAACACCTCATCCACGCAAGTGTCATATAGCGGGCACTTAGCCGAAAGGAACACATCGTGCTCATCGCACAGCGTCCCACTCTGACCGAGGAGAAGATCGGGGAGTTCCGCAGCCGCTTCGTCATCGAGCCGCTCGAGCCCGGCTTCGGTTACACCATCGGCAACGCGCTGCGTCGCAGCCTCCTCTCTTCCATCCCCGGTGCTGCTGTCACCAGCATCCGCATCGACGGCGTGCTGCACGAGTTCAGCACTATTCCCGGTGTGAAGGAGGATGTCACCGAGATCATCCTGAACATCAAGCAGCTGGTCGTCTCGAGCGAGCGCGACGAGCCCATCACGGCATACCTGCGCAAGACGGGTGCGGGCGAAGTGACCGCCGCCGACATCTCGGCTCCGGCCGGTGTCGAGGTGCACAACCCCGAGCTGGTCATCGCGACCCTGAACGACACCGCTCGTTTCGAGCTCGAGCTGACGATCGAGCGCGGTCGCGGCTACGTCTCGGCCACGCAGAACCGCAACGAGTACGCCGAGGCAGGTCAGATCCCGATCGACTCGATCTACTCGCCCGTGCTCAAGGTCAGCTACCGTGTCGAGGCCACCCGTGCCGGTGAGCGCACCGACTTCGACAAGCTCGTGCTGGACGTCGAGACCAAGCCCTCGATCGCCCCGCGCGACGCCGTCGCGTCGGCCGGTCGCACCCTGACCGAGCTGTTCGGCCTCGCCCGCGAGCTGAACGTCGAGGCCGAGGGTATCGAGATCGGCCCCGCGCCGGTCGAGACCGTCCTCTCCAACGAGCTGTCGATGCCCATCGAGGACCTCGACCTCTCGGTGCGCTCGTACAACTGCCTCAAGCGCGAGGGCATCAACACGGTGTCCGAGCTGGTCGCCCTCTCGGAGACCCAGCTCATGAACATCCGCAACTTCGGACAGAAGTCGGTCGACGAGGTGCGCGACAAGCTCGTCTCGCTCGGTCTGTCGCTGAAGGACTCGGTGCCCGGTTTCGACGGCGCCCACTTCTACGGCGGATACGAAGAAGACAACGCCTGATCCGGCTCACCCGCGAAATCCTGGAGTAACTGAGAATGCCCAAGCCCACGAAGGGACCCCGCCTCGGAGGCGGCCCCGCACACGAGCGTCTTCTGCTGGCGAACCTTGCCGCGGCACTGTTCACGCACAAGTCGATCACCACGACCGAGACCAAGGCCAAGCGCCTGCGTCCGCTCGCCGAGCGCCTGATCACGTTCGGCAAGCGCGGCGACCTGCACGCGCGCCGTCGCGTGCTGTCGGTCATCGGTGACAAGGAAGTCGTGCACGTCCTGTTCACCGAGATCGCCCCCCTGGTGGCCGAGCGTGAGGGCGGCTACACCCGCATCACGAAGATCGGCAACCGCAAGGGCGACAACGCTCCCATGGCCGTCATCGAGCTCGTCCTCGAGCCCGTGACCAAGAAGAAGGCCGCGCCCGCCAAGAAGGCCGCCAAGGCCGACAAGGCTCCCGCCGAGGCCGCTCCGGCCGAGGAGACGGTTGTCGAAGAGGCTCCGGCCGAGGAGACTGTCGTCGAGGAGGCGCCCGAGGCCACCGCTGACGAGGCTCCGGCCGAGTCGGAGGAGAAGAAGTCCGAGTAATCGGACCCGCCGGGACCCGTCCCGGCCCCTTTGCACCGCGAACCCCGCGTGATCTTCGGATCCCGCGGGGTTCGCGCCGTTGCGGGACCCGTACCGCCTGCCGGCGTGCTCAGCCCGCGTTGGGGGAGCCGGGGGCCTGGAACAGCTGCGACCGGCGCAGCTCCTGCTCGAACGCCCGCCGCTCCGCGAACGCGGAGAATCGAGCCTTCGCGCGCTGGGCATCGGCGAGTGCCGTGACGACGGCGTCGGCGTAGATCCGTCCGCCCGCATCCCCCGGGTGCACGTCGTCGCCGGCGAGCAGATCGGGGTGCGGCGCGATCGCCGCCTGCCAATCCGCGATCTGCACTCCCCGATGCGTACGGGCGAAAGCTGCGAGATCTGCGTTCACGCCCTGGATCCACGAGCGCGGTGCGGATGCGGTGACGAGCACGAGCTGGCGATCTTCTCCGATGATCTCCAGCACCTCCTCCAGGGTGCGCGTGGAGATGGGCCCATTCGTTCCGAGTCCCAGGACGACGAAGTCGCGCAGGCGTCCCGAATCGGCCAGCGAGCGCAGGATGTCGGGCGCTGCATACATCGACCGGGACACGGCGGCGTCCACATCCGCTCCCGGCAGTGCCGCGAGCAGGGCCGGGGCGGAGGCGAGCATGACCGAGTCGCCGACGGCGGTGACCTCGTCGCCCGTGACGACCGCGTCGGCGGGATCCCCGCCCGTATCCGTCGGGGCCGGCCGATTCTTCAACGCGTCCAATCCGGCAGCGACCACCGCCTCGCCGCTGGAGACCGCGGGCGCCGAAACGACGGCGCCGGCGGTTCCGGCGATGAGAAGGAGGGCGAGGGTCGAGACGCCCACGGCCCTTGCGCGGCGGCGCGCGCTCGACGCGAACGCCCGCCGGAGATCGCCGATGACTCGGCGTATGCCGCGCCGACGCACGGGAAGCTCGAGGAATCGGTACGACAGCGCCGCCAGGGTCACGGTGACGGCCAGCGCGGCGGCGCCGATCGCCGGGGGGAACGGACGGTCGACCCTCGTGCCCTGTGAGGCTGCGACCAGCAGCACCAGCACGGGCCAGTGCCAGAGGTACAGGCCATAGGAGCGTTCGCCGATCCAGCGCAGGGGCGCCGCGTCCAGCACGCGCCCCCACAGCGATCCCGGCCAGGTGCCCGCGACGATCACGATCGCTGAGAGGGCGCTGGCTGCGACGAGAGCCGTGGGGAAGGTCGCGGTGCTCTGCTTCTGGCCCACCGAGGCGAGAAGGATGAGACCCGCGAGAGCGGCGGCGCCGAGGGCTCCCACGCCGCCCCGAACGCCCCGACGCCGCATCCAGCCGCGTTCGACGCGCACGGCCGCACGCCAGGCGAACGCGACCGCCACCCCGAGAAGGAGCCCGAAGGCGTGGGTGTCGGTGCCGAAGTAGGCGCGGGTGACGCGCGCTCCCAGGGTCAACGGGTCCGCGGACCCGGATGCGACGATCACCGCCATCCAGACCGCGGATGCGGTCGCCGCCGCAAGGGCCGCGCATACCCGCATCCAGGCGCGGGGAAGCAGAAGGAGCGCGAGCAGCAGGAGCGGCCAGACGAGGTAGAACTGCTCTTCGACCGCGAGCGACCAGAGGTTTCGGAAGAGTTCGCCGCCGCCCGAGCCGAAGTAGTCCGCGCCGTCGACGACGGCCGTCCAGTTGTACCCGAACACCAGAGCGCCGAGGAGCTGTCGTCCAAGTCCCACGAGCACGTCGCCGCCGATGAGCAATGCCGCGCTCGAGCACGCCAGCAGCACGAGCAGGAGAGCCGGGAGCAGCCGTCGGGCCCGCCGTCGCCAGAAGGACCCCAGCGCGACGCGGCCGGTGTCATCGTGCTCGCGCAGCAGCAGCGAGGTGATGAGGAACCCGCTGATCACGAAGAACACGTCGACGCCGATGAAGCCGCCGCGCATCCACCACCCAGGGAACAGGTGATAGGTCACCACGAGCGCCACGGCGACGGCGCGGAGACCGTCGAGACCCGCGTAGCGGGCGCGCGGGAGGAGAGGGGTATCGGCGAGCATGGGGGAGGATCCGGGTTGGGAAACCCGGCCATTCTACGATCCGCGCATGGGTGCCGCCCTCGGTCGCACCCGTAGGCTTGTGCGGTGCGGATCCGACTCGACATCGCTTATGACGGCACGCACTTCCGTGGCTGGGCGCGACAGCCGGGCCTGCGCACCGTGCAGGGCACGCTCGAGGAGGCGCTGGCGCGGATCGTCGCCGGCACGCCTCAGTTGACGGTCGCCGGGCGCACGGATGCGGGGGTTCACGCGAGCGGACAGGTCGCCCACCTCGATCTCGACGAGGCCCAACAGACGAGGCTGGCGGCCTCGCGCCGGTCGGAGTCGGACCCCGTCGCGGCCCTGGCTCGCCGCATCCGGGGTGTTCTGGGCTCCTACTCGGACGTGACGGTGCACCGCACCGCACTCGCCCCCGAGGGCTTCGACGCGCGCTTCTCCGCCGTCTGGCGCCGCTACGCGTACCGGATCGCCGACGACGTCACCGGCTACGACCCGCTGCGCCGTGAGTCCACCACGACTGTGCGTGCCGCGCTGGATGTGGCCGCGATGGATGAGGCCGCTCACTCGCTCCGGGGACTGCATGACTTCGCGGCCTACTGCAAACCGCGGGAGGAGGCGACGACCATCCGCACGCTCCTCGAGTTCGACTGGCGCCGGGACGCGGAGGGTGCGGTCGTGGCGAACGTGAAGGCCGATGCGTTCTGCCATTCGATGGTGCGCGCCCTCGTGGGCGCGTGCGTCGCGGTAGGTCAGGGCCGGCTCGCGGTCGAGGACGTGGTCCGGCTGCGCGAGGAGGCGACGCGCACGAGTGAGTTCGCGGTCCTCGCGGCACGCGGGCTGGTACTGACCGAGGTCGGCTATCCCGAGGCGGGCCTGCTGGCAGCCCGCGCCGAGCAGACGCGTGCACGTCGAGATCAGGAATGAATTCGCTGGGCGTTGTGCAAGCGGCATTCGTCGTTCATGTGCCGGGCATAGTGTGGATGGCCTGATGAAGGTCATCTCCTACAACCTGCGCAAACATCGCGCTGCGGGCGAGATCGCGGATCTGGCCGAGCAGCACGGCGTCGACGTGCTCTGTCTCCAGGAGGCGGACACGACCGACATCCCCGAGGTCAGCGGTGGCCTGCGCCTGGCGGATGCCACGAGTCGCAATCGGCTGGGCCTGGCGGTCTACTACCGCGAGAGCAGCTTCCGGCTGCAGGAGGTGCGCGCGCTCTCGCTCAAGAAGTCGCTGCACGACCGCGTGCTCAAGCCTGCGGAGGAGCGCATGCTGGGCGTGCGCCTGCACGACATCGACGCAGGGCGCGAGATCATCGTCGCGTCGTTCCACGCGGCACCCCTCACGGCGCTGAACTCCCTGCGTCGCCACCAGATCCGCACGGCGCTGGCCGAGCTGCAGGATCTCGGACCGCAGCTTCCCGCGCTGATGGTCGGCGACTACAACTACCCGGTCTTCAAGGAACGTCTCGGCGAGCGGGTGAGAGACCAGGGGTACGAGCTCACGCTCAGCGACACCCGCACATACACGCGCTACCGCTTCTTCCGCGGGCATTACGACTTCGCGACATCCACCGGATTCGACATCGAGCACATCCGGACGCTCCCGCAGGGACTCAGCGACCACCTGCCGATCCTCGTGACGGCGACGCTCTCCTCGTCGCGCTCGCGCGTCGAGGTGGGCTGACGCCGCGCTCAGCCGCAGGAGGCGACGACAGCGGAGTCCGTCCCCGGCAGCACCGGCGTGACCTGGGCGCTCAGCTCGGGGGTCCACGGCGTCCGGACACGGATGCTGGCGCTGGCCTGCTCGCCCGGAGCGAGCAACGACGACCACACGAGAACCGGTCGACCCTGGTCGGTTCCGGACTGGAAGCCCGTGCCGTCCGAGTTCTCCGAGGAGAGCAGGGAGGCGCCCTCGGGGAGATACAGATACGCCGTTGTGCGGGTCAGTCCCGCCTCGGTGCCGAAGCTTCCGCTGCCGGTGATGTAGTCAGGCAGCCTGGCCGCGTCGGCGGGCGCATCGCTGGTGAGCGACACATCGAGCACCGCTTCGCTCGTTCCGCCCTGCGCCGTGCACCACTGCACCCCGGTGCCGACCTTCATGTAGTAGTCCATCTTCGAGCCGGTCGCGTCATTGAGGTACACGCCGAAGCTGGTTCGCTCGCTGTCGGTCTCCGGCAGCAGACCCTGCAGGCTCGTGCCGTCGAGGATCGCCTGTTCCTCGGGCGCGCCACTCCAGATGAGCAGGCGCTCCTCCTCTCCGGCCTTCGCCAAGGCGGAGACGAGGGCCGAAGGGGCGACGTCCCCCGCGGCGAGCTTGGCGAAGACGGACGCCGCGGCCACCTGGAAGAACGCGTCCTGGGTCTTCGGGTCGTAACGGAAGTACACCTCGTTCAGCAGCAACGGGATCGCATTCTCGCTCGTGAGCTCGTCGCCCGTCGGCAGCGCTACCGGGCCGGTCGCCGCCAGCATGTAGGACAGGGCGACGGGGTCGAGGGAGATCACGCCGTCGACCCGGACGCCGTACTCGCGCTCCCACATGGCCTGCGCGATCTGGGCGGCGAGCGGGAAGGACGGCACCTGCGTGGCATTCTGCATGTATCGCGCGGGCCGTGTCTGCATGAAGGCCGTGAGCTCGGGGCCGATGTCGAGCACCGGGTCTCGTAGCCTGCCGATGTCGCCGGAGGCGGATGCCTGCGCCGCGAGGGAGATCTGCCCGTTCTCCGTGTGTACGAGCGCCATGGCGCCGACGATGCCGCCGAGCGAACGCCACTCGGCGTTGTTCTGGAAGACGACGAGGTAGTTGCGCGGACCGTCCGCGCCGAGGATGGCCGGCATCAGCGCCGTGGCGCGGCTGACCGCATCCGATCCCGTCTCGACCGAAGCGAGCAGTCCGGATACGTCCTCGACGGCCGTCGCGATCGGGGGGAGCAGTGTGGTCCGATCGATCTCGTCGACGGCAGCGGACGCGAGGGCAACCTGCGCGGTGGTGCTCTGGGCTGCCTCGTGCATCTCGCCGAACCCGCTGACGTCGATGCGACCGTCGACAGGCTTCAACGCGCCGGCGGAGAAGTCCGACGCGACGCGCACGAGGGGAGTCAGCGCCTTTCCGGCCACATCGTCGACCGCTGCGGTGACGGTGGCCACGGCCGACAGCTGGTCACCGACCCACGGCAGGACCTCGGCCGCCCGCCATACGGGGTCCGACGTCAAGGAGCGCGCGGCCGCCGTGTCCGCGGCGATGTCGGCCAACCGTGCGGTCGCCGCATCCGTGTCGTCGAGGTTGCGGGTGACCTCCCCGGCGGCGCGCTGCGCCGCGGTCAAATGGCCGTAGGCGAGGTACCCCCGCACCCCCAACCAGACTGCTGCCGCGACGAGGATGACGAGCAGGGCAAGCAGCACCCAGATGAGAATCCGTCCGGCCGTTCTGGCGGGCGCCGGCAGCAGGGGATTGGTCACGCCTTCACCTTAAGCGGTCATGTCGCGCCGCTAGAGTGGGAAGTCCACTTCACACCGGGAGATCGCCATGCGCCGCAGACATCGGAGGCCCGTCGCGGTCGTCGCTTCGCTGCTCGCCGTGGCGCTGTTGACCGGATGCGGCCCTGCCCCGTGGAACACCGGCGCGCAGACACCGAGCCCGACATCCCCATCGCGCTCGAGCACGCCCGTTCCGACACCCGTGACCAACGATCTGTCCAGCGGTTCGACACAGCGCGTCGTGCCTGCCGGCGCAGTGAGCGCGACGATCAACTACTGGTCGAACCTGTCGATGGACAAGTGGACGGCCACCGCGCTGAAGCCGATCAGCATCTCCATGGTGACCACCGTCACACCCAACGACGGTCAGAAGGTCTTCCTGCAGAAGGCGACGATGGTCGCCGTTCCGGGCAACGCCTCGCGCTCCTTCGACCCGCTCGAGCCCCAGTCGGATCAGTCCTCGGTCAGCCCCGGATACCTCGTTCTCGACCCCTACAGCTACTCGCAGACCTTCAACATCGGCGACGTGCCCGCCGATGCGACGTTCGTGCAGGTGCAGTTCACGTACGACTTCCTCGTGCAGACCACGCCGACGTCCGCCGAGTACGCCAAGCAGACCGCCAGCGACTCGCTGACGATCGCCATCGCGGGGGCGTCGCAGGACTGACGCGGATTCCGTGCATGGTGCACGGGGAGGATCGCGTATACTTTCGGCGCTGACCCTGGGGTTTTCTGGAAGTGGGCCGGCACCTACCCGAAATCCCGTGAGCCTCGTGAGGCCACCTCTCCGAGGAGTACCCTGTGAGAATCCCCTTCGCCGATCGCGGTATGCGTCGGCTCAGCGCGGGGGCCGCTCTCGTCCTCGCGAGCACCCTGGCACTGACCGGATGCTCGCAGATCGTCGACGGCTTCAACTCCCTGCAGGGCACCAACAACGCGGTGCAGCCGACGACCGTCGTGCCCTCGCCCGCGCCGTCGGCGAGCATGGCGTTCAACTCGCAGTTCACGTACGACGGCTCGGTCGAGCTCCGCAGCGACGTCGCCGATGACCTCGAGCTCGTGCTGAACGTGTGGGCCGTGGACCCCAAGCGCACGCAGGAGTGGACCGCGAACAACGAGAAGGTCTTCGGCTTCGCGGTCAACGTCTACGATCACCGCGTCGACGAGAAGGCGGTGCTCACGGACAAGCGTCGCGTGTACATCTCCTCGGTGCAGATCAACTCGACGACGACGCAGACCTCCAACCAGATGCAGTCGCCCTACCAGTTCAGCGCCGACCCGCGCACACTGGTCCCCAGCGACACCCTGCGCTCTGACCGTGGACTGCTCCTCAACAGCTTCCAGGGCGGCCTCTACGTGCCCCAGCAGAGCATCCACCAGCTGCCGGCGGACACGTTCGGTCTCACTCTCGAGTTCGCACTGACGATCTCCGTCGAGGGCACCGCGAACACCGATGCGTCGTTCCAGCAGCAGACGGTCTACCAGTACCTGCCGATCGCGATCTTCCCGGGCTGAGCCGGCGGACACCGGCGCTGATCTTGCGGCAATCTTGCGCTGAGCTTCTCGCGGGCCCGCCATGATCTTGCGGTTGGCCGTGCAGTCTGGACTCATCGCACGAACCGCGTGCCGATCCCCCGCCGCATCGCGGCCCATGAATGTCAGGAAGTGATCACTGTGTCGGACCCCCGTATGGCGTATCAGCAGGTGCCTTCACAGCAGCTGGAGCCCGTCTACCCGTCGATGGCACCCGGCGCCGACCTCGAGTCCCACTTCGAGCAGGACTTCATGTCGGTGCTCGAGAACTCGACCGCGCACCGCTCCACGATCGGATGCGTCATCCCTGCCTACAACGAGGAGGAGTCGATCGCGGATGTGATCGAGGCCCTGCTCGCCCAGACGCGTGTTCCCGACGTCATCCATGTGGTCATCAACAACACGTCCGACAACACGGCGAAGATCGCGTCGGAGTACGCCGGCCCGCACGAGATCATGACCGATCTCGGCGAGCAGTTCACCGAGGTCTTCGTGCACGACATCGGCAAGAACCCCGACAAGAAGGTCGGCGCACTCAACTACGGCTACTCGCTGGTCGAGGGATGCGACTATCTGCTCGGCGTCGACGGTGACACGATCGCCGAGCCGCGCGCCGTCGAGTACCTCGAGACCGAGGCCGTCAGCGACTCGCGCATCGGAGGCATCTCGGCGATCTACACGATCGACGATCGCCCCATCAAGGGCCTCACCGCCAAGTGGCTCATCGCCGGGCAGCGCACCCAGTTCGCCGCCTTCAACCTGCAGAACCTCCTCCGCGGGCGCAACATGGCGGTGCTCGGTGGCCAGTTCTCGATCTTCTCGACGAACGCCCTGCGCGACGCCATGAAGCAGAACCACCAGAACACTCCGTGGGTCAAGGACAGCGAGGTCGAGGACTCTCTGCTCTCCCTGCAGATCAAGAGCGCCGGCTACCTCACCAAGATCAGCCCCTACGCCCGCGCGGCGGTGGGAGGGATGACCACGCTCAAGGGGTACGACGCGCAGCAGGTCAAGTGGACCTTCGGCGCGATCGAACTCATGTGGCCTGGGCAGCGCGGCGACACCAAGGGGCAGCCGTTCCACCCGAACCTGCGTCTGCGCTGGTTCGAGAACTTCGGCATGCTCACCAACCTCTTCGTGCGTGTCGCCTTCCTCGTGCTGCTCGCAGGCTCGCTGTCGATCAACGCCTTCGTCTTCTCTCCTCTGTGGCTGATCCCCGTGCTGACGGCCGTGCTGCTGAACCTGCGCATCGCGCGGACGATGAAGTACTGCAATCAGCGCGACATCCTCTTCGCGCTGCTGATCTTCCCGGCGGAGATCTTCATGTGGATCCGCCTCAGCCACTTCCTGCGCTCGTGGACCCGCTTCCTCTCGCGCAAGAAGGTCGACAACTGGGCGATGCAGGCCAAGGCAGAACGCGGTGGTGCATCGATCGGCCACTGGACGCCCTTCATCCTGCTGGCCGCCGCACTCGTCGCGATGGCCATCATCTGGAACATGCTCGGCCCGGTCGTGCAGTCCTCCATCCTCTGGATCGGCTGGCCCATCGTCGGCGTCGTGACCGTCCTGCAGACGCTGCTCATGTTCTCGAAGCTGCTGCGCCGCTACCAGGGCTACAAGGTCTGACCGGCACCATCCGAACGAAGAGGGCCCACGGTTTCCCGTGGGCCCTCTTCGTCGTTCGGCGCGGTGTCAGGGTGCGAGCAGCTCGGTGGTCAACCGGTAGCCGACTCCGCGCACGGTCTCGATGTAGCGCGGGTTGCTCGGGTTGTCGCCCAGCTTGCGGCGGAGATTCGTCATGTGGGCTTCCACGGCACGCTTGTCGGCCTCACCCACGTAGTAGGAGGTCACGTAGGACTCGCCGCGCAGCACCAGGGTCAGATCGGCCTTGCTGCGCACGCGTCGCTTCGACTCGAGGAGCGTGGCCAGCAGATCGAACTCGGTGCGCGTCAGCTCGATCTGCTGACCGTTGATGAGCACGATGCGCGTCTCCGGGTTGAGCTGGAGGTCGCGGTGGGTCACCCAGAAGCCGCCGCCGGGCACGAGAGCGCCCGAGGTCTGAGGAGCGAGCTCGACGCCCGCTCCGGGTGCGGGCGCCACGGGCTGCTGCGGGACGAGGTTCGGCGGTGTCGCGTAGGTCATGCGGTCGGCCGGCATGGCCGCCTCCGGCGGGTAGGCCGTCTCTTCGACGTGCGCCGGTGCGGCGGGTTGCCGGGACTCGGACTGTACCGGGATGGACTGGGTCTGCGGGCGCGCGCCAGGAAAGGACGGGCCCACGCTCTCCTGCCGACGGGCGTGGCCCGCGGGTTCGGGACGCGGGCGGCGCAGGAGCGCTTCGACGCGAGCGCGGAACTCTCGCGGGCGGAACGGCTTCACGATGTACTCGTCGGCGCCGGCACCCAGGCCCAGCACGACATCGGCCTCATCGGCCAGCCCGGTCAGCATGATAATGAACGTGTTCGACTTCTCGCGGATGCGCCGGGCAGCCTCGAAGCCGTCGATGCCGGGCATGTTGACATCGAGCGTCGTGATCAGCGGCTGGTAGGCGAGGACGGCTCGCACACCGTCGATGCCGTTTCCGACCGAAACGGTGGAGAAACCCGCCGCCTCGAGGACCTCGGCGAGGAGGTGGCGAACATCGGGATCGTCTTCGACGATGACCGCGGTCTTCTGCCCGTCAGAAGCATCGCTCATGAGTCCGGCATCCTCGATTCTCGGTTCAAGGCCGCGGCTCGTGGCACCGCACGCGTCGCCATTGTTCCATATCCGCCGGATTGCCCGCGATTCACGGCGGATACCGCGTCGCGGCCGGTCAGAGCACGTTGCGCGTGAGCTGCACGGAGCCCTCCGGCCACCAGGATCCGGCGCGCGGGCCGCCGTTGCAGACGCCGTCGCTCTCGCCGGGCGGTTTGATCCACAGGTTCGTGTCGACGACGTCATCGCCGTAGGTGCCGCCGACATCGCCCACGAGCGCCGTCGGGTCGTTGCACCACTCGCTGGTGGAGGTGCCGGCGCCGTTGCGTGACGTGTCGATGAGGGCGTGGCTGCCGCCGAGCAGCTGCGACACCTCGTGGGCGTAGGCGAACTCGTCGCTTGTGGGGTTGTAGTTCGAGACGTTGGTGGCGAAGCCGCGCACCTTGTCGGTGACGCCCACTCGCTGGATGAGAGAGGCCATCTCCGAGGCGGGTCGCCAGTTGGAGTGTCCGCCGTCGAGGTACACCCACGTGTCGGCGCCGACGAGACGCAGTGCGGCGTCGTGAAGGGCGCTCATGCGCTGGTCGATGTTGGCGTCGCAGTCCGGAGCTTGGGCGAGGCTGTCCGGCTCGAGCACCACGATCTTCTGGACGTCCTTCACGCTCGCCAGCGCCTGGCCGATCTCCGCCGTCCACGTGGCGTAGGAGGCATCGTCCAGCCCGCCCGCGGACTGACTGCCGCAGTCGCGCTCGGGAAGCCCGTAGACGACGACGGCGAGTGCCGCATCCTGATCGCGCGCCTCGGCCGCGAGGTTCAGGATGCGAGGGCCCGCGTCTCCGATCGGATCGATCTCTGGGGTGAGCCAGTAGGCGGTCGGCTGCGCGGCGAGGTAGTCGGCCGCCGCCTGCGCGTCGGAATCGAGCCCGCCCTCGGTCGCGGCCTTGCTCGCCTTGGACTCCTCCGGTACGACGATGCGCGTGCCGACACCCGGAGCCTGCGCGCCGAGGAGCTGAAGTCCGGACGTGATCGCCCATCCGACGACGCCGATGGCGGTGATCACGATGACCATGCTCGCCGCGAGCACGGTGATCAGCAGCCAGCGGGGAAAGGCGCGCCGGCGCTTACGGGCGGGCCTGGCTGGCGTGGAACTCACGCAAGGACTGTACCGTGCGCCCGCGCTACCCTGACTGCAACGACCGGAAGGACACAGGATGTCGGACTCGATCATCGTGGGCGTGACGGATGCGGACAGCTCGCAGCGTGCGGTCGACTGGGCGGCGGCCCGAGCGCGCCGCGGCGGGGAGCCTCTCGTGCTCTTCTCCGTCGTGGGCGGCGCCACCGGTGCCGTGGGCGAGGACGATGTGCTGACGGCGGCGGTCGCTGCGACACGTGCACGCCTCGAGCATCAGGCGGACCTTCTGCGATCGACGGGCGTCTCGTGCGAGGTGCTCGTGTCGCACGGCAACCCGGTGGCAGAGCTCGTGGAGGCGTCGAAGGGCGCCACGCTGCTGGTGATCGGCGGGGAGAAGCGGGGGCAGGGGCGCCGCGGGCAGCACGGCTATCGGATCGCCGCGGGATCGCACTCGCCCGTCGTGGTCGTGCCGCTGGATGCGCCGACGGACGGCCAGGGCGTGGTCGTCGGTGTCGACGGCTCCGAGGTCTCGGATGCGGCGGTGGCGTTCGCAGCGGCCGAGGCGGAGCGCTTCGGCGACACCCTCACGATCGTCTCTGCGTGGATGCCGGTCGCGGTTCCCGGCGATTTCGGCGTGTACCCCGACCTCTATCTCACCGACCTCAATGCGATCACGCAGTCCGCCGTCGACCGCGTCGCAGAGACGGTGGGCGAGGCGTACCCGGACCTCGAGGTGCAGACCCGCGTCGTCGAGGGCGATCCTGCCGCGGCGATCGCGGATGCGGCGGGGTCGGCCCGCCTGGTCGTCGTCGGCTCGCACGGGCGCGGCGCCTTCGCGCGCTTCCTGCTCGGGTCGGTCAGCGAGGAAGTCGTGTCTCAGGTGACGACCGCGACAGCCGTCGTCCGCTGAACGTCTTTCCACACGTACGGCGCGTATCCGACGCGGGCGTCCGTGCGGGACTACCTTTGTGCCACCACGGTAGGCGGACGAAGGAGTCCTCATGGATCGTGCAACACAGATAGCTGTCACCGCCCTCGGGCTGCTCGCTCTCGTAGCGGCCTGCGTCGGCGTCTTCGCCGCGGGGGCTCTTCCCGGCCTCGAGCTTCACGCTCAGCGTGCTGCGAGCCTCGTTCCCTTCGTGGTGGCCACGCTCGCCGTGCTGAGCGCGCTCGCGCTGACGGTGTCGCGGCGCCGCCTGCATCGCTGACGCGCATTGCGGAGAAAGGCGGAGAGGCCCTCTGCGGCCTGGGGGAACCGGAGAGGACCTCTCATCACACGGGCGAAACGCTCCGTGCCTTCGCTCGCCGTCGGTGACCCGAACACGTCCGGCGTGCGGTGTTGCCCCACCAGTATGAGAAGTGCGCCGCCCCGGGCGGAGGGGCTTGACAACGGCCGGGTGCACCGTGCGTCGTTCGACGCGCCGCGTCACACGATCGTCATCCTTTCTCAGTACCATGGCGCTCATGGCGCGCGAGGGGCAACGCAATCCAGAGCCGGGCGGGTCCCGATGGCTCATCTACATCGGGGTGGCGCTGCTTGCGCTCGGGGTGGGTGCCCTCGTGTACGCCTCGATCATCAGTTACCTCAACGCCATCCTCTAGCGACGGCTGTGCTCGCCCGTCAGGGCCTCCGTTCTTGCGACGGCGCCGCATCCGGGTACGACGAGCACGCGACGGCGGGGCGTGTTCGGCGGTGAGTGGTCATTGCACACCTTCTGTGTGACCGGTAACATTTGTTTCGGCCGGCCGGGTATGGGACCCCGCGGGCCACGAGACCAATGGAGCACCCGTGACAGGCAGCGCAGCCACGCCCTTCCCCCCTGACGTCCAAGCGGCCATCGATGCCGTCCGAGACGACGTCGCGAATCTGCACGGCGAACTGGTGCGTTACGGATTGGTGGTGTGGACCGGCGGCAATGTCTCCGGGCGCGTGCCCGGTGCCGACCTGTTCGTGATCAAGCCGTCCGGCGTCTCCTACGACGACCTGACGCCCGCGAACATGATCCTCTGCGATCTCGACGGCAACGTGATCCCCGGAACGCCCGGCAGCGAGCGCTCGCCGTCCAGCGACACGGCCGCGCACGCCTACGTGTACCGCAACATGCCCGACGTGGGCGGGGTCGTGCACACCCACTCCGACTACGCCGTCGCGTGGGCCGCGCGTGGCGAGGAGATCCCCTGCGTGATCACTGCGATGGCCGACGAGTTCGGCGGCCCGATCCCGGTCGGCCCCTTCGCGATCATCGGCGACGATTCGATCGGTCGCGGGATCGTCGAGACGCTGCGCGGGCACCGCTCCCGCGCGGTGCTGATGCGCAACCACGGCCCCTTCACGATCGGGGTGAGCGCCAAGGATGCGGTCAAGGCCGCCGTCATGGTCGAGGACGTGGCGCGTACGGTGCACATCGCGCGTCAGGGCGGGGAGCTCGTGCCGATCCCGCAGGAGGCGATCGACAGCCTGTACGCGCGGTATCAGAACGTCTACGGACAGAGCGGGGACGACCGGCGATGACCGCTGCAGACGCCATCACGACCGGGCGCACCTGGCTCGGTATCGAGCTCGGCTCCACCCGTATCAAGGCGTGCCTGATCGACGAGACCGGTGCGGTGATCGCCGTGGGCGCTCACGCGTGGGAGAACAGCTACGTCGATCGCCTCTGGACCTATTCGCTCGATGAGGTCGTCGCCGGCCTGCAGACGGCGTACGCCGCGCTCGTCGCCGATGCGATCGAGCGTCACAGCGTGCGTCCGCAGACGCACGCGGCCATCGGCGTCTCGGCGATGATGCACGGCTATCTCGCCTTCGACGCATCCGGTGACCTGCTCGTCCCCTTCCGCACGTGGCGTAACACCAACACCGGCCCTGCGGCGAGCGCGCTGAGCGAACTGTTCGGCGTGAACATCCCGCTGCGATGGTCGATCGCGCACCTGCACCAGGCGGCCATCGATGCCGAGCCGCATGTGCCGCACATCGCCTCGATCACCACTCTCGCGGGTTACGTGCACCGCCGTCTGACCGGCCGGTCGGTGCTGGGAGTCGGCGACGCGTCGGGCATGTTCCCGATCGATTCGGCCACGGGCGACTACGACGCGGAGCTGCTCGCCCGCTACGACGCGCTCGGCGCGCTCGGTGTTCCGCTGGCGGAGATCCTTCCCGAGGTCCTCCCCGCGGGGCGCGAGGCGGGTGCACTCACCGCCGAGGGGGCGGCGCTCCTGGACCCGTCCGGCGCGCTCCGTGCCGGCATCCCGCTCTGCCCGCCCGAGGGCGACGCCGGGACCGGCATGGTCGCCACCAACGCCGTGGCGCCGCGCACCGGCAACGTGAGCGCGGGAACGAGCATCTTCGCGATGGTCGTCCTCGAGCGGCCCCTCCAGCGTGTGCATCACGAGCTGGACCTCGTCACCACGCCCGCGGGAGATCCCGTCGCCATGGTGCACTGCAACAACGGCGCGAGCGAGCTCGCCGCCTGGGTCGAGATGTTCTCCCGTTTCTCGGCTGCATCCGGTCAGGCGCTCGACGCGGACGCCGTGTTCGAGACGCTGTTCCGTGAGGCGGTCGCCGGCGACGCGGATGCGGGCGGGCTGCTCGCCTACAACCACCTCGCGGGCGAGCCCATCGCCGGACTCGAGGAGGGGCGTCCGCTCGTCGTCCGCACCCCCGACAGCCGCCTGACACTCGCGAACTTCATGCGTGCCCAGCTGTACGGCGTGTTCGGCACCCTCGCCCTCGGGATGCGGGTACTGGCCGAAGAAGGCGTCGGACTCGATCTGATGTTCGCCCACGGCGGCATGTTCCGCACCGCCGGCGTCGCGCAGCGCTTCCTCGCCGGCGCGCTCGCCGCCCCCGTCGCGGTGGGCGAGACCGCGTCCGAGGGTGGCGCATGGGGGATCGCGGTGCTCGCCGCGTTCCTCGGCGAATCCGACGAGCTCGATCTGTCCACCTACCTCGAGCGCCGGGTGTTCGCCGGTGCCGCAACCTCGACCGTGGAGCCCGACGCCGACGACGTCGCAGGCTTCGCCGCCTACCTCGAGCGCTACCGGTCCGGCCTCGCCATCGAAGCCGCTGCCGTCGTCGCGCTCTGAAAACCGAAAGAGAGATATCCATGCCTCGTACCCCCTTGTCCAGCTCCCTCGACGGCTACGAGGTCTGGTTCGTCACCGGCAGCCAGAACCTCTACGGCGAAGAGACGCTCAAGCAGGTCGCAGAGCAGTCGCAGGCCGTCGTCGCGGGGCTGGGCGAGCTCCCCGTGAAGGTCGTCTGGAAGCCCGTGCTGAAGGATGCCGACTCGATCCGCCGGATGGCGCTGGAGATCAACAGCCGCGACGACGTCATCGGCGTCATCGCGTGGATGCACACCTTCAGCCCCGCCAAGATGTGGATCTCGGGTCTGGACGCCCTCCAGAAGCCGCTGCTGCACCTGCACACGCAGGCGAATGTCGAGCTGCCGTGGGCCGACATCGACTTCGACTTCATGAACCTCAACCAGGCCGCGCACGGCGACCGCGAGTTCGGCTACATCCAGACGCGGCTGGGTGTTGCGCGCAAGACCGTCGTCGGTCATGTGTCGAACCCCGTCGTCCGTCAGCAGATCGAGGACTGGGAGCGCGCAGCCGCAGGTTGGGCCGCGGTCCGCACGCTGAAGCTGGCCCGCTTCGGCGACAACATGCGCTACGTCGCCGTCACCGAGGGTGACAAGACCGAGGCGGAGCTGCGCTTCGGCGTGCAGGTGAACACCTGGGGCGTCAACGAGCTGGCGGATGCGGTCGCCGCCGCATCCGAGTCCGACATCGACGCTCTCGTGGCCGAGTACGAGGAGCTGTACGACGTCGTCGACGAGCTGCGCGCGGGCGGCGAGCGGCACCAGTCGCTGCGCGACGGGGCCGCGATCGAGCTCGGTCTGCGCTCGTTCCTCGAGGAGGGCGGCTTCGGCGCCTTCACGACGAGCTTCGAGGATCTCGGCGCTCTGAAGCAGCTTCCGGGGCTGGCCGTCCAGCGCCTCATGGCAGAGGGGTACGGCTTCGGCGCCGAAGGCGACTGGAAGACGGCAATCCTGGTGCGCGTGGCGAACGTCATGGGCGCGGGCCTGCCCGGGGGCGCGAGCCTCATGGAGGACTACACGTATGACCTCGTGGCCGGTGACGAGAAGATCCTCGGCGCCCACATGCTGGAGGTCGCCCCGTCGCTGACCACCGCCAAGCCGCGGTTGGAGATCCACCCGCTCGGCATCGGCGGCAAGGACGACCCGGTGCGCCTGGTCTTCACGGCCGATCCGGGCTCTGCCGTGGTCGTCGCCATGAGCGACATGCGCGACCGCTTCCGTCTCGTGGCCAACGTGGTCGAGAACGTGTCCGCGCCGGAGCTGCCGAAGCTTCCCGTGGGGCGCGCCGTGTGGAAGCCGGCTCCCGACTTCGCGACCTCCGCCGCCTGCTGGCTCGCCGCGGGAGCCGCTCACCACACGGTGATGTCGACCGCCGTCGGTATCGAGGTGTTCCGGGACTTCGCCGAGATCGCGAAGACGGAGCTGGTCGTCATCGACGAGGCGACCACGGTGCGCGACTTCCAGCGTGAGCTGCGATGGAACCAGGCGTACTACCGCCTCGCACAGGGCCTGTGATGACGGGCTCGCTCCCGCTGTCGGGAACACAGCACCTGCTGCGCTCTGGCGATGTCGAGGCGTGCATCGCGAGTGTCGGCGCGTCGCTTCGCACTCTCACGTACGCTGGGCGCGATCTCGTCGTGCCCTTCGCTGCTGACGAGGTGCGTCCCGCCTACCGAGGCGCGACGCTCGCCCCCTGGCCGAACCGGGTCGTCGATGGCCGCTACGCGTTCGGCGGCGAGGAGTATCGCCTCGCCCTGACCGAGCCCGCGCGCGGCCACGCGCTGCACGGACTCGCCGCGTGGCTCGACTACACCGCGATCGACAAGGGGCCCGACCACGTCACGCTCTCGGCCGTGATCGAGGCGCAGGACGGCTACCCCTGGCGTGTGCGCGTGGAGACGCGTTTCTCGCTGGATGCCGAGGGCCTGACGCAGACGGTCACCGCGGTCAACGAGTCGGACACGGCGGCGCCGTACGGCACGGGGCCGCATCCGTATCTCGTCGCAGGCGGCGGGCGCGTCGATGACTGGACGTTCGAACTGCCCGCTGCCGAGGTGCTGCACGTCACGGAGGATCGGCTGGCGCCGACCGAGCTGCGCGCGGTCGACGCGGATGATCCGTCGCGGTTCGACTACCGCACCGCACGACGCATCGGTGCGGCCGAGATCGACCACGCCTACACGGGGCTCCTCCGCGACGCGGACGGTCTCGCGACGGTTCGCGTGACGGATGCGGACGGCCACGGTGTGGCCATGACGTGGGATGCCGCGTGTGCCTGGGTGCAGGTGCACACGGCAGATCGTCCGGGACTCTCGGGCCACCGCGTGGGGCTCGCGATCGAGCCCATGACGTGTGCGCCGGACGCGTTCAACGCGCAGCGGTATCCCTACGACGAGGGCCTTCAGGTGCTCGAGCCCGGTGGCTCGCTCTCGGCGAGCTGGACCATCCGCGCCGTCTGACCCGCATCCTTCGCCTCCACGACATGTTCGCCTGTCACAGATCGCGCCTCCGGCGTCGATCTGTGACAGGCGAACGTTGCTTGTGTGGGGATGCGGAAGGCCCCGGAGAAGGACGAATCCTTCTCCGGGGCCTTCGATGACAGGGGTACGCGGTGACGCCGCCAGGCGTCAGCTGTCGCGCAGGTTCTCCTTGACCTCGTTGCGGCGCTCGACCGACTCCTTCTCGGCCTCGGCCTTCTTGACGTTCGCGTCGGCCTTGGCCTCGTCGATCTTGTCGCCGATGCGGTCCGTGGTGTCGTCCCACTTGTCCTTGAGCTTGCGACCGGCGGTCTCCGCGGTCTCCTTCGCATCATCGATGAAACCCATGATGTGCTCCCTTCGTCGAGGTGTGCCGACAGGTTAATCCGGCCATCCGGCAGGACTGGCGGGGTTGCACGAGCTCGCACTGGTTGCTAGCGCCGCCATGGGTGCATACTCGGCTCATGCGGTTCGAGACGACCATGTCGCAGTTCGGCAACAACACCGGCATCGAGATTCCGACGGATGTCATCGAGGAGCTCGGCGGCGGTCGCCGTCCCGCGCTGGTGGTGACCGTCAACGGGTACACGTATCGCTCGACCGTCGGAGTAATGGCCGGCAAGCACCTCATCCCCTTCAGCGCGGACAAGCGGCGTGAGACGGGCATCGGTGGTGGCGATGCCCTCACCGTCGACGTGGAGCTCGACACCGCTGTGCGCACGGTCGAGGTGCCGGAGGATCTCGCCCAGGCGCTGGCGTCCGCCGGGCTTCGGTCGGCTTTCGATGCGCTGTCTCCCAGTGCGCAGAAGGCCCACGTGACGGCCGTCGCGGGTGCGAAGGCCGCGCAGACGCGGCAGCGCCGTATCGAGCGGGTGGTCGAGTCCTTGAGCTGAGCCGCCGAGGGCGTTTTTCCCCGTTCTCGACCCGTGAATCGCCGAGACCCCTCCGATAGAATCGACGGAGGGGGTGCTGTGGCATCACGAGCGGACGAACCGACGGAGCACAAGGGACTCGGAGCCCTGTGGGCCGCGCGAGCGTCGCGCCCCAAACTCGCCGATGTCGTCGCCGAGGGGGTCTACATCGCCGCGGCCGCCACGCGCCTGTCGCTGAAGAACCACATCCTGGTCGACATCCTCTCCGCCGGAGAGGGATTCGACGCCGACCGGTTCGTGCCCGATGCGAAGGACGCGCTGCTGAAGCTCGCCGAAGAGGCGGAGGCGGACGCCGAGCGCGCGGAGCGCGAGCGCAAGCTGGCGCGGGGGCGCTTCAGCGACTCCGGCGGCACCCACGACTATCGCAGTCGCGACGTGCGCAACCTCCGACGCAGGCGCAAGCAGTCGCTGCGTATCGCCGAGGAGCTCCGCGAGCGCGCCGAAGATCTCGACGGACTCCGCGAGCTGGTGGAAGCCGCGCGTGAGGCGGCCTGGGCGGAGGTCGCACGCAACATCGACAGCTCGCTGCGGATCGAGGCTGCCAGGCCCGATCTCGAACCGGGCTACGACAAGATGCGCCAGGCGCGCATGCAGAGCCTTCGACTCGTCGACCTTCCCCGTCTCGCTGCGCATCGCCGCAGACTGAACGCGAAGGACGAGGATGCGGCGCCCGCCGTGTCGGCCGCGAGCGAGCGCCGGAGCGGGATCGACGTCAGCGAGCTCGAGTAGGCGCCTCGATTCGCGAGCAGCCCCGGTTGTGTTGTAGTCTCTCCTAGTGCCCGCGCGCAGGAATGCGACGGGAAACATGCGCCCGTAGCTCAATGGATAGAGCATCTGACTACGGATCAGAAGGTTAGGGGTTCGAGTCCCTTCGGGCGCACACTGTGTTGAGACAGTAACGAAGAAGGCCCCCGCGATGCGGGGGCCTTCTTCGTTAGGTCGAGAAGCCGTGGATGTCTGCGCGGCTTCCGCTCGCCTGGCTAACCTGTGGATCATGGACGTCCTTCAGCAGTTCGTCGATGACTGGGGCTGTCGCTGGGAGGCGGCGCTCGCCGCAGCCGTCCGAGCGTTGCCCGCGGATGTGGTCGCCGGTTCGATTTACGCCGCCGCGATCACGGTGGCGGACGGCAACACCGTGCCCGCCCTGTTCGTGCACACCGAGAGCGGACTCGCCGAGGTCGCGGATGAGGACGGCGACGCGGACGATGCCGCGTACTACCGCTGGTGGCCCGACGAGTCCGGCATCGAGGTCGAGAGCGATGAACTCGCGGCTCTGGCTGCGGAGCTGGGCGCGTGGGCTGAGGCGCACCCGGAACTCAGCGCCGACCCGGAGGACGACCTCGCGTGGAGCGACCGGTGGATCGCGGAGACCGATCGGATCCTGATCCGCACGCTCGGCTCGGATGCGGTACGTCGGGCCTTCGCGGCGATCGGCGCCGACCCCGTGCTGGTCGTCACCGAGACCGACGGCGAACAGGCCCGCGCGAGTGTCGCCTTCGACGCGCTCAACGGGCACCGCGACGATGCTGTCGCCCGTGACGCGCGGGCGTTCTGGCAGGCAGCCGACGGCTGAGGCGGTCACCGCGCGTCCCGGTCCCGGCGCGGGGGCGTACTCTGGCGGCATGCCGATGAAGCCACCGACGGCCAATATCGATGAGACCCGCGTGCACGTGTCGCGACCGAAGAAGGTCGCGGTGGGCGTGCCGGCTGTGCTGCACGCGCTGCAGATCGCGAACGAGCAGATGGGCCTCAAGCGATCCGCCGAGACCCTGCTGCGCGTCAACCAGAAGGACGGATTCGACTGTCCCGGCTGTGCGTGGCCGGAGGAGGACAAGCGGCACGTCGCCGAGTTCTGCGAGAACGGCGCCAAGGCCGTCGCCGAGGAGGCGACCGTGCGTCGCGTGGGGCCGGAGTTCTTCGCCGCCCACTCCATCGATGACCTACGCGCAGGCGATGACTGGTGGCTCGGTCAGCAGGGGCGGCTGACGCATCCGATGGTGCTCGACGAAGGCGCGACGCATTACCGTCCGATCTCGTGGGATGCGGCGCTCGAGATGATCGCGGACGAGTTGAAGGCGCTGTCGCACCCCGATGAGGCGGTGTTCTACACGTCGGGACGCACCTCGAACGAGGCGGCGTTCCTGTACCAGCTGCTCGTGCGCGGTCTCGGCACGAACAACCTCCCCGACTGCTCGAACATGTGCCACGAATCGAGTGGGTCGGCGTTGACGGAGACGATCGGCATCGGCAAGGGCACCGTCTCGATCGAGGACATCCACGAGGCGGACCTGCTGATCGTCGCCGGGCAGAACCCCGGCACCAACCATCCCCGCATGCTGTCGGCCCTCGAGAAGGCGAAACAGCGCGGTGCGCGCATCATCGCCGTGAACCCGCTGCCCGAGGCGGGGCTCATGCGGTTCGAGAACCCGCAGACCCCGCGCGGGGTGGCCTTCGGTGGCACCAAGCTCGCCGACCGCTTCGTGCAGATCCGATCGGGCGGCGATCAGGCGCTCTTCCACGCGATCGGCAAGCATCTGCTCGAGGCGCAGGACCGTGACGGCGATGTTCTGGACACCGCCTTCATCAGCGCCCACACGAGCGGGTTCGAGTCGTACCGCCGGCAGATGGCGGATGCCGGCTGGGCGCAGTTGGAGCGGGCCACCGGCCTCAGCGAGCAGGAGCTGCGCGCCATCGGCGACGAGGTGCGAGCCTCGAAGGCGACGATCGTGTGCTGGGCGATGGGGCTCACCCAGCACAAGCACTCCGTGCCGACCCTCCGCGACGTCGTGAACGTGCTGCTGCTGCAGGGCAACATCGGCCGCCCCGGGGCGGGCGTCTGCCCGGTGCGGGGTCACTCCAACGTGCAGGGCGACCGCACGGTCGGCATCTACGAGAAGCCGGCGGATGCGTTCCTCGACGCACTCGATCGGGAGTTCTCGTTCACCGCGCCCCGCGCCCACGGCTTCGACACTGTCGCCGCCATCCGGGCCATGCGCGACGGCAAGGTCCGCTTCTTCATGGGGATGGGCGGCAACTTCGTGTCGGCGACGCCCGACACCGCGGTCGTCGAGGCGGGAATGGCGCGCGTGGGCCTCACCGTGCACGTGTCGACCAAGCTCAACCGATCCCACGTCATCACCGGCAACCGCGCGCTCATCCTCCCCACCCTCGGACGCACCGACCGCGATCGTCGCGGCGGACGAGAACAGCGCGTCACCGTCGAGGACTCGATGGGCGCCGTGCACGCCTCGCGGGGCCGACTCGCTCCGCCCTCGGACGACATGCTCAGCGAGGTCGCGATCATCGCCAGGCTGTGCGCGCTCGTCTTCGGTGGCGGATCCTCGCCCGAGCACGCGCCGGCAGCCCACGACGGCGACCACGAGCGCACGCTTCCCGAGCACGGAACCGTGGAGTCGGAAAGCCTGGATGCGGCCGGCCTCCACGACCCGGCCAACGTGCCGCAGGCGGATTGGGCTGCGCTCGAGGCGGACTACTCACTCATCCGCTCGCACATCGAACGGGTGATCCCGGGGTTCGAGGACTACGAGAGCCGCATCCAGAAAGGACGCACGTTCTTCCTGCCGAACGGCCCGCGCGACGAACGTCGGTTCGCGACGATCGACGGCAAGGCGCGCTTCACGGTCAATCCGCTCGAGTACCCGCACATCCCCGCCGGGCGCCTCCTGCTGCAGACGCTGCGCTCGCACGATCAGTACAACACCACCGTCTACGGCAAGGACGACCGCTACCGCGGAATCCACGGCGGCCGTCGCGTCGTCCTCGTCAACGCCGATGACATCCGCGAGCTCGGATTCGCGGAAGGGGAGATCGTCGACCTCGTCTCCGAATGGACGGATGCGGACGGCGGCCTCCAGGAGCGCCGCGCCGAGAGCTTCCGCATCGTCTCCTACGACACGCCCCGTCAGAACGCGGCCGCCTATTACCCCGAGACGAACGTGCTCGTGCCCCTCGAATCGGTCGCCGATGTGAGCGGTACGCCCACCTCGAAGGCGGTCATCGTGCGCCTCGAGCACCGCTGAGTGCGGCATGGGACGACTCACCGAGCGCACACCGGTCACGCGCATCGCGTTCACGGACGACGGCGTCGCGACGCGGCGTCGCGCCGACACGGTGGTCGTGGAGGAGCCGCTGGAAGTGCGCGTGGGAGGCGAGCCACTCGTCGTCACGATGCGCACGCCCGGTCACGATCTCGAGCTGGCCGCCGGTTTCCTCACGGGCGAGGGCATCATCGCCGCCGGCTCCGACGTCCGCAGCGCGATCCACTGCGGGGGCCCGGGGAGCACGCCCGCCGGCGCGCCACAGAGCGAGAACACCTACAACGTGCTCGACATGGCACTTGCGCCCGGGCTCGAGATCCCTGTCAGGGATGCGGCCCGCACCTTTTACACGACCAGCTCCTGCGGCGTGTGCGGGGCCGCATCCATCGAGCAGATCACGAAGGTCTCGCGATTCGATCTGGCGACCGACGAGAGCCGCGCTCCGGCGCGGTGGCTCGCCTCGCTGCCGGACGCGCTGCGGCGCGGGCAGGCGCTCTTCGACAAGACGGGTGGACTGCACGCGGCGGCGCTCTTCGATATCGCAACAGGAGAGCTGCTGGCGCTGCGCGAGGATGTCGGGCGCCACAACGCGGTCGACAAGGTGATCGGCTGGGCACTGCTCGCCGACCGGCTGCCGCTCGGCGGCACGGTGCTGCAGGTGTCGGGGCGTGCGAGCTTCGAGCTCGTGCAGAAGGCGATCATGGCGGGCATCCCCGTGCTGTCCGCGGTCTCGGCGCCGTCCTCGCTCGCTGTGGAGCTGGCGTCGTCGATGCACCTCACGCTCGTGGGGTTCTCGCGCGGCACGTCGCTGAACGTCTACACGCACCCCGAGCGGGTCGCCGTCGAAGAGTGACGCCGCCGTATCCGGCGACCCGAGCGTAGGCTGGCGGGGTGAGCGCATACGTCTCGGCGTTCGAGTTGTTCTCCATCGGTGTCGGACCCTCGAGCTCCCACACTGTCGGACCGATGCGTGCCGCCGGTGTCTTCGCCTCCCGGCTCGCGGATGCGGGGCTGCTGGAGCGCGTGCACCGCGTGCAATGCGAGCTGTTCGGCTCACTGGGTGCCACGGGCATCGGGCACGGCACGCCCGACGCGATCGTGGCGGGGCTGGCGGGGCATCGCCCCGACACGGTGGACCCGGAGCTCGTACGCGGCGCCTGGTCCGCGATCGGTGACGACCAGGCGCTCACGCTGGCAGGCGTTCATCCCATCCGCTTCCAGGCGACGGACATCGTGCTCTTGCCCCGTGTGCGTCGTCCCGAGCATCCGAACGCCCTCACGCTGACGGCGTGGGATGCGGCGGGGGAGATCGTCGCGAGTGAGACCTACTTCTCGGTCGGCGGCGGCTTCATCCGCCGCGACGGCGAGGTCGCTCCGGCATCCGCGGCCGTGCCCTACCCGTACGCCAGCGCCGCCCAGCTCCTTGCGATCTGCGCCGAGACCGGGCTCTCCATCGCCGAGATCGCCCGTCGAAACGAAGAGGCGTGGCGCAGCGAGGACGACGTGCGCACCGGACTCGACGCGATCTGGGCCGCGATGAGCGCCTGCATCGCGGCAGGCCTCGCCCACGACGGAGCGCTCCCCGGACAGCTCGGTGTGAAGCGTCGCGCCGGTTCGCTGCGTGCGCAGCTCGAGAGCGCTCAGGCGGTCGGTCACCGCGAGCTTCCCGGCGAGTGGCTCGGAGCCTTCGCGCTCGCCGTCAACGAGGAGAACGCGGCGGGCGGGCGCGTGGTGACGGCGCCCACCAACGGTGCCGCCGGGATCCTCCCCGCCGTCGCCATGTACTGGTGGCGCTTCCTCGCGGATGCGGGTGTCGGCCTCGACCGGGCGATCGCCGACGACGAGCGACCCCGCGGCATCCGACGTTTTCTGCTGACGGCGACCGCGCTCGGATCCTTGTTCAAGGCCAACGCCTCCATCTCAGGGGCCGAGGGCGGATGCCAGGCAGAGGTGGGCTCGGCCTGCGCGATGGCGGCGGGAGGACTCACGGCTGTCATGGGTGGCACCCCCGCGCAGATCGAGAACGCGGCGGAGATCGCGATGGAACACCATCTCGGTCTCACCTGCGACCCCGTCGGTGGGCTCGTGCAGATTCCGTGCATCGAACGCAACGCGATCGCCGCAGCCACCGCGGTCACCGCGGCGCGACTCGCCCTGCGCGGCGACGGTTCGCACTACGTCTCGCTCGACACGGTCGTCGAGACGATGCGTCAGACGGGCATCGACATGTCGACCAAGTACAAGGAGACGAGCGAGGGCGGTCTCGCTGTCAACGTCATCGAGTGCTGACCGGGCGCTCAGTCCCGACGTGGCCGGAGCTTCTGCGTGAGCTCCAGCAGGGTGCGCAGCTCGTCGTCGTCGAGACTCGACATGTGCTCGGCGATCGAACGGCTGTGCACCGCCGCGATCGAGCGGAACAGACGTGCCCCCGTGTCGGT
Organism: Microbacterium sp. Clip185; assembly: GCF_028743715.1. NCBI lineage: Bacteria > Bacillati > Actinomycetota > Actinomycetes > Micrococcales > Microbacteriaceae > Microbacterium > Microbacterium sp. Clip185. Next base: position 2,751,900 of record NZ_CP117996.1, on the reverse strand, counting down.
GGCGCGGACGATGGCGCCGCGGCCGTCGTCGGGGTCCGTGCACTTGGAGAGCAGCCCGCGCGCGACCATCCGGTCGACCAGGCGCGAGACGCTGGGCTGGCTGATGAGCATGTTGCGGGTCACATCCCGCAACCGCGCTGACATGTCGGGCGCGCGCGTGACCGTCAGGAGCACGTCGTACTCGCCCTGCTGCAGGCCGCTCTGCTCGAAGTCCGCACCCACCTCCGCGAAGATCTCGTGCTGGGCCCGGAACAGGCTCTCCCAGGCATCGATGGCCAGACGGCGGTCGCTCATGCCCGATAGCGTACGCTGTGCCCGGCATAGGCTGGTGCCATGATCGCCGGAGCAATCACGCGCGCCATCGCCGTCGCATCCGCTCTCGCTCTCGCTCTCGCCGTGGCGGGTTTCGCCGCCGCCCCCGAGGTTCCCGCGCCGCCGAAACCGGCCGCGCTCGTCTCCGCCGGAGTCGACGACTTCACATTCCGCAGCCTCGACGTCGACTACACCCTGACCCGCGCGGACGACGGCACCTCTCGCCTCCACGTCGTCGAGCGCTTCGTGGCCGAGTTCCCCGAGATCGACCAGAACCACGGCATGCGCCGCACGATCCCCGACACCTACAACGGGCAGCCGCTGCGCCCCGAACTCGTCTCCGTCACAGACGAGACGGGCGCTCCGCGAGACGCCGAGGTCGACAGCGACGACGGGACGTGGAGCGTGACGTCGCGCGTGGACGGTTTCGTGCACGGCACACAGACGTACGTCTTCACGTATGACCTGAGCAACGTCACCTGGTACTTCCCGAAAACGGGGACCGAGGAGTTCTACTGGGACGTCAACGGCGTCGACTGGGCGCAGAGCTTCGGCTCCGTCTCCGCCACGCTCCACGTCGATCCGGCGCTCGCCGACTCGCTCACCGGCCAGGCCGCCTGCTACGTCGGTGCCCAGGGCGATACGACGACGTGCCCGATCACTCTCGACACGGACGCGGCGGCCGCATCCGTGTCGGTCGCGAACGTCGCACCCCGCCAGACGGTCACGCTGTCGGTGGGATTCGCGCCGGGGACCTTCGCGATGTTCGACAGCAGCTACTTCGCCTCGGGGTGGGGCTGGGCCCAGAGCGGATCGTTCCTGGCTCTGCTCGGGGCGTTCGCGTGGGCGATCGTCGTCTGGCGCCGGGTGCTGCGCGACTCTCCCGGGCGCGGCGTCGTCGTCGCCGAGTACGAGCCTCCCGCAGACGTCACGCCCCTGACCGCGGCAGTGCTGTTGTCGAAGCCCTCGAAGGCCGCGCCCGCGGCGCTGCTGGAACTCGCGGTGCGGGGCGCGATCCGTATCGAGGAGGTCGGGGGCTCCCGGACGCGCCCGAAACTGCGGGCCGTGCTGGTGGATCCTTCGCTCGCCGGGGCGGACGGCCGCGAGTTCATCGACGCGCTGTTCGACGAGAACGCTCAGCCCGGTGCCGAGTTCGCGTTCGGGGAGCGCAACACCGCGTTTGCGCAGACCTCGGAGAACATGCGCACGTGGGCGGCCGTCGAGCTGGATGAACGGGGCATGTATCGCACCGTGCCGCGGGGGCGCCGACGGCCCGTGGTGTGGGCGCTGCTGCTCACGACGGCGGCGACGATCGTCACGGGGGCGCTCGCGCTGTCCGCGCAGGTCGACCCGGCCCCTCCCGTGCTCATGTTCATCGTCGCGGCTCTGATCGGTGCCATCGGCTTCCTCCTGTTGGCACACCGTCCCGTGAGCCCCAAGGGCGCCGAGACTCGGGAGCAGCTCGCAGGGCTCCGACTCTTCATCAGCTGGGCGGAGGCCGACCGCATCCGCATGCTGCAGTCGCCGCGGACGGCCGAGCGTCTCCCGGTCGACACGACGGATGCGGCGGCGGTCCTCGCGATATACGAACCGCTGCTGCCCTACGCGGTGGTGTTCGGCTTGGAGAAGCAGTGGGCGGCCGAACTGGCCGTCTACTACGAGAGCGTCGGCGCGCCGCTCTGGTACGCCGGTGCGACCGCGTTCAACGTGGGCGCCTTCACGAGCGGCGTCAGTTCGCTCTCGGCAGCAGCCACCTCGAGCTCGAGCAGCTCCGGCGGGTCGACCGGCGGCGGCTCCGCCGGTGGTGGCGGTGGTGGCGGCGGCGGAGGCGGCGTCTGAGCGCTCGATAGAATGGGGTCGATGTCTTTCGCTCGCGGAGTGCGCCCCTTCCCGGCTGCCCCGCACCCGAAATGACCGACTACGGAGCCTCGACCGGCACGATCCGCGTTCCGGGTCCTGCCCGCGGGGCCCTGCCCTGGATCATCTGGATCGCCGGCGCGTTCACCTACCTCGTCGCGATCGTGGGTCGCAGCTCGCTCGCGGGTCTCGGCACCGACATGGCGGTGCGTTTCGATGCCGGCTCCAGCACTCTCGCCCTGTTCACCACGCTCCAGCTGATGGTCTACGGGGTCATGCAGATCCCGGCGGGTCTGCTGCTGGATCGCTGGGGCGCGCGCGTCATCGGGACGGTCGGGATGCTGACGATGGCCGGCGGCTCGCTGTGGCTGGCGTTCGCCCCCGACGTGCCCTCGGCGATCCTGGCGCGCCTTCTGACCGGGGCCGGCGACGCGCTCATCTTCCCCAGTGTGTTGCGCCTGATCGCACTGTGGCTCCCCGCCAAGCGGGTGCCGGTGCTGCAGCAGATCACGGCGCAGTTCGGTCAGCTCGGCCAGGTGCTCAGCGTGGTGCTCCTCACCTCCCTCGCGCACGGCATCGGCTGGGAGAGTGCCTTCGCGGCCGTCGCCGGGGTCTTCGTCGTCTTCGCCGTCCTCGATGCGCTGATCATCCGCGAGCGCGGTCGGCCGGTCGCCGCCGAGGGGAGGCCGCGCCCGCGCCAGCTCGCTCTCGTCGCCGCCGCGCTGCGCGAGCCCGGCACGCGCCTCGGGTTCTGGATCCACTTCGTGACGCCCTTCGCCGGCACGGCGTTCGCGCTGCTGTGGGGCATCCCGTTCCTCATGGCGGGAGAGGGGCTCTCGCGTGATGCGGCCGCGGGACTGGTGACCGTGTTCGTGCTCAGCGGTGCGGTGTTCGCCCCGCTGATGGGCATGCTCTCGGCCGCACATCCGGGCCGCCGCCCGCTCATCGCACTGGGCTCGGTCGCCGCGCAGGCAGTGGCTCTGGCCGCCGTGCTCATCACCCCGGGCGAGGCGCCGCTGTGGCTGCTCGTCGTGTGGGTCGTGACCCTCTCCAGCGGCGGGGCCGCATCCATGATCGCGTTCGACGTGGTGCGCAGGGACAACCCGCTCTCGCGGCTGTCGACCGCCACCGGGGTCGTCAACATGGGCGGCTTCATCGCCGCGCTCGTGCTCGTCTACGTGATCGGCGTGGTGCTGGACCTGCAGGGCGCCGACCCCGCCGCGTACACGCGGGACCAGCTGCGGTTGGCGATGAGCGCGGCGTTCGCGCTCTGGATGGTGGGCGCGATCGGGGTCCTCGTTGAGTCCCGCGCGCGTCGGCGCGCCCACGGCACGTACTAGCGCGTCAGGCGCGCCGTGCGCATCCCCGCGACCAGCGCGTCGACGGCCTCAGCCAGGGCCGCGCTGCTCGTGCGTCCGACGCCGGTGGCGTTGACGAACGCATGGATGTGGCCGGGCACGACCTGCAGCGTGGTGGGCACTCCCGCCTCGCGCAGACGCCGGGCGTACGCGATGCCCTCGTCGCGCAGCACGTCGAACCCCGAGACGGCGACGTGCGCGGGTGGCTGTTCACGGAGATCCCCGAGCAGCGGTGAGGCGCGGGGATCTGTGCGGTCGGCTTCTCGAGGCAGGTAATGGTCGATGTACCAGTCCATCTGTCGTTCGGTGAGGAAGTAGCCCTCGCCGAAGAGGGCGTAGGACGGGTGCTTCGTGCTCGTATCGGTGACGGGGAAGAAGAGCAGCTGGAAATCCGGTGGGGCATCGGGCGTCAGCTGGCAGACGACCGCACTCAGGTTGCCGCCGGCGCTGTCGCCCGCAACGGCGACCGTGGTGCCCCAATCCGGGTGGTCGCGGACCCAGCGGTAGGCGTCGACCGCGTCGTCGACGCCGGCAGGGAACGGATGCTCGGGAGCCAGTCGGTAGTCGACCGAGACGACGCGCAGGTCGGTGTGGGCGGCGATGAACCGGCACACCGAGTCGCACGAGGTGAGAGAGCCGACCACCCACCCGCCGCCGTGGAAGTAGACGACCGTGCCGCTGGGCACACCCTCCGTCGAGCCCTGGTAGACGCGTGCGCCGACGTCTCCGGCGCGCGTCGGAATGCGGATGTCCTCGACGAGGGCGACGGGATCGCTCCGACCGAAGATTCGCGCCTCCGCATCCACCTGCGCACGCGCCTGGGGAAGTGGCAGCTCTTCGAATGCGGCACCGGGCAGTGCGTTGAGCAGTCGGAGCGCCATCTGGACTTCCGTGAGGAGCCGCTGACCGTCGATCTCGATCGGCCGGCCGGCGATCAGGCGTTGGAGCGGCGCGGGCAGAGCGCCGAGGGAGCGGATGACGGTGCGCGTCAGGCGTTCCTGTGCGGTGGGGCTCACGGCGTCCTCCTCGCGGCTGGGTTGCGCTACACGCTAGGGCGCGGACCCCGCCGGGTGCGGGCGTGGACGGCCGTTCTCGCGGACGGGAACGGTCAGGAAGAATGGCCACATGAGCGCCACCCGGACGGCCACCGTCGGCCCTCACCTGCTCCGACATCTCGTGAGCCTCGCCGACGAGCGCGGCGTGAGCGTCGACGATGCCCTTCGTCGCGCGGGCGTGGACCGCGAATCTCTCGACGCGGACAGCACACGGGTGTCGCTGTCGCAGATGCGACTGGTCGTGGCGGCGGCGGGCACCGCGCTCGAGGACCCGGCGCTCGGACTCGAACTCGGACGACGACAGCCTGTCACCGTCCTCGGAACGCTGGGTCTGGCGATGCTCTCTGCCGCCCGCATCCGCGACGCGATCGAGGTCGCCGTACGGTTCCAGCTGCTGGCCGGGTCGCCGGTGCGGTGGCGTCTCGAACAGCACGAGCGCTCGCTCGCGGTCGTCGCGGAGACGTACCCCGGCGACGCGGCCGTGGATCGGGTGCTGATCGACGCCGCATTCGCGCACTTCACGCGCATGATCCATGACGTGTCGGCCGGCACCGCGCGTCCGGAGAGGGTTGATCTCGCGCGGGCGCGTCCCACGGATGCGACCGTCTACGAGCGCGGCTTGGGTGCGCCGGTGCGGTTCGCAGCCGCACACGATGCCTGGTGGATCGGTTCCCGGGCCACCGAACTGGCGAATCCGTATGCGGACCCATGGACGTTCGCCGCGACCCGCGCAGTGCTCGAGGCGGAGGCCGCATCCGTGGTGGATCGTCGAGAGCTGGTCGCGCGCATCTCCGCCCGCATCGCGGCCGAGCTGCCGGAGGTGCTTCCGCTCACAGCGCACGCGCGTGCCGCGGCCATGAGCGAGCGCACGCTCCGCCGGCGCCTCGCCGACGCCGGTACCTCGTACGGCGCACTCATCGACGAACAGCGACGCCGGGTGACGGAGCGGCTGCTCGCCGCATCCGCTCTGACGTTGGACGAGGTCGCCGCAGCGACCGGCTTCGCGGATGCGCGGTCGCTCCGGCGCGCGACCCGGCGATGGGTGGGGATGTCGCCGACCGAGTGGCGTCGCGTCTCAGCCGGCCGGGCGGCGCAGCATCGCGACGGGCTGAGCTCCGGGCAGGCCCGTGATGGGAGCGAGCTCCTCGAAACCGAGCCGCCGATAGAGGCGCCGATTGTCGGGAGTCGATGACTCGAGGTACGCGTTCTGGCGCATCGCGTCGAGTGCGCGCAGATGCGTGGCCAGCAGCGTCGCCCCGACGCCTTTCCCACGGGCGCGGGCGCTGACACCGATCTCGGCCAGATACCAGTGCGGGGCCTTCGGTCGGTACTGCTCCATCCGGTTGAGCAGTCCGAATGCGCGGGCGAGCCGCATCCATCCGATCGAGCGGACGAACAGGGGGAGTCGCTGCGCGAGACGTCCGAACGCTCCGCGGCGTGCTTCGGGGCCTTCCCACGCGGCGACTCCCAGCAGCTCGCCGTCGCCATCTCGGGCGAGGTCGACGGTGCCTGTCGCGTACGGACCGGCGCTCAGCGTGCCCTCGAACAGATCCGTCAGCCGTTCCCGACGGCGGTCGCGCTGCGGCACGATGACCCCGAGAACCGGGTCGTGTTCGAAGGCCTCGGCGAGGATCGCGGCCGCGGGGCGCAGTTCCTCGGCGCGGGCGGGAGCGACGGTGATGTTCGACATGGCGACTCCAATTGGTCCGAGTGGATAAAACTAGTATGGAGGCAGGTGTGAACCATCGGCTCGGAGGATGCTGTGAAGGATGAACCGCAGTCGCGGCCCTACCTGGGTGTGACCGAGCGCAGGCAGCAGCTCCTGGATGCTGCCGTCGAGGTCATGGTCGCGGAGGGGGCAGCCGCTCTCTCGCTGCGCTCGGTCGCGCAGCGCGCCGGTGTCGCCCATCGCGTGGTCAACTACGCCTTCGGGTCGAAGGCGTCTCTCGTGGCCGCATTGCTCCAGCGGGAGTCGGAGCGTCTCGCGGCTCGTGTGTGGGCGGATCCGTTGCCGGTCGACACGCTCGAGGTGGCGGTGGCTGCGGCGCTGGGCTCGTTCCTGGCGGAGGTGCGCTCCGACCCGCGCAGGTACGAGCGCCTGGCTGAACTGACCGCTCTCGCCCGGGCGTCCGATGCCCTGGTGGATGCGGCTCGCGCGGAGTCCGAGGCGTACCGGCGGATGATCGCGGAGCGGCTCGAGCTCTGGTGCGCGCAGCGAAGCGTCAGCCTGGCGTCGCCGCAGGTGGTGGTCTCGGCGATCCACGCGGCAGCGGACGGGCTCGCGGAGTGGTGGCTCACGACGCGGGATGATGCTCAGGTCGAAGCGGTCATCGCGGTGCTCGCGGGCGGCTTCGCCCGCGTCGCCGCGACGCAGTAAGGGCCGGTCGGAGAGGCTTCCGACCGGCCCTTGTCCCTTTGCACCAAGAGTGTCCTGCAATCACATGTCGGTAGCTGCCACAGCAAAACAACTACCGTGCGAGCACTCTATAACGGTGAGATAACGGAGGGGAAGAGGTTCCCGTTACCTTTTCGTGATTCTTTTCTCATGCATAGCTCGAGCCCAGGTTCGCGGGTCTTCCGCCCGGGCGGTGAAGGCCGAGTTGTGCACCATGTGCGGGCTGCGCAACCCCCCTGCGCATGTCGCTACGGGGGAGTGAACTGAAGGCGTCCCGAATCCGAACGCAACGAACGAGGGAGATCGCGATGAGCAACGCCGAGAACACCGGACACGACGAACACGACGAGAAGAAGTCCCAGGACTCCGCCGCATCGGGGGGATCCGAGTCGCAGGAAGAGGGCGAAGCGGCGATGGACGCGGCCGAGGATGCGGTCGTCGACCACGGTCGTGACTGACCTGATCCCATGCCGGTGCGGTTGAAGGGCCGGCGTCGCGCGGCGGCGTCGGCCGCACAACGCGTCGTGGTCTGGGCTCGTGCCGATCCTGGCGTTCACGCGGTGATTCAGGTGGGCTCGTATGCGCGCGGCACCGAGACGATGGCGAGCGACCTCGACCTCGTCGTGATCGTCGACGATCCCCTCGTTGCCGCGGAGAGCGCCGACGCGCGTGGGCTGTTTCCGCGGGCGCGTGTGATCGCCCGACGGCGATGGGGTCCGGTTCACGAGGTGCGGCTGCGGACATCATCCGGGCTGCTGGTGGAGCTGGACTTCACGCCGGAGTCCTGGCTTGAGCTGCCGCTCGACGCTGGCACGGCGCGGGTTCTCGGCGACGGTCACCTCGTCCTCTACGACGGGGGCGTCGCGAGTCCGATGCTGCGGGTGGTTGAACGCCACCCGCGGGCGCGCCCCCACGGTCAGAGCCACTGACGCCGCCCGAAACAACCGACCGCTAGAGTTCGGCCATGATCCCGTTCGAGAACCTCCTCGCCTTCGTCGTGACGTCGGTGGTGATCATCGTGATCCCGGGCCCGAGCGTGCTGTTCGTGATCGGGCGATCGATCGCGCTCGGGCGTCGCGCGGGTGTTCTCAGCGTGGTCGGCAACGCCCTCGGCACGGTGCCCGCGGTCGTGGCGGTCGCCTTCGGTGTCGGAGCGATCGTCGCCTCATCCGTCGTGGCATTCACGATCATCAAGATCGCCGGAGCGGGGTACCTCGTGTGGCTCGGCATTCAGGCGATCCGTCACCGCCGAGCCCGCGTGGACGGCGTCGACCGCGCCCCGGTTTCCACCTTCACGCTGCTGCGCCAGGGCTTCATCGTGGGGTTGACGAACCCCAAGACGATCGCGTTCTTCGTCGCGGTCCTCCCGCAATTCGTCGACCCGGCTTCCGGGGCGGTGTGGATGCAGCTGCTGCTGCTGGGGCTGATCTTCCAGACGCTCGCCCTGGTGTGCGACAGCGTGTGGGCGCTCGCCGCGGGCACGGCGCGCGCCTGGTTCGCCCGTTCGCCGCGCCGCATCTCCACTCTCTCCGGAGCCGGGGGCGTCATGATGATCGGCCTCGGCGGGGTGCTCGCGGTCAGCGGCTCGAAGAGCTGACCGCCCCTCAGGGCTCGTTCTCGAGCACCATCCCGACCGAGGTTGCGCAGGCATCGCCTCGCCACGCCTCGACACCCTCTCGAAGCGCGAACGCGGCGATCACGAGACCGGCGACCGCGTCGGCCCACCACCATCCGAATGCGCTGTTGAGCACGAGTCCGAGCAGGACGGCTGCCGAGAGATAGGTGCACAGAAGCGTCTGGGCGGCGTCTGCGACAGCCGTGGCGGAGCCGGCTTCGCGGCCCGCGCGTCGCTCGGCGAGCGAGAGGAACGGCATGATCACCACGCTCAGAGCCGTGAGGATGATGCCGATGAGGGAGTGCTCCGCTTCGACGCGCGTCGTCAGCGCCCACGCCGACGACGCGACGACGTACATCGCGAGCGCGAAGAACGCGACGGCGATCACGCGAAGCGTGCCGCGCTCCCAGCGCTCGGGGTCGCGGCGGGTGAACTGCCACGCGACCGCCGCCGCGGAGAGCACCTCGATCGTCGAGTCCAGGCCGAACGCCACGAGAGCTGCGGAGGATGCGGCGGCGCCGGCCGCGAGAGCGACGGTCGCTTCGACCACGTTGTAGGCGATCGTCGCGGTCACGATCCAGCGGATGCGGCGCTGCAGCACGCGCAGGCGCCCCGTGCTCGGAGTCGCGGGTGTGCTCATGCGCACCGACAGGTCTCGCCGGCGCAGCAGCCCGGTTCGACATAGAGGACGACCTTCAGCAGCTCGTCCAGGGCGGGAGCGAGGTGGCTGTCGGCGAGGCGGTACCAGGTGCGACGCCCTTCAGGGATCGCTTCGACCAGGCCGCATCCGCGCAGGCACGCGAGCTGGTTCGACATGACCTGGCGCGAGACTCCGAGGGCGTCGGCGAGGTCGGACGGGTACGCCGGGGCCTCGCGGAGGGCCAGGAGGACACCTGCGCGGGTCGGGTCCGAGAGGGCGTGTCCGAGTCGCGCCAGAGCCGCGGTGTGCGTCGCGGTGGCGCGGTTGAGCACGGTGGTCATGTGTTGGATAGTACACGGAATCATGAACTATCGGGGATGACTTCGACGTGATCAGCCCCCTGTGTTGAGCCACTCATCGAGGATGCGGCGGAACTCCGCCGGCTTCTCCACCCACGGGTAGTGGCCGCAATCGCTGATCATGGCGAGGCGGGCACCCAGCGTCGCGGCATACTCCGCAACGGGTCGCCGGCCCGTGAGCAGGTCGACGTCTCCGCCGACGACGAGCGTGGGTGGCAGAGATGCGGTGCGGATGAGCTCGACGGCATCGGCGGGGATGTCTTGGAACCAGGCCTCCGCCGCTGCCAGACTCATCCGCCCGATGCTCGCGTGCGCCTCCTCGGTCGCCGTCCATCGTGCGTAGGTGGCGGGCGCCTGCCGGTGGAACACCTCCTCGAACGCTTCCTGGGTCTCGGGCTCGTCGTTCAGGATCGACGCGTACCCCGCGATGCCCTCGGCGTCCTCTCGGAGCGCGACAAGGTCGTCGCCGTCGTACGCGGTGCCGGTCAGCCAGGTCGCGGGAGGTGTCACCAGCGCGAGGGAACGGACGCGGTCGGGGAACCGGGTCGCGACCGCGAGCGCGAGGCGCGTGCCCGCCGAGTGGCCGACGATGTCGACCACGTCGAGGCCGAGCGCGTCGATCGCCGCTACGACGTCCTCGGCGTCCGTCCACCAGCCTCGGGAGAGGCCACCCGATGCGGGCGTGCCGCGCGGGTGGAGGACGACGAGGGGATGGAGGTCGCCGATGCCGGCGAAGTCGGTGAGGTACTCGGGTGGTCGGCACGGTCCGCCGGGGATGACCAGGGCCGGGCGGCCCTCCGCCGAACCGAGCGGGGTGAGGGCGACGGGCAGGGAGCCGAGATGGAGTTCCACGGGGCCAGTTTCCCAGCTGCCATGCACCTGATCGCATACGACCTGGGGTTGAATCGAGGAGGGCGAGGCTGCTCGCCGCGACTGCCGGCGCCACCCGCTCATCCGACCTCATCCGAGACGAGAGAAGTTCAGCGTGACCTACGGTTCGATCACCACCCTCCCGCAGGCTGCGGACGTTGCCGCCGAGGCGGCCCGTGACGCGGTCCGTACGCTCGGCGCCGCGATCGACGCGCACGGCAGCGCCGTGTGGGTGCTCGCCGGAGGCAGCTCGCCCATGGCGGCCTACGCGATCCTCGCGGCCCAGGATGCGGACGCGATCGATTGGTCGAAGGTCACGGTTCTGATCGGCGACGAGCGCTCGGTGCCCATCAGCGACCCGCAGTCGAACTGGGGGACGATCGCCCCCGCGCTCCTCGAGAAGCCCGGCTTCGACACCATGGTGCAGCTGCGTCCGGATACCGAGGTCGACGAGGACGAATCAGCGCGCCGGTACGCCGCGGCGATCGCGGCGCTGCCGAAGACGGATGAGGGTGCTCCCCGCCTGGACCTGGTCTGGCTCGGCGTCGGAGAAGACGGTCACACCCTGTCGCTCTTCCCCGGCCACCCCGACTTCCGCCCGGTCGACGAACTCGTGATCCCCGTCCACAACTCTCCCAAGCCGCCGCCCACGCGCATCACGCTCACGCTGAAAGCCCTCGACGGCGCACAGCGCGTGGTCGTCTTCGCCACTGGCGCCGGCAAGAAGGATGCGCTGGCAGAAGCGCTCGCGGAGGGGAAGCTGCCGATCGCGGTCGTCGCAGCCCACGTCACCGCCGCCGGCGGATCGGTGCAGTGGCTGTTCGACGAGGCAGCGGCCGGCTGAGCCGCCCGTCTCGCCCACGAGGAGGATCGTGATGACCACGGACGCGACGACCGCCGGCTCGCCGCTCGAGGCCCGCCCCTGGATCGCTTCCTACGCCGACGGCGTGCCGGCGGAGATCGAACCCGTCACCGAGACGCTCGTCGACCTTCTCGACGCGTCCGTCGCGCGCTACGGCGAACGGGTCGCGCTGGAGTTCTACGGTGCCGAGACGACATACGCCGAGTTGGGGGAGCAGGTCTCACGCGCTGCCAACGCGCTGCGCAAGCTGGGTGTGCAGGCCGGAGACCGGGTCGCGCTCATCCTGCCGAACTGTCCGCAGCACGTGGTCGCGTTCTACGCGGCGCTGCGCATCGGGGCGATCGTCGTGGAGCACAACCCGCTCTACACTCCGCGTGAGCTGCGCCACCAGTTCGAGGTGCACGGCGCGGTGGTCGCCATCGTCTGGGACAAGGTCGCGGACACCGTCGCCGAGTTCCCCGAGGATGTCGCGCCCTCGGCCATCGTCTCCGTGCGTGTGCCGGACGCACTTCCCCTCGGCAAGCGTCTGGCACTGCGGCTCCCGGTGGCCAAAGCTCGCGAGACGCGCGAGGCCATGACCACCCGCCCGCGTGCCCGCGGCCTGCTCGAGTGGTCCGATTTCGTGCGCGTGCGCAAGCTCCCGCGCAAGTGGCCGAAGCCGCGTCTGGACGACACCGCACTGCTGCAGCTGACCAGCGGCACGACGGGCATGCCCAAGGCCGCGATCCTCTCGCACCGCAACCTTCGCTCCAACGCTGCGCAGGGGCGCGCGTGGGTTCCAGGGCTCACGGAAGGCGGCGAGGTGTTCTACGCCGTGCTGCCGCTGTTCCACGCGTACGGGCTCACCCTCTGCCTCACGTTCGCGATCTCGCTGGGTGCGCGCGTCGTGCTCTTCCCGAAGTTCGACGTGGATGCGGTCATCGCCGCATCCGCGAAATCGAAGCCCACGTTCCTGCCCGCCGTGCCGCCGATCTACGACGCCCTCTCGCGGGCGAGTACCCGCAAGGGCGTCGATCTCTCCAGCATCCGCTTCGCCATCTCCGGGGCGACGAGCCTCCCGGTGCCGACGGTGACGCGCTGGGAGGAGGCGACGGGCGGGCTTCTCGTGGAGGGGTACGGCATGACCGAGACCTCGCCGGTCGCGCTCGGCAACCCGATCGGGCCCTCGCGGCGCCCCGGCACCGTGGGCGTCCCGTTCCCGAGCACCGAGATCCGGGTCGTCGATCCCGACGATCCGCGCGTCGACCGGGCCGCCGGAGAGGCGGGCGAGCTGCTCATCCGCGGCCCGCAGGTGTTCCAGGGCTACTGGCAGCAGCCGGACGAGACCGCGGCCGTGCTCCTTCCCGGAGGCTGGCTGCGCACCGGCGACATCGTGACGGTGAGCGAGGACGGCTTCGTCACGGTGATCGACCGCGTGAAAGAACTGATCATCACCGGAGGCTTCAACGTCAGCCCGACCGAGGTCGAACAGGTGCTCCTGCTGCATCCGGATGTGGCCGAAGCGGCCGTTGTCGGCATCCCCCGTCCCTCCGGCGGTGAGGATGTGGTGGCCGCGATCGTCGTCCGAGAAGGGGCGGTCTTCGACGCGGCCGCGCTGCGGGACTTCGCGCGCACGCACGTGACGACGTACAAGGTGCCCAAGCGGATCGTCCAGGTGGAGGACCTGCCGCGCTCGCAGATCGGCAAGGTGCTGCGCCGCGTCGTCCGCGAGCGCCTCTCGGCCCGCTGAGTCAGACGCGCGAGAGGGTCACGAGGCCGCGCCGCGAGGCGGTCTGCTTCAGCCCTTCGGTCTCGGCGAGACGCAGCGTTCGCGCCGGCAGCGGAGGAAGCTCGGATGCGATGCCCTTGGCCTGCTTCGCGATGCCCACCAGCAGAGCCAGATCGACCCCCGGCGCCGTGACCTCGAGCCGCGCGTAGTCGCTACCGATGCCCCATCGCAGCCGCTCGATCTGGCTCAGCCGGAGCGCGTGCGTCGTCTCGCCGGCGGTGATCCACATCCGGTCCCGCGAGACCCGCACGCTCGCGTCGACCGAACGTCGGCGCAAGAGCGCGGTGACGACGAGATAGGCCGGGAATGCGAAGAGCACCCCGAGCGCGAGGATCAGCAGGCGGGGGCCGAGCCGCTCGACGATGTCGCCGAAGACGATCAGTGCCGTCGTGACGATCGCTCCCGTCGCGAGGATGGTGGCGACCATCCACGCGGTGAGTTCCCGCATCCGCATCGGGATCGCACGGAAACGGACGATGACCGCGTCGCCGTCGTTCTCCCACGCCAGGGGAACCCGCGGCTGTGCGCGGGTCTTTCTCGATACCAGGGAGGTGACGCGGCTGATGAGCGTGATCCAGACCCAGCCGGCCGCCGGCGGCAGAGCGAAGAGGACGCCTGTGTAGACCGCGCGCGGTGCGCCCGGCGCCAGCATCGGCGGCACGAGTTCGATGGCCGCGAACATGGCCGGCGCGAGGGCAACGGCCATCACGAGATGCGCGATGGCGCCGGCGGGGTGCGGCATGCGCACCGTGAGGCTCACGAACCAGATCCCGCACAGCGCACCCGCGATGATCGACATCAGATACGAGAAGAACCCGCCGTCGGTGAGGTATCCGGGCAGCGCCGCCAGCGTGCAGGCGGCCGCCCAGATCAGTGGATTCAGGGCGATCGTCCGCAGCAGAGGCGGCTTCTTCGCCGTCTCGGCGGGGCGGTTCACCCGCCGATTCTATGAGCTGGCCGACGCGCGCTCAGAGGGGTCTGTGAGAACTAGCACTCCCGGTATGAGAGTGCTAATCTGTGATTGTTGAGTCAAGGGGGCTCAACTTAGGGACTACGGGTCGGATCCGCATCCGATCCCGCTCGAGAGGAGACGACTATGGCTGCATACGACTCGCTCCGTGACCTGGAGCGCATGGCGAACACGTTCTTCGACACCGCACGGCGCGGCCCCCGGCAGATGCCGATGGACCTCTACCGCGACGGCGACCACTACGTCCTCACCGCCGACCTGCCAGGCATCGACCCGGGCTCGGTCGATGTCGACATCGACGGTCAGCTGCTGACCATCCGTGCCGAGCGCACGCTCTCGGCCGGCGACGGGGTCACCTGGATCACGCGCGAGCGGACCTCGGGCACCTTCCTGCGTCAGCTGAGCCTCGGGCAGGGGCTCGACACCGAGAAGATCTCGGCGAGCTACCGCAACGGCGTGCTGAGCGTCACGATCCCCGTCAGCGAGAAGGCCAAGCCGCGCAAGGTCGAGATCACCACGGGTGACGACGCCCCCGCGCTGCAGGTCTCGGAGTCGCAGAACTGACGCACCGCGAACGGCAGTAAGGGCCGGTCGGAGAGGCTTCCGACCGGCCCTTGTCCCTTTGCACCAAGAGTGTCCTGCAATCACATGTCGGTAGCTGCCACAGCAAAACAACTACCGTGCGAGCACTCTATAACGGTGAGATAACGGAGGGGAAGAGGTTCCCGTTACCTTTTCGTGATTCTTTGCTGACGCATAGCCGACGGTCGGGTTAGCGGTCGTGGACGGGCGTGATCAGCACCCCGCCGAAACGCGCCTCGGAGTACTCCCACTCGCGTCCGTCGACCCACACCCGCGCCGAGGCGCAGGGAAGGGACTCGTGCTCGCCGTCCGGCCAGTGCAGCACGAACCCGCCGCCGAAGGACGCGTTCGATCCGGTGACGCGGGCGCCGTCCGCATCCACAGCGCGCGATTCGCATTCGTCGCAGAGATACTCGGGGTATCGGTCGGACTGCGCGACCTGGGCGCCGCAGTCCGGGCAGGGCTGCGTGCCGCGGGCGCCGGGGAGGAACGCACTCATGGGACGAGTGTAGGTCGGGTGCTCACGCCGCCGGCGGGAGCCAGATCGTCAGGCGCACGGAGTCGTCCGGCAGGTGGAGGATCTCGTAGCTCCGCTCGGTGACGACACCGTCGAGTCCGCGGATGCGGGTGGTCGCTCCCCGGCGCCGCTCGACGATATGCCCGCTCCACCACGCCGCGAACTGCGAGCTCTGGGCCCCGAGTTCGCGCACGAGATCGCTCAGCCGAGGATCGTCGAGGCGGTCGACGTTCGCCGCACGGAGGTGCGCGACGGCGCCGCGGGCGAGCTCTTCCCAGTCGAGGAACGTCTCGCGGGCGCGCGGGTCGGTCAGCAGGTACCGGCACGTGTTGCGCTGCTCCGGCGGTAGCTCGGCGAGTCCGGCGTACAGCGACATGCCTTCCTCGTTCGCCGCGACGATCGTGCTGAGTCTGTCGAGCACGTACGCAGGCTGCGGGCGCACCGCCGCGACGAGAGCCGACATCCGTGGGACGAGATCGGTGTCGGAGGTCGGCTCCGTCGGCGCCGCGTCCGCATCGCGAAGTCGCAGGAGATGCCGCGCTGCATCCGGTGAGAGCTCGAGCGCGTGGGCGAGAGCGGCGATCACGGCATCGCTCGGGCGGGACTCCCGCCCCTGCTCGAGACGGACGTAGTAGTCGACGCTGATCCCGGCGCGGATCGCGACCTCTTCACGGCGCAGACCCGGAGTCCGCCTGGCGCCGGGGGAGTCGTGTTCGGGTGCGAGCGCCCTGTCCTGACGGCGAGCGCGGAGGAAGTCGCCGAGTTCGTTCGTGATGGCCGGCTCCTCTCGGCAGGGTGGGTGGATCGCTCCTATGAACAGTACGGTCTTCCGCCGGGGCGGCCCGAAGCCGGAATGTGGAGGCATGTCCACCTACACCCACGGTCACCACGAATCCGTCCTGCGATCGCACCGCTGGCGCACCGCCGAGAACTCCGCCGCCTACCTCATGCCCTTCCTCGGGCCCGACGACCGACTGTTGGATGTGGGGGCCGGCCCGGGCACGATCACGGTCGATCTCGCGGAACGCGTGGCTCACGTCACCGCCACCGAGATCGGAGAGGACGAGGCGGCTTTGACGCGCGCGACCGTGGACGAGCGCGGAGTGTCGAACGTCGACGTGAGGATCGCCGACGTGCACGCCCTGCCGTTCGACGACGACTCGTTCGACGTGACGCACGCCCATCAGGTGCTCCAGCACATCGCTGATCCGGTACAGGCCCTGCGTGAACTCGCGCGCGTGACCCGACCCGGCGGGATCATCGCGGTGCGCGACGCCGACTTCGCCGGGTTCGCGTGGTGGCCGCAGCTGCCTGAGCTAGACCGCTGGTTGGAGCTGTATCAGGCGGCGGCACGCGCCAACGGCGGTGAACCGGATGCCGGCCGACGCCTCCTCTCCTGGGCGCGGAAGGCGGGGCTCACTGACATCAGCGCGTCGTCGAGCACGTGGTGCTATGCGAGCGCGGACGAGCGGATGTGGTGGGGCAATCTCTGGGCGGACCGCATCCGTCAGTCCGCTCTCGCACGCCAGCTGGAGGCGAGGCCGGACACCGATGCCGAAGAGCTCGATCGGATCGCCGTGGCGTGGCGGGAGTGGGCGCGCGCGGAGGACGGGTGGTTCTCTCTGCTGCACGGCGAGATCATCTGCCGCGTGTCCTGACGGGGCCCGACCGGGTACGGTGGCAGTTCCCACCTCGCCGATGCCGAAGGACGACATGAGTTCCGAGTCGCGTCCCCGTCCTCGCCCACCGCGCGCGCTGACTCTCGTTCTCGCGTATCTCGGCTTCGTGCCGATGGTGATCATCTGGGCGTCGTTCTCGTGGATCATGCTGACGACGACCGGCGCGAGCAGCATGGCGGCGTTGATGCCGATGGCGGCATTCATGTTCACCTCGTGGCTGTGGGCGCTGCTGGCGATCATCGCGCTGGCACGCGCCGCGCGATACGGCCAGAACGCACACGCCATGGCGGTCTCTCTCGCAGCACTCCTGCTGGTCGTGCTCGGGCTCGTCTTCATGCTTCCCCGCTAGGTACGCGGACTAGGCTTTCGCGAGCTGCGGCGAAGGAGGCCTCATGGCGGGCAAGACGATCGTGATCACGGGCGCGAGCGACGGCATCGGGCGGGAGGCGGCGCGGGTGCTGCACGCGCAGGGGCACACCGTCATCCCGGTCGGACGCAATCCCGAGCGCACGGCGCAGGTCGCCCGAGAGGTCGGATCGCGTGTGCATCTCGCGGACTTCGCCGACCTCGCCAGCGTCCGCGAACTCGCCGACGATCTGCTCGCGCAGTACGGCCGCATCGACGTGCTCGCCAACAACGCCGGCGGGATCTTCGGCAAAGTGCGCGAAAGCACGATCGACGGACACGAGATGACCTTCCAGGTGAACTATCTCGCGCCGTTCCTGCTCACACAGCTGCTCATGGACCGGCTCATCGCCTCCGCGGCCACGATCATCAACACCTCCAGCGTCGGCGCGCGCCTGTTCGGTCAGCTGGAGATCGACGACCTCGACAACGAACGCTCCTTCAGTGCCACGCGCGCCTACGGCACCGCCAAGCTCGAGCAGATCCTCCACGTCAAAGAGCTCGACCGCCGTTACCGCTCCATGGGCATCGGGGCTGTCGCCTTCCACCCGGGCAACATCGCCACGAGCTTCTCGAACGCCCCCAGCTCGCCCATGCGGCTGATCTACCAGACGCCCCTCAAGAAGCTCTTCCTCACGAGCATCCCCAAGGGTGCCGACACCCTCGTGTACCTCGCGGAGGGCGAGCCTGGTCGTGACTATGCGCCGGGCGAGTACTACGTGAAGCGCAAGCCCGCGCGCACTCACGCACAGGCGGACGATGCCGCTCTGGCGCGAGAGCTCTTCGAGCGCAGTGAGCGCATGCTCGGGCTCTGAGGCGGCGCGCTCGACTCTTGCCATTGCAGACTACTTTGCGGTACAAAGTCAGTATGACTTCCGCCGACGCTGCCTCTTCTGACTCCCCCGCCGCGATGCTTCACGTGATCGAACACGAGAAGCGCGCGCTGGCACGACAGCAGGCGCGGGGTGTGCCGTGGATCCTGCTCGCTTGGGGCCTGGCCTTCCTGATCGGCTTCGGGGCGCTCTGGCTGGTGGAGCATGACGTGGTGGCGGCCACGGTCGCGCTCACGGTCTGCGGCGTGATGATGGTGGGGGCGCTGGTCGTCAGCTCGATCTTCGGGGCGCGAATGGGGCGCGGTCTGCGTCACACCGGACCGATCGAGTGGGCGGCGCCGGTCTTCGGCCTGGCGTGGCCGGTCGGGCTCCTCGGCCTGTTCGTCGTCGGACTCGGCCTCGTGAACAACGGCATGGACCCCGACCTGTTGTGGGTCTTCCTGCCGGTGGTCGGAGTTCTCTTCGTCGGCGTCATGTACGTGATCGCGGGCGGTATCTGGCCCAACTGGCCGACGATCGCGATGGGAGCGTGGCTTGTGCTCGTCGCCGTCGTCGCACCGTTCACCGGCTCGTCTCTGCTCGTACTCGCTGTCGCCGGCGGCGGGGTCTTTCTCCTGGCCGCCGCCTACGTCGCGCTGTGGATCGGCCGTCGACCGGTCGCTGGGGTGGCACAGTGACGGAGCTCGACCCCGTCATTCACGCAGCAGCTCGATTGCGCATCACCGCCGCTCTGGCGGCTCTCGACCCCGGCACCAGCGTGTCGTTCCCGCGACTGCAGGAACTGCTCGACATGACGGCCGGCAACCTCTCCACTCATGTGCGCAAGCTCGAGGAGGCGTCCTACGTCTCTGTCGAGAAGACGCATCGCGGTCGGACGCCGGTCACCTATCTGTCGCTGACAAAGACCGGACGCCGCGCGTTCGAGGACTACACCGAGACCCTGCGCAGCATCCTCGGCGCGTCATAGCCGAGTCGAGCGCGCGCCCAGTGCCCGCGCCCATGTCGTCTCGTGCTCGCGTACGTAGCGGGATGCGGCGAGCCAGTGATCGCCGTGGCCGGATGCGTACATGGAGCCCCAGGGCTCACGGCCCGCCGCGTGGGAAGAGCGCAGAAGCTCGTGCATCGCCTTCGCGCGGGCGGCCATTGCCGCGGGTAGCGCCGCACGTAGCTCGGCATCCGCCTCGTAGCCGTCGACGAACGCGGCCAGATCCGCAGCGGCGTCGGCGGGGGAGCGCGACGGGTCATTGAGCGTGAACGCCTGCGCGGCGTACGCGAGATCCCACAGCCGGGTGCTGGGAGCGGCCGCATCCCAGTCGATGAAGACCCATCGCTCGCCGGTCACGAGGTTCCACGGGGCGAGGTCGTTGTGGCAGACCAGCTCATCCCCGGGCGCCGGGATCGCGGAATCCCAGGTGGCGCCCGTTGGGACCTCGAATCCCGCGCTCGCATCGTGTATCGCGCGCACCATCGTGCCCACGCGATGAAGCTCCGGCCGCGTCAGGCCCGTCTCCGCCAGCGCGCCGGGAACGAACTCCCACACCTGACGACCCTGCTCGTCTCGGCCGAGCGGCGCGGGCGCGTCGACGCCGGCCTCGCGCAGGGACATGACATACGCGTGCACGTGCGGAGATGCCGGCGTCCAAGCCTTGCGCACGGTGTTCCCCGCGCGGAAGACGGGACCCGCCGAGTTGCCTCCCGAAAGACCCTGCTCCTGCTGCATGCTTCGAGGCTATCGGCGGGATGCGGCTCCCTGCGCGGGGGCGCTCGTCTCGCCCCCGCGCACCTCGCGGTGCCAGCTCTCGCCCTGCCGCTCGTACATGATGCGCGTGTGGCGTCGGTCGGGAGAGCCCTGCCAGAACTCCACGTGCGTGGGCACGAGCCGCCAGAGCATCCAGTCCGCGGATGTCAGCCCGACGCGTGCGGACTCCGGGCGGGCCTCGAAGTCCGCGGCGATTTCGGCGGCGGTGGCGGGCTGCATCCCGCCGCGCAGCCGCACCGCTCGTACGATCGGCTGCCACCAGAAGCTGAGGGCCGCCACCGGGTGCGCCGCGAGCTGCGCAGCCTTGGCGGAGGCCCGAGGACCTGCGACCGCCCACCCGCGGGGGCTCGCGTCCTTGAGGATGAGGGCGCGGGCGTCGGGGAGCCCGTCCGCGTCGACGGTCGAGAGCGTCGCCACATGCGCCTCGGCGACGCCGGCGGCGACCGCGCCGCGCACCCACTGTTCGAACAGCACGTGGGGCTCATCGGGAAGAGTGGCCGTGTCGAGAACCGGTGCCGACCCGGCGAGCGACGGCTGCGCCCGCAGCCACGCGGAGAAGGAGGAGGACGTCACCCTCTCATCCTCCTCCTGCGCTCGCGCCTAGCTGTTGTCGCGGAGGGTGACGTCGCCGGCGGAGACGCGGACCTCGACGGGGATGCGGGGGCCGCTGCCGGCGGAGAGCCGGTTGTCGACGCCGCCCGCCTCGACGTTGGAGCGGAGGTCGTAGTTGCCGCGCGGCACGGTGATGTCCGCGGATCCGGCGCTGACGCCGATGTCGATGCTGCGCGGCGCGCTGCCGGTCAACTCCGCCGTGAGGTCGCCCGCCGAAAGCTCGAACTCGGCCTCGGTGACACCCGACAGGCGGATGTCGGAGCTTCCCGCGCTCATGGACGAGTCGATCGTGCGGGCTTCGCCGGAGACGATGAGGCTACCGGCCGAAAGGTGCGTGTCGAGATCGCCGAAGGTGCCTGTGGCGCGAAGCTCTCCCGCGGAGAGCGTGAGCGACGCGTCTACGCCCTCGAGCGACTGCGGGAGGGTGAGCAGGACCCGCGGCTGCTGGCCGATCCAGCCGATGCCGAAGAACCCGTCCGGAGCGCTGATCTTCAGCTCGTCGCCGTCACGTTCCATCCGCCAGGCGGATCGGCCGGAGGTGACCTGGAGCGTCGCTTCGTCGACGTCGTCGAACCGCAGCTCGAACAGCGCCGCGTTCGCATCCACGTCGACCTCGGTGACGCCGGCGGTCGACGCGGTGAGCGTCTGAGAGGAGGTCGGCAGCGAGGAGGTGACGGCGTTGGCGGCGCCCGAAACCACGGTTCCGCCCAGGATGACGGCGCCGATGACGATCGCGGTGATCGCGACGGCCTTGCCGGCCGGATGCCGGGGCGGTGTCGCCGTGCTGGAAGGTGCGGCCTCGTCGGGGGTCGCCGGGGGAGGGGTGAGCGTGCTCATCGTGTTGCTCCTGTCTGGGGTGTCTGAGGGCCGGATTCGCCGGCGCCGTGCTCGACGTGCGCGAGGGCGGCGAGCACGCGGCGGTTGCCCGACTCGCCGGGCTCGAGTTCGAGCTTCTGGAAGATGGCGGTGATGTGCTTCTCGACCGAGGCCTCCGAGAGGAAGAGGGTCGCTGCGATCGACTGGTTCGACCGCCCCTCGGCGATGAGCGCCAGCACCGTCGATTCGCGTTCGGTGAGCCGCCGCATCCGCTCGTCGCGGGTGCGACGGTTCAGCAGCTGCGCGATGACCTCGGGATCGAGCACGGTCGCTCCGCCGCCGATGCGGCGCACGGTGTCGAGGAAGTCCGCCACATCCGCGACGCGATCCTTCAACAGGTAGCCCAGCGCCCCGCCGTTCGCGGCGATCAGCTCGCTCGCGTACCGCTCTTCGACGTACTGCGAGAGCACCAGGACCGGCAGCTGCGGGTGCGCCGCACGCAGGCGCAGCGCTGCACGGATGCCTTCGTCGGTGTAGGTCGGGGGCAGGCGCACGTCGAGGATGCAGAGCTCCGGGTCGGTGGTGACCACGCTCTCATCGAGCTCGGTCGCGTCCGGGAGGGCGGCGACCACGTCGTGGCCGGCGTCCGCAAGGAGTCGGACGAGTCCTTCGCGCAGCAGGACGGAGTCCTCGCAGATCAGGATGCGCACGGCACACTCACCTCCAGAGCGGTCGGCCCGCCTTGCGGGCTGTCGAGGCGGACGTTGCCGCCGGCGGCGAGGATCCGGTTCGAGATCCCGTCGAGGCCGCCGCCGGGCAGGACCCGCGCACCGCCGATGCCGTTGTCCTCGATGCGGGCCCACAGTGTGCCGCCGTCGCGGACGCGCACGACCACTCGGCATTCGGCTGCGCGTGAGTGCTTCGCCGCGTTCGTGAGCGACTCGGCGATCGCGAAGTAGACCGCGGTCTCGGCCTCGCGGGAGCAGCGGCCGTCCAGGCGCACGTCCAGTGCCACCGGCACGTGCGAGCGGGCGGCGAGGGCAGACAGCGCCGCATCCAGTCCACGGTCGTCGAGGACGGAGGCGTGGATGCCGCGGGCCAGCTGACGCAGCTCGGTGATCGCCGCCTTCGTGGAGGTGTGCGCCTCCTCGAGCAGCGCCTTGGCCGTGGCCGGGTCGTCGTCGATCTTCTGCTGCGCGAGCCCCAGGGTCATGCCCACCGAGACGAGACGCGGCTGGACGCCGTCGTGCAGGTCCCGTTCGATGCGGGTGCGTTCGACGTCGGCGGCGCGGATGGCTCCGGCCCGCTGCGCGTCCGAGGTGCGGGCGGCCTGCGCCAGCATCGCAGCACGAGAGCGCCCGAGGATGGCGCGGCTGATCACGCCGTGCAGCACGCCGAGTCCGATGGTGGCGGCCAGGGCGAGCAGTGCCGCCAGAATCCCCACCACCGGTGCCCAGCCGGCGGGGATCATGCCCACGCCGATCCACACCTCGTCGACTCCCGAGAGGGGCGCGAAGGCGACACCGATCGCACCGGTGACGATCGAGACGAGACTGATGACCGTGATGCCCATGACGGTGGCGATCGCGGTGTTAGCCAGCGCACGCCACATCGAGGGGTCGATGAACTGGTGCCAGAGCGAGAGCAGGTAGCCGCCAAAGCCCGGGCGCGGGCGGGGGCTGAAGCGCGGTGCCGGGAGACCGAGTCCGTAGAGCCCGTCGATGCGTGCAATCTCGAGCCAGCCGACCGCGTACATGACGTAGACGAGTCCGACGAGGACGACCAGGCCCACGCCGAGGGCGGGGATGAGCCCTAGTCCGGTGCCGAGGAGGCCGAGCAATGTGCTCAGGATGAAGGGGCCGATGAGGCCGAGCGCGGCGAGCTGGGCGATCGCCCCGGCGGTCTGCGCCGGAGCGAGGCGTCTCGCGCGTCGCACGGTGGGAGCTGCGGAAGTCATGTCTCCAAAGTAGGGGCGCACCGCGTGGGCCACATCGGAGCAATCCCGACGACCGGCTTCGGGAAAACCCGAACCCTCGCGGATGTCGGCGCCCGGCGTCATGATGGAGCCACCATCCAGCGAAGCGGAGCCCGTCATGCTCGAACGTCCCGCCACGGCCGAGCCCACCCAGGCGTCGCGCATGCGCAGCTTCTATCAGGTGCTGGCCAACACGCTCGTCGCCAACGTGACCACCAGCTACCTCTGGTTCGCGCTCACGTTCTGGGCGTACCTCGAGACGCGCAACGTGCTCGCCACCTCCATCATCGGCGGCAGCTACATGCTGCTGGTGGCGATCTTCGGCGTCGTCTTCGGCGCGATCGTCGACCACATGAAGAAGAAGGCCGTGATGGTGCTTTCCAGCCTCATCACCCTGGCCACGTATCTGCTGGCGGGCGCCCTCTTCCTCGCGATCCCCGCATCCGCTCTCATCGACTGGGGCGGCCCGTGGTTCTGGCTGTTCGCGGGTGTGATCCTCATCGGCGGGGTGGTCGAGAACCTCCGCAACATCGCGCTGTCGACGACGGTCACCCTCCTCGTTCCCGCCGAGCGCCGCGACCGTGCGAACGGTCTGGTGGGCACCGTCCAGGGCGTCGCGTTCATGGTCACGAGCGTTTTCTCGGGGCTGTCGGTGGGCCTGCTCGGCATGGGGCCGACGGTGTTCATCGCCATCGTCGCGACCGCCGTCGCCTTCGCGCATCTGCTGTTCGTGCCGATTCCCGAACGAGGAGTCGCGCACGATCCGGACGCGCCGCCTCGCCGGCTCACCTTCCGCGGCGTGCTTCCCGCCATCCGTTCGGTGCCCGGGCTCATGCCGCTCCTGCTGTTCACGACGTTCAACAACCTCGTGGGTGGAGTGTTCATGGCGCTCATGGACCCGTACGGTCTGACGCTCTTCAGCGTCGAGGTGTGGGGCATCGTGCTCGGTGTCACCAGCATCGGCTTCATCATCGGCGGTGGTCTCGTCGCTCGGTTCGGCCTCGGCAAGAACCCCGTGCGCACCCTCCTGTGGGTCAACGTCGGTGTCTCCGTGCTGGGGCTCACCTTCGCCCTCCGCGAATGGTGGTGGCTGTACGCGGTGGGGATGCTGGTGTTCATGGCGCTCATGCCGGTGGCCGAGGCGGCCGAGCAGACGATCATCCAGCGCGTGGTCCCTTACGAAACCCAGGGGCGCGTTTTCGGGTTCGCGGCCAGCATCGAGTCCGCGGCCGCTCCGATCTCCGCCTTCCTGATCGGCCCGCTCGCCGAGTTCTGGCTCATCCCGTACATGCGCACCGACGCCGGTCGCGACGGATGGCGCTGGCTGCTGGGCGACGGCGAGGCGCGAGGGATCGCGCTCGTGTTCGTGGCCGCGAGCCTCGTGATGCTGGCGATCGTCGTGGTCGCGTTCCTGTCGCCGCAGTACCGGCGTCTCTCGCGTAGCTACGCCGAGACGCCGGCACCGATCGCCGATCAGGCGGCCGCAACCGCGTGATCGCTACGGCGCGACGCCGCGCTCGGCGAACACCTTCTTGGCGATGCCGACGGCGTTGATCGCGCGCGGGAATCCGCAGTAGAGCACGGAGTGCAGCAGAGCTTCGATGACCTCCTCCGGTGTGAGGCCCACCGTCAGCGCCGCGCCGATGTGCACCTCGAGCTCGGTGTGGGTGTCGCCGAGGGCGGTGAGCATACCGAGCGTCATGAGCTGGCGGTCGCGGGGAGAGAGTCCGGGTCTGGCGTAGATCTCGCCATAGCCCCAGGCGACGATCTGATGCACGAGCTCGGGCGCGACGCCGGAGAGCGAGTCGATGACGCGTTCGCCGGCTTCTCCGTCGACCGACGACAGCACCTCCCAGCCGTGCTCGAATCGCTGCTGCCGGGTCGTGGGCTCGTCCATGTCTTCCCCTCGGGTCGCTCAGCGCGACCGTATCGCCCGTTCCCCCCGTGCATCCGCTGAAGCGCCGATGAGTCCGGGCTGAGATGTGCCCGGCGAATCGGGGAGGATGGAGGGATGAGCGAGCCCGCATCCGACATCCGCCTGGTCGCCGTCGACATGGACGGCACTCTGCTCGACGGCGACGGTCGTGTCCCCGAGGATCTCTGGCCGATCCTGGAGCGGATGCGGCGCGCCGGTGCACTCTTCGCGCCCGCCAGCGGCCGGCAGTACGCGACGCTGCGTCGCGAGTTCGACGGCCACGCCGACGGCATGGTGTTCATCGCCGAGAACGGTACGTACGTCGTACGCGACGGTGAGGAACTGGCCTCCGACACCCTCGACCGTGCGTTCGTCGCCGATGTGCTGGGGCGCGTGCGAGGGCTGCGCGAGGATGTCGGCGTCGTGCTGTGCGGCAAGCGCTCCGCCTACATCGAGCGCGACGATGACGTGTTCCGTACCGAGGCTGCGAAGTACTACGCCCTGCTCGAGCATGTGTCCGACCTGGAGCAGGTGGACGACGACATCCTCAAGATCGCCGTCTACGACTTCGGTGACGCGGAGACGGGCGCAGCTCCCGCGCTATCGGAGATCGCCCGCACGCATCAGGTCGTCGTCTCCGGCGCGCACTGGGTGGACGTGATGAACCGCGGCGTCAACAAGGGTGTGGCGCTCGAGCGCCTGCAGAAGATCTTGGGCGTGTCGTCCGAGCAGACCGCCGTCTTCGGCGACTACCTGAACGACCTCGAGATGATGGATGCGGCATACCACTCGTACGCCATGGCCAATGCGCACCCGGATGTGGCAGCTCGGGCCCGCCTGCGCGCGCCGTCGCACCTCGACCACGGCGTCGTCCGGGTGCTGGAGGAGCTCTTCCCCGCCTGACCCACCAGATGACGAGGGCCCCGGAGCACGCGCTCCGGGGCCCTCGTCATCTGCGCGGTCAGGCGCCCTTGAAGCTCTGCAACTGCGCGAGGAGGGCAGGCGCGTTGCGGTCGAAGACGCGTCCGCCCACCAGCACTCCGACGATCGCGAACACGACTCCCAGGACGAGGCCCGCCGCCAGCGCCACGAATCCCCACATCGCGTCGCCCGTCACGCCGGCGAGGATGGCGGGGATGAGCGAGGGCAACGAGAGCACCGCGATGCCGATCCAGATCACGAACATGAGCAGAGCCGTCACGACGCTGGCTCCGGGAACCCGCTTGAACGGGCTGTCGCCCGGGGCGGGGACGGGCTGCACGATCGATGCCGAGCTGATCGCGCACACGCCGTATCCGGTCAGCAGCAGACCGAGACTCGCTCCCAGCACGGGAGGGAGCAACGACCATTCCGTGGACAGGCCCACCGTGATGATCGCGATCGCGACAGTGAGCGGTACCCCGAGCCCCGCGGCGGCGAGGAGACGGCCGGCGCGGTCCTGCCGGCCGCGCACTCCGGTGGCGAGCACCGTCGCGAAAGCGGTGCCGTCGTACGACACGTCCGCGTAGGAGACGATGCTGAGCACGAAAGCGACGAGCACGGCGGAGTATGCGAACAGCGGGCTGCGTACGTCGCCGCCCGAGTAGAACAGCATGAGCACGGGGAAGATCGGCACCACCAGGAGCTGACGGAGGTAGCGCGGGTCGTGCAGCCAGTACGTCAGCGCACGCGCCCACGTCGCTCCCGTGCCGCCGGTGGGCATGCGCCCGAACCAGCCGATCTTGCCCGCCTTGACCGTGGCGGTGCGCGCACGCGGCGGCGAGACCAGGGCCGCGGCCAGCGACCGTCGCCACAACCACCAGAGCAGCACCAGGGTCGCAGCACCGATCAGCAGCTTCAGAATGCCCCCGAGGATGTCGCCTGAGGCGAGCGTCGCCGGCACCGCCCACGCCGCGGCGATCGGGGTCCACGAGGCCGCGGAGATGATGCCGCCGATGCGGTCGGTGGGATTGCCTGCGGCGCTCACACCCGCGTCGAGCAGGTTCATGATGCCGATCGTGATGGGCCCGGCGAGCATGATCACGAGGAACGCGAGACCGCCGAGGAGCTCCCGTGTGCGGCGGTTCCCGCCGGCGCTGCTGCTGAGCGCGGCGATGAGCCGCGACACGACGACGCACGTGAGGATGCCGAGCGGAATGCACACGAGGGCGGCGACGAGAGCGATCGGCCAGCGCCACAGCGCGAGGAAGAGGCCGAGTGCGCCCGCGATCGAGGCGATGCCGGGGATGCCGGTGAGTCCGGCGGCCGTGAGCGCGACCATCATCTTGTTCGTCGTCAGGGGGAACGGTGCGAGCTTGACGGGATCGAGCGTCGTGTCGACGCCGGCGACGAACAGCGGCCCGAGTGCCCAGCCGAGCACGAGGATGCCGCCGCCGGCCGTCACGACCATCGTCACCACATCGAGACCGGCGAAGCCCGCGGCGAACAACCCGATCCACACGCCGATGAGAAGCCCCACGGCCCAGAGGCCGCCGAGGATGAAACCGACGAGCTGCCAGGGATTCGCGGCGAGGGTGTTGCCGAGGACGCGGAAGCGCAGCTTCAGGAGAGTCGCAACCACTGCGGTCCCTCCGAGTGGTGGCGGCCGCCGACGAGGTCGACGAAGCGGTCTTGCAGGCTCTGACCGGCCCGCACCTCGTCGATCGTGCCCGCCGCGAGAACGCGTCCGCTCGCGATGACCGCGACGTGGTCGCACATGCGCTGCACCAGGTCCATCGAGTGGCTCGAGACGATGACCGTGCCGCCGCTGCCGGCGTAGCTGCGCAGCACGTCCTCGATGTTCGCCGCGGAGACCGGGTCCACCGACTCGAAGGGTTCGTCGAGCACCAGGATGCGGGGCGCGTGCACGAGGGCGCAGGCGAGCGCGACCTTCTTCGTCATACCCGCGGAGTAGTCGACGACGGCGGTGCCGGCCGCCTCGGTGAGGTCCATGAGAGTCAGCAGATCGGCCGTGCGTGCGGCCACCTCGTCGCGCGCCAGGCCGAACATCATCCCGGTGTACGTGATGAGCTGCTCGCCGGTGAGCCGGTCGAACAGGCGCACGCCGTCGGCGAGGTTGCCGATCATCGCCTTGGCGGCGACGGGGTCGCGCCACACGTCGACCCCGTGCAGGACGGCGGTTCCCGCATCCGGGCGCAGCAGACCCGTGGCCATCGACAGCGTCGTCGTCTTTCCCGCTCCGTTGGGGCCGACGAGCCCGTAGAACGAGCCGGTGGGCACGTCGAGGTCGATGCCCGCAACGGCCACCTTGTCCCCGAAGCGCTTGGTCAGGCCGCGCAGCTGCAGAGCAGGGCCGGATGCGGCGGGGGGATCGATCGGTGGCAGGGCAGGATCTGTGGTGGTCACGCGCCCCATCCTAGGAGCGCGCTGTGCGCGCCCTCCAGGGTGGCGCGCTATTCGGCCCGTCCCTTCATCTCAGCGATGCGATCCACTCGGTGAAGCTCTGTCGTCCGATCGTCGCGTCGGCGGCGGGCAGAAGCCGGCCGTCGCGCATCGCTCGTCCGAATGGTCCCGGCAGCGATACCGCCGGAATCCACCCGCGATGACCCGTGGCGCGCGCATAGCGCCGGATCATGTCGACGAGGCTCTCCTCCTGCGGGCCCGCCAGATCCGGAACCCGCCCGTGCGCCGGAGCTTCGGCGAGATCGACCAGGCGTCGAGCGACCTCATCAGCGGCGACGGGCTGGGTGCGCATCCGCGGGGCGAGGTGGATGGGGCCGCGAGCAGCGACAGTGAACATCTGCGCCGCGAACTCGTGGAACTGGGTCGCTCGCAGGATCGTCCACGGAATGGAGCCCTCCTGCACCGCTCTCTCCTGTGCCACTTTTCCTGCGTAGTACGCTGCCGGCGCTCGGTCGACGCCCACGATCGAGAGGGCGATGTGGTGACCCACCCCCGCCTGCTTCTCGGCGGACAGCAGTGAGCGCGTCGCCGACTCGAAGAAGGCGATCGACGTCGCCTCGTTCTGGGTGCCGATGCTGAGGACGTCGATGACAGCGTCACAGCCGTCGATCCGCGCCGCGGTCTCGGCGACGCCGTCAGGTGCCGTGAGATCGATGCCGGTCGCGCGCGAGAGCGGCCGCACCTCGTGCCCGCGTTCCTTGGCCTCATGCGCAAGTTTGCCGCCCAGCAATCCGGTTCCTCCCGCGATCGCGATACGCATGTCCGTCCTCTCCGCCCCGTCCGTCGGGTGCTTCTGTGTCTTCGACGACGCAGCACCGCGGAACGTGAGGTCACAATCGGAGAGGCTGTGTCGTCGAACGGATGAGAGGGGGCAGCTGTGCGCGATGTCGAGGATGAACGGGTGTCGCTGATCGCTCTCGCCTACCGGATGCTGGGCGACGTGGGGGAGGCCCAGGACGCGGTGCAGGAGGCGTACCTGCGCTGGGTGGCGCTGACGGAGCAGGAGCGCACCTCGATCGACAGACCAGGGGCGTGGCTCAATCGCGTCACCTCGCGCATCTGCCTCGACGTGCTCGGTTCGGCCAGAGCCCGTCGCGAGCGCTATGTCGGGCCGTGGCTGCCCGAGCCGGTGCCCGCGTCCGGCGCTATCGGTGCGGCCCGGCCTGCGGCGGATCCGCTCGACTCGGTGACGCTGGACGACTCGGTGAGCCTCGCGCTGCAGATCGTCCTGGACGCGATGACGCCCGCCGAACGCGTGGCGTTCGTGATGCACGACGTGTTCGGTGTTCCGTTCGTCGAGATCGCCGAGACGGTCGGACGCTCGCCCGCCGCGGTGCGTCAGCTGGCCGCATCCGCTCGGCGCAAGGTCGGTGAGGAACGCGGTCGACGCGCGTCGCGCGCCGTTCACGACCAGGTCGTGACGGCCTTCGCCGCGGCGTGCGCGAGCGGACGCCTCGAGGAGCTGGTGGTCGCGCTGGATCCGGCGGTCGTCCTGACCTCCGACGGCGGTGGCCGGGTGTCCGCCGCCCGTCGCCCCGTCGTCGGTGCGGACAACGTCGCGAGGTTCGTTCTCGGGATCCTGGCCAAGCAGCCGGATGCGAGCCTCGAGCCGGTCGAGACGGCTGACGGCCTCGGTTACCTGCTGCGTCAGAACGATCGAGCGGTAGGGCTCGCCGCATTCGGTGTCGACACCGAGGGCAGGATCGTGGACGTCTGGCTGGTGCGCAATCCCGACAAGCTCACCCTCTGGGCGTGAGGCTCAGAGCTGGGCGCCGTCGTCGTCGCGATCGTAGATGCCGACGTTGCGTCCCCGCCACGACTCGTAGGCGATGAGCCACCCGATCGAGACGACCAGTGCCAGCAGGAGTCCGATCCACACTGATCCGAGAGCGATGCCGATCACGATGCCCGCGGCGAACAGGGCCAGTGTGCCCAGGATCCACATGGTCCGACCGCGGGGCCAGCCCGTGCGCGAGTTCGTCATGCGCCCAGCGTAGGGGGTGAGCGGCTCAGCGCGAGCGATGATCCTCGGGCGCGAGGCGCGCACCGCGGCGCTGCTCGTGCACGCCGCTGGCCGCCAGCAGTCGGATCACGCGCTGCCGCTGCCCCGCCCATGGGGCGAGCAACTCGAGCATCGTGTCGTCGTCGACGCGGTGGCCGGTGAGAGCATGCCCGACCTCGTGGGCGAGGTGGTAGTCGCCCACGCTCACCGCGTCGGCATCGCCCCAGGCGCGGATGCGCGTCTCAGCCGAGGTCCACGGGCCGATCCCGGGAAGGCTGGTGAGGATACGGTCGCGACCGGTGTTGTCGGCGGTCGCGGCCACGGCGCGCACGATGCTGTCGCCGTGCGCCGCGGCCTTGACCACGGCGCGCGACTGCGGCGGTTCGAGTCCTGCGCGATGCCACGCCCAGGAGGGAATGCGTCGCCATTCGTCGATCGTGGGGGGCGCGAACATCGGGCGCGGGGTGGGCCCGGGTGCGCGCTCGCCGAACCAGGTGACGATCCGTCGCCAGGCTCCGAACGCCTGCAGGCCCGTGACCTTCTGCTCGAAGA
Source organism: Microbacterium sp. Clip185 (assembly GCF_028743715.1). NCBI lineage: Bacteria > Bacillati > Actinomycetota > Actinomycetes > Micrococcales > Microbacteriaceae > Microbacterium > Microbacterium sp. Clip185. The sequence continues at coordinate 2,720,790 of NZ_CP117996.1, read as the reverse complement.
TCGCGCTCGCGAGGGCGTCGAAGACGAGGTCGGTGCGGCCGAGGCGCAGCCCCGGGTGGCGATGGTGCGTCGCCGCGATGAGCGGATGGCGGGATGCGTCGAAGTCACCGCTGTCGTCATCAGCGCCGCAGAGGGCGGGAGCCTGGTCGAGCACCCACTCGGCGCCGGGGCCCCAGGCCGCCAGCCGCACTCCGGCGCCGCTCGCGCGGAGGGCGAGAGTGGCGATCCCCTCGGGGGTCCTGCTCGCGCGCCAGATGACGTGGCCGTCCACGACGAGCGTGGGGTCGTGCGCCCCGCGCCGCTGGAACACGACGGTGCGGTGCAGATCCAGCTCGCCGCGGGGGCGGTAGACGCTTTCGCGCGGTCGTGGGTGGATCGGTGGGGCGGATCGAGGCGGGCGATGCCCGATCGTCGAGATGCCCGCATCCATGTGCACACCCTACGTCGGCCCGCCGACAGCGGACCGACCGACTCAGAACCGGTCGGGGGAGGGGGTGCCGTGACCGTAGCGAATGGCCACGTCGGCGTGCCGGTCGAAGCGGTAGCCGACTCCGCGCACCGTGCGCACGATGTCCTCGAAGCGCCCCAGCTTGGCGCGCAGGCGACGCACGTGCACGTCGATCGTGCGCTCGCCCGGCGCGTCCGCGTCGCCCTGCTGCCAGAGCGAGCCGACCAGCTCGGCGCGCTCGATCGTGCGTCCTTCGCGCAGCACGAGGTACTGCAACAGCTCGAACTCCTTGAAGGTGAATGCGGCGGACTCGCCGTCGATCAGTACGCGCTTTCGGGAGATGTCGACCACGACGCCGGCCTCGGCGCGCTCCTCGACCTCGATCTCGGGCTTGGTGCGGGCCACCGCCGAGGGCTCGTGCAGCGCCAGGCGCACGACGTCGACATCGCGGCCGCCGGCGCCGACGGGGGCGAGCGCTACGGTCGCGTACGTCTCTGCGGCGGGGGCCAGATCGTGCAGCGTGCGGCGCAGGGCCTCCACGATCGTGCCGAGGGAGACGCCGGAGGCGGCGGCCTTCGCCTCGTCGAAGCCGACGTAGAGCGCGAAGCCGCGCGGCGCGGTGCCGGCGGGAAGACTGCGCTCGGCGGCGGGTGCCGGAGCGGGGGCTGCGGGAGCGTCGGTGACAAGACGCAGGGCGGGGCGGGCGGTGGTGCGGTCGTCGAGAGCAACGGGAGTGGACATGTGCGGATTCCTTGCCGGAAGATGAACCGGGACGCGTGCCCGATTCGTATGTTGTCAGTCGCGGCCCAGGGTCAGGGCCGGGTGCGCAGCATCACAGAGCGGATGCAGAGGACGCGCGGCGCTTCAGATGCGCGGCGGCGTCGGACGGGGTGACCGAGTCAGCGGCACATTCGACAACACATGACAATGCGGCCGGCCATCATGGAGCCGGCAGTCCCGTTCGCCTCCCAGGCGGACAGAGAACGTGCATTGTCAGTCATGTGGCCGATTATGACGTGCCGGGCGTGTCTGCGTCAAACGCGCGATGGACCCCCGGTTTGTTGTTTTCTCCGCGAAACATGTTGCGCTGGCATCCGATCGTGTTCTACAGTCCTGGACGAAGCAGCGTCGAAGCGCTTCGACCAACCCGGCGAAGAGGATGAGATGGTCACGATCAACGAGGTGGCGCAGGCCGCCGGTGTGTCGATCTCGACCGTCTCCTACGCGCTCAGCGGCAAGCGTCCCGTCGCCGTGGACACCCGTCGGCGCATCGAGAAGGCCGTGGCGGAGCTCGGCTACAGCCCGAACGCGGGCGCCCGCATGCTCGCCGGCAGGCGCACCCAGATCTTCGCGCTCACCGAGCCGTTGCGCATCGACACGCACGCGCCGACGCACATGGCGTTCGTGCTCGCCACGGCGGTGGCGGCACGGCGCAATGACTACGACATTCTGCTGCTGACCGACGAGGACGCGCAGGCCGGGATGCGGCGAGTGGCCGCCAGTGGCCTGGTCGATGCCATCCTGGTCCTCGACGTCGCCCCCGACGACGCCCGCGTGGCGCTGTCGCGCGAGATCGCCCTGCCTAGCATCTTCATCGGCGTCCCGAACGACCGGGACGGTCTCGTGTGCGTCGACCTCGACTTCGAGCGTGCTGCGGCTCTTGCGGCCAATCGGCTCATCGATGCGGGCCATCGCTCGATCGGGATGCTCGGCCATCCCGAGATCTCCTACGAGCGCTCGAACTTCCCGCCCCGCGTGCGCGCCGGCTTCGAGCGGGCGGCCGAACGCCGCGGTGTGCCCACCGCGTTCCGCTACGCCGGGCAGTCGCGTCCGACGACCGCGACGATCCGCGATGCGGTCGGCGCCCTGCTGGCCGAGGGCGTGAGCGCGATCGTGCTGCACTGCGCGGAGGATGTGCACCAGGGGGTGCTCGATGCGCTCGCGGATGCGGGACTAAGCGTTCCCGGCGACATCTCGATCGTCTCGGTCGGCTCCTCCTTCGACACCGCGGCCCTCAGCACGCCGCTCGACTCGATCCCTCTCGTTCCCGCCGAAAGCTGCGAGCTCGCCGTCGAGCTCGCCGTCGCCGCCCTGGCCGGATCCGCTCCGGAACCGGGTGTGCACCTCATCGCCCCCCACTACCTCGACGTCGGCTCCGTCGCCGCCCGGTCGAGATGACCCTCCCTCCCCTGTCCCTTCTTCTGCGCGAGATCGAAGCGCTTCGATAAGCCGCGATTCCCGTCCCGCAACACCCGACCACCGACGGTCACCATGAAAGGAGTGCCGAAGATGGCACGCATCACATCACGCACCACACACCGCTCCCTCATCCTGCTCGGCGGCGTCGCCGTGGCCGCTCTCGCCCTCAGCGCCTGCTCGGGCGGCGGCGGCAGCACGGAGGACTCCAACACCCTCACCCTCTGGCACTACGAGGGCGAAGACAGCGCCATGGGCAAGGCCTGGGACGAGGCGATCAAGGTCTTCGAGGAGGAGACCGGCGCGAAGGTCGACTTCGAGGCCAAGGGCTTCGAGCAGATCCGCTCCACCGCCAGCCAGGTCCTGAACTCCGACGAGGCGCCGGACATCATGGAGTACAACAAGGGCAACGCGACCGCGGGTCTGCTGGCCAGCCAGGGGCTGCTCACCGACATCACCTCGGCGGTCGAGGAGAACGGGTGGGCCGACAAGCTCGCCCCCTCGCTGCAGACGACGGCCCGCTACAGCGAAGACGGCGTCATGGGCGGCGACGCCTGGTACGGCATCCCCAACTACGGCGAGTTCGTCACGGTGTACTACAACAAGCAGGCCTTCGCGGATGCGGGCCTCGAAGTGCCGACGACCTACGACGAGTTCGTGAAGGTGCTCGACGCCTTCGTCGCCAAGGGCATCACGCCGCTCGCCGAGGCGGGCGCCGAGTACCCGCTCGGACAGCTCTGGTACCAGCTGGCACTGAGCAAGGCCGACCGCTCGTGGGTCGACGACTACCAGCTCTACAAGAACCCGGTGGACTGGAACGACGAGCCGATCACCTACGCGACCGACACCCTCAAGGAGTACGTCGACGCCGGCTACATCTCCCCGGACGTCGCGGGCATGAAGGCGGAGGATGCGGGCACCGCGTTCATCGCCGGCAACTACCCGATCTTCGTCTCGGGCAGCTGGTGGTACGGCCGCTTCACGGAGGAGATCAGCGGCTACGACTGGGGCATCTTCAACTTCCCCGGCAGCAAGCTGAGCCTCGGCTCCTCGGGCAACCTGTGGGTCGTTCCGGAGAACGCGAAGAACAAGGACCTGGCGTACAAGTTCATCGACATCACGCTGCGCCCGGAGATCCAGGCGATCATCGGCAACAACGGCGGCGTGCCGGTGGCGGCGAACGAGTCGGACATCACGGATGAGAAGAGCAAGGAGCTCATCACCGCGTTCAACTCGATCCTCGACTCCGACGGCCTCTCGTTCTACCCGGACTGGCCCACGCCGACGTTCTACGACACCCTCGTCGCCCAGCTGCAGAACCTCGCCAACGGCAGCTCGACGCCGGAGCAGGTGCAGACCGGACTCGGTGACGAGTACGAGTCGTACGTCTCGAGCCTGCGCGGCTGATCCCCGGTGGCGGAGGGGCGTCTGCCCCTCCGCCACCCCCATTCCTTCGACCAAGTGAGGAGACGGTCATGTCCGCCGTCCCGTTCGTGCGGCCGCCCAGAGCGCGGCGCGCCAAGCCCCTTCCCGAGGAGCCGCTGATCCCGCAGCGCGGGCGCGGATCCGCAGGCTACTGGCTCTACCTCATCCCCGGCCTGATCCTGCTGAGCGTCGTGATCCTGATCCCGCTCGTCTGGAACATCTACCTCTCCTTCACGAGCTGGCGCGGCATCAAGCCGCCGGAGTGGATCGGCGTCGAGAACTGGGTGCGCCTGTTCGGCGACACGAAGTTCTGGACGTCGTTCGGCAACAGCATCTGGATGATCGTCGCCATGGTGATCCTGCCCACGGTGCTGGGCCTCATCATCGCCGCGCTTCTCTTCGACGTCGTCGGCCGCAAGTACGGCGGGCGGCTCGCGAGCTTCCTGCGCGCGACCTACTACCTGCCGCAGATTCTTCCTGCGGCCATCGCCGGCATCGTCATCGGCTGGGTGCTGCGCCCCGATGACGGCGCCCTGAACACGATCCTCGAGAGCATCGGTCTCGGATCCCTCGCGCACAACTGGCTCGGCAGTCCCGATACGGCTCTCGGCGCGATCATGGTGGTGCTCGTCTGGGTGCAGCTCGGCTATCCGATCGTCGTCTTCATGGCGGCGCTGCAGCGCGTCGATCCCGAGCTCTACGAAGCCGCCGAACTCGACGGCGCGAACTGGTTCCAGCGCTTCCGCTCGATCACGATGAGCATCATCCGACCGGAGATCTTCGTCGTCACCCTGACCTGCACGATCGCAGCTCTCAAGGTCTTCGGCCCCGTCTACGTGCTGACCCGCGGCGGTCCCGGGACCTCGACGATCGTGCCCGCCTACTACGCCTACAGCGAGTTCTTCCAGGCCCAGCAGGTCGGCTACGGCGCCACCATCGCCACCGCCCTCACCATCGTCATCGCGATCGTCGCCGTGCTCTTCATCCGCGCGCAGAATGCGGCGGAGCGCAAGGAAAGGGAGGGCCGCTGATGGCCGCCACCATGGCTGTGACCACCGCCAAGGACGGGCGGCGCCCTTCGCCGCGCGTGCCGCGACGTGGCCGCGGGGGCATGACCCGCCCGCGCGGCATCGACTGGCTGATGCTCGCCTTCGTCATCGTCGGGGCGATCGTCGTGATCGCGCCGTTCTACCTGATCCTCGTGAACTCGTTCAAGTCGCCCGCCGACTACTCGAACGGCGGGCCTCTCGCCCTGCCCAGCCAGATCGACTTCACGGGTCTCGCCGCGTTCTGGGAGCGCGTCAACTTCCCCGAGAAGGTGTGGAACTCGTTCTTCATCTCCGGGATGGTGGCGCTGCTGGCGGTGCTCATCTCGGTGCTCAACGCGTTCGCGATCGGCATCGGCCGGGTGCGCGGGCGCAGCTGGATCGTGCTGCTGTTCCTGCTGGCGAACCTCCTGCCGCAGGAGGCGCTGCTGTACCCGCTCTACTACCTCTCCAAGGCGGTCGGGCTCTACAACAACGTGTGGTCGGTGATCATCATCTTCACGGTGATCCAGGCCGCCTTCGGCACGTACCTTCTCGCCTCGGTCTACGGCACCTTTCCCAAGGAGGTCCTGGAGGCTGCGGCGATGGATGGAGCCAGCCGCTGGCAGATCCTGTGGCGGGTCGTCTTCCCGATCAGCCGCCCGACACTCTCGGTGCTCGTCATCTTCTTCTTCATCTGGACGTGGAACGAGTTCCTCATCCCGCTGACGTTCCTGGTGTCGAACGCCAACCAGACCGTGCCGGTGGCGATCAGCGTCCTACAGGGCGACCGGCTCATGGATGTCACCACCACCAGCGCCTCCGCCCTGCTGGGACTCATCCCCACCCTTCTCTTCTTCCTCATCTTCCAGCGCACCCTCACGCGCGGCATCACCGCAGGAGCAGTCAAGTAAATGAAGTTCACCGATGGTTTCTGGCAACTGCGTCCCGGGGTCACGGCCCTCTACGCGCAGGAGGCGTACGACATCTGGGAGACCGACACGCTCGACGGCCCCGGCCTGGTGATCACCGCGCCGACCAAGGTCATCGAGCGCCGGGGAGACACCCTGAACCGCGCGACGCTGACGGTGACGCTCTCGTCGCCCGCCGAGGGCGTGGTGCGCGTGCGCATCGTGCACCACGACGGCGGTACCCCGCCGCTCTCGTTCGGTGTCGCATCCGCACCCGGCGCCGCCGAGGTCGAGGCGGATGCGGCGGGCGCCCGCCTGCGCACCGGATCCCTCACCGCGCGCATCGCCGCGGGGGCGCCCTGGTCGCTGGAGTTCTTCTCGGGAGAGAAGCGGCTGACCGGCAGCGGGCACAAGGCGCAGGGCTACATCACCCTCGCCGACGACGCGCAGGTGGACCCGGGTGTGGTGGACAACGCTCGCGCCGGCGGCAGCAGCATCCGTCCGCACACGTTCGTCCACGAGCAGCTCGACCTCGGCGTCGGCGAGCTGATCTACGGACTCGGCGAGCGCTTCGGCCCCGTCATCAAGAACGGGCAGAGCGTGGAGATCTGGAACGCCGACGGTGGCACCTCCAGCGAGCAGGCCTACAAGAACGTCCCGTTCTACGTGTCCAGCCGCGGCTACGGCGTGCTCGTGAACGATCCCGGGCACGTCTCCTACGAGATCGGCTCCGAGACGGTCGAGCGGGTGCAGTTCTCCGTGCCCGGCGAAGTGCTCGAGTACTTCGTGATCGAGGGCCCGACACCCAAGGACGTGCTGACCCGCTACACCGCGCTCACCGGCCGTCCGCCGATCGTGCCCGCCTGGTCATACGGCCTGTGGCTGTCGACGAGCTTCACGACGGACTACGACGAGGCGACCGTCACCTCGTTCATCGACGAGATGGCCGCGCGCCAGCTGCCGGTGTCGGTCTTCCACTTCGACTGCTTCTGGATGCGCGAGTTCAACTGGTCCGACTTCGAGTGGGACCCGCGGGTGTTCCCCGATCCCGACGGGATGCTGCAGCGACTGCACGAGCGCGACCTCCGCGTGTGCGTGTGGATCAACCCCTACATCGCCCAGCGCTCGCCGCTGTTCGCCGAGGCGGTGGCACAGGGCTTCCTCGTGCGCCGCCCGGACGGTTCGGTCTGGCAGTGGGACCTCTGGCAGGCGGGCATGGGGCTCGTGGACTTCACGAACCCCGACGCGACCCGGTGGTACCAGGACAAGCTGCGCGCTCTCGTCGCGCAGGGTGTGGACTGCTTCAAGACCGACTTCGGCGAGCGAATCCCGCTCGAGGTCGTCTACGCCGACGGCAGCGCTCCCGATCGGATGCACAACCTCTACACCCACCTGTACAACAAGGCGGTGCACGAGGTGCTCGTCGAGGCGCGCGGCGCGGACGACGCGGTGCTATTCGCGCGGTCGGCGACCGCCGGAGGGCAGTCCATGCCGGTGCACTGGGGCGGCGACAGCACGTCGACCTTCGTGTCGATGGCGGAGACGCTCCGCGGCGGTCTCTCGCTCGCGTGGAGCGGCTTCGCGCACTGGAGCCACGACATCGGAGGGTTCGAGGGCACCCCCGATCCCGAGGTGTTCAAGCGCTGGACGGCCTTCGGCCTGTTGAGTTCCCACAGCCGCTTCCACGGCTCGGAGTCGTACCGCGTGCCGTGGAACTTCGACGACGAGGCGGTCGAGGTGACGCGCATCTTCACGCAGCTGAAGATGCGGCTCATGCCGTACCTGTTCCAGCGCGGCGTGGAGGCCGCATCCGACGGCGTGCCGCTGCTGCGCCCGATGGCGATGGAGTTCCCCGGGGACCCGACGTGCGCCCACCTCGATCGGCAGTACATGCTCGGCGGCGATCTGCTCGTTGCGCCGGTGTTCTCGGCGGACGGCGAGGTGGAGTTCTACCTGCCGGAGGGCGAGTGGACCCACCTGCTGACCGGTGAGCGCGCCGACGGCGGGTGGCGCCGCGAGCGTCACGGCGTCGATTCGCTGCCGCTGTACGTGCGCCCGGGCGCCGTCCTGCCGTGGGGCGCCCGCGACGACCGGCCTGACTACGATTACCTGGAAGGGCTGACGCTGCGGGTGTTCCCCGGCGGAGAAGGCGCCGCCGAGGTGGTCGTGACCACGCCCGACGGACGCAGCGACACGCTGCGCGCAGACCTTGCGGAGGTGACCCGATGAGCGCGGGCAACGCGGATTTCCGAGACAGCGGGCTGGTGTTCCCTCCCGGATTCACGTTCGGGTCGGCGACGGCGTCGTATCAGGTGGAGGGGGCGGCCGCAGAGGACGGTCGCGGCCCCTCGATCTGGGACACCTTCAGCCACACGCCCGGACGGGTCTGGAACGGCGACACGGGCGATGTGGCGTGCGACCACTACCACCGCTGGGAGAGCGATCTCGATCTGATGGCCGAGCTGGGCCTGGACGCCTACCGGTTCTCGATCGCGTGGCCGCGGATCATGCCCACCGGCACGGGCGAGGTCAACCGCGCAGGCATCGACTTCTATTCGCGCCTCGTCGACGGGCTGCTCGAGCGCGGCATCCGTCCCGTGGCGACCCTCTACCACTGGGATCTGCCGCAGCCGTTGGAGGATGCGGGTGGATGGCCCGTGAGGGCGACCGCGGATGCCTTCGAGCGCTACGCCGAGGTCATGGGTGCAGCGCTCGGGGACCGGGTGCACACCTGGACGACGCTGAACGAGCCGTGGTGCTCGGCCTACCTGGGCTACGGCCAGGGCGGTCATGCCCCCGGTCGCCATGAGCCGGCGGCCGCGCTCGCGGCGGTGCACCATCTGAACCTGGCGCACGGGCGGGCCGTCCAGGCGCTGCGGGCGACGTCGACGGGCGATCCGCAGTACTCCGTCACCCTCAACTTCCACGTTCTGCGCGGCGTGGGGGAGAACGCGGTTGAGGCGGTGCGCCGCATCGACGCGCTCGCGAACCGTGCGTTCACGCATCCGATGCTGAAGGGCGAGTATCCCGCCGATCTGCTGGAGGACACCGCATCCGTCACGGACTGGTCGTTCGTGCAGGACGGCGACCTGGAGCAGATCAACCAGCCGATCGACGTGCTCGGCGTCAACTACTACTCGACGGCGACCGTTCGCCTGTGGGACGGCTCCTCGCCGCGCCAGCAGAACGACGGGCACAAGGCGAGCGCGGGCGGTACCGCCTGGCCCGGCAGCGATCAGCTCGTCGAGTTCGTGGAGCAGCCGGGGCCGTACACGGAGATGGGCTGGAACATCGCGCCGGAAGGACTCGAGGAGCTGCTGCTGGCGCTGCGCGACGAGTTCCCCGCGCAGCCGCTCATGATCACGGAGAACGGCGCGGCCTTCGCCGACGATGTCGCACCGGATGGCGCCGTGCACGACGCCGAACGCGTCGACTACCTGCAGCGCCACCTCACCGCCGCGCACCGCGCGCTCGAGCAGGGGGTGGACCTGCGCGGATACTTCGTGTGGTCGCTGCTGGACAACTTCGAGTGGGGTTACGGCTACGCCAAGCGGTTCGGCGTCGTGCGGGTCGACTTCGACACCCTCGAGCGCACCGTCAAGGACTCCGGACTCTGGTACCGGCGTCTCGCGCGCACCCGCGCGATCCCGGCGCCCGACGAGCTGGGTTGAGACGGCCTCGGTCGCCCCGCCGACGGCGTAGCCTGGCGGGGTGACCGAGTTCCGCTTCGAAGACCAGACGGATGCGTCCCGCTACGCGCTGTACCTCGGCGACGACCTCGTGAGCGTCCTCGACTACCGCGACGACGGGCGCAGCGTCTCGATGACGCGCGCCTTCACCGTGCCCAGCTTCCGCGGCCACGGTTACGCCGGCGAGATCGTCGAGCGGGCAGTGAGCCTGCTCGAGAAGGCGGGCGATCGTCAGATCGTGCCGATGTGCTGGTACGTCGCCGACTGGTTCGCCGCTCATCCCGAGCGTGCGGGCATCCTCCAACAGCGCGTCTGAGCGCTCTACCGTCGCCGTCCACGGGCGTCAATCCCCTGAACCTGCGCCTGTGCGTTCCGGGATGCTGAGACCCGACGAAAGGGAGTGCGGCATGGACGATCGTGATCTGCCCGAGGGCGTGATCAACGCCGATCCGCCCGGCGGCTGGGAGGGCACCTCCGACGCGGAGGCCGCAGAGCAGAACGAGCGCGCCGAGGCGTCGCCGGAGCTCGTGGAGTCCGACGAGCCGTCGCAGGGCGCCGATCCCGACCTGGCGACGGGAGACTCCGAATGAGCACCGAATCGTTCCCCGAGGGCACGCAGGACGAGCCTGTCATGGACCAGCACATCGCCACGCGCCAGGACAAGGTCGACGGCATCATCGCCCAGACGCGTGTCGACGTGAGGGGTCTGCCTCTCGAACGCGTCATCGACGTGCTGCGTCAGCGGTTCGCGGACGCCGCCATCGAGACCGATGACGACGAGCTCACGAGCCTCGCGGAGCAGGTCAACGCCTGACGCTCACGCGGCGGGCGTTCCCGGCGTCTCGGCCACGGGCTGCGCGACGAGAGAATCAGCGCAGTAGCGCGCGATCAGATCGAGGATCCCTTGGAGCCCCTGCTGCAGCAGTGCACGTGACAGCTCCGGGTCATCGATAGCTCGAGAGAGCTGCAGCGTGCCGATCATGGATGCGAACAGCCCCGCGGCACGCACGCGGGCGTCCTCTGCGGGCAGGAACGCGGCGACGTCGTCGATCATCGCGAGCATGCCCGCGGTGTAGTGGTGCCGCGTCCGTGCGCTGCTGTGGACGACATCCTCGAGCAGCGCTGCCGAGGGGCAGCCGCCTTCGTGGTCTGCGCTGTGTTCCGGCGACAGGTAGAGGCGGGCGAACTGCTCGAACCGCTCCCGGGTGAAGGGCTCCCCGCCGTAGGCCTGTCGCTGTCGCTGCAGCTGATCGCTGATCACCGCGCAGACGAGATCCTCCTTCGACTCGAAGTGGGCGTAGAACGCGCCATTGGTCAGTGACGCGTCGGACATGAGTGCGGATATCCCCGCTCCGTCGACGCCTTCGCGTTTGAAGCGGCGGCCGGCACGATCGATGATGCGCTGTCGCGTGGCTTCTTTATGGGCGCTGTTGTACCGGGCCATCAGATCTCCAGGATCGCACCTTCCGGGCGAGATTCGCATCGCGAGGGCGCGGTGCCGATGTGATTAGATTACGATCATAATCCCATCGATTGACAACGAACCGGAGGCGCAAGCGGATGAGCGAGCGAATCGAGAAGGCGCGGCGTGTGGCAGTGGTCACCGGAGCGAGCGGAGGCATCGGGCAGGCGAGTGCGCGCGCCCTGCGCGAGGCCGGCTTCACCGTCGTGGGCACCAGTCGTAACGGTGATGCCGGCAGCGCCGGCGACGAGGGGCGCCTTGCCCGGCTGGACGTCGCCGACGACCGGTCGGTCGAGGCTCTCGTCGCCGAGGTCATCGCCCGGTTCGGTCGAATCGACGTGCTGGTGAACAACGCGGGTGCGGGACTGGCGGGCGCCGCGGAGGAGGCGTCGATGGCTCAGGTTCAGCAGACGATCGACATCAACCTGACAGGAGTCATCCGGATGACCAACGCGGTCCTGCCCCACATGCGTGACGCGGGTCGCGGCCGCATCGTCAACATCTCCTCCGTGCTCGGCGTCATCCCGGCGCCGTTCATGGCCCTGTACGCGGCGACGAAGTTCGCCGTCGAAGGCTACTCGGAGTCTCTCGATCACGAGGTGCGCACGCACGGCATCCGGGTTTCGCTCGTCGAGCCGGGCTACACCAAGACCGGGTTCGAAGCGAACACGCGCTGGGGTGACGGCCCACTTCCCGCCTACGAACGGCAGCGAGCATCCGTGCGCACGGTTCTCGCCGAGGCGATGCGCACCGCCGACGCGCCGGAGGTGGTCGCCGACGTCGTCCTGACAGCGGCGACGGTCGCCAACCCGAAGGTGCGCTACACCGCCGGCCGGACCGCGAGAGCCGCCAGCCTCCTGCGACGGCTGGCGCCCGCATCCGTATTCGACGCGCAGATCCGCAAGCTCAACGGGCTGACGGCGTAGGGCGAGGACACCAGCGTCTCAGGCGGCGGGCGTTCCCGGCATCTCCGCCACCACGGTCGCGAGGTCGTCGCCGAACGTGTAACCCCCGAATGCGGTGCCGCCGCGAAGCACCGCGGGCAGCCACCGTCGCGCGTCGTCCCACATCCGGTCGTACGGCACCTCCTCGAGGCCGAACCAGGCCGGCACGATCTCGTCCGTCTCGACGGGTTCGGCCACCGGCGCCCGATAGACGAAGACGTGCGAGCGCTGCGACCAGCTGTCCCGGGAGGGGAAGCAGTAGACGAGTCGCCCCACCGGCTCCAGCAGCGCGGGGTCGATCTCGAGCCCCGTCTCCTCCCGCACCTCGCGGACGGCGGCGTCGACGATGCTCTCGCCCGGTTCGGCGTTGCCGCCGATGCCCACGACGCGACCCAGGCCCATGCCCGTGCGTTTGTAGCCGAGCAGCACCTGCGCATCCGACGCGCGACCGCGCAGGATGTAGACGACGCAGACGTCGCGGATGGCCATGCCCGCCACCTTACGGCGGCAATGTTTCGGAACTGTGGCGAGGGTGCGCCGCTGTGTCCGAGGCCGCCCGTACCGTGAACACATGCGGATCCTGCACACCTCGGACTGGCACATCGGGCGCACCTTCCACGGCTACGCCACGATCGATGCCTTGCGCGGCGTGCTGGACGAGATGGTGTCGATCGTGCGCGAGGAGGCGGTCGACCTCGTCATCGTCGCAGGGGACGTGTTCGACTCTGCGGCCCCCGCGGCCGAGTGCTACACCGTGCTGACCGATGCGCTCGTCGGGCTGCGCGAGGCCGAGGCTCAGGTGATCGTCACCAGCGGCAACCACGACTCTGCCGCCCGCCTCGGCTTCCAGGCGCGGCTGCTGCGCGACGGCATCCACGTGCTCACCGATCCCACACGTCTCGACGTTCCCGTCACCGTGACCGACGTGCACGGGCCCGTGCATGTCTACGGCATCCCCTACCTCGCTCCGGCCCAGGTGCGTCATCTGTGGCCGCAGGCCGAGCTGCGCACCCAGGCGCAGACCCTGCAGCACGCCATGGACCTCGTGCGCGCCGACCACAGCGAGCGCGGCGGTCGCTCGGTCGTCGTCTCGCACTGCTTCGCGGCGGGGATCGAGGCGACGCCGGGGCTCGAACGCGAGATCCGGCAGGGCTCGCTCGATGTCGTGCCGCTCTCGGTGTTCGACGGGCCCGACTATGTCGCGCTCGGCCACATCCACGGACGTCAGCAGCTGAGCGACCGGGTACGTTACGCCGGCGCGCCGCTGCATTACGGCTTCGGCGAGAAGGGGCGCCGCCGGGGCGTCTGGATCGTCGATCTCGACGAGTCAGGGCTCGCCTCAGTCGCCTGGCGCGATCTGAGCATCCCGCGTCGACTCGAGGTGCTGCGCGCGCCTCTCGACGACCTGCTGACCGATCCGCGTTTCTCCGACGCGGAGTCGGCATGGGTGAGCGCCGAGTACACCGACGTGCTGCCGCAGCGCGACGTCATGCGCCGGCTGCAGCAGCGGTTCCCGTTCTGCGCGAGCGTGGCGCACATGCCGGATCGCGCCGATGCCGCGCAGAGCGTCAGCTACGTGCAGCGCGTCCGTCAGGCGCGCAGCGACCGCGAGCTCATCGACGCGTTCCTCGGGCATGTCCGCGAGGGCGAAGGCGCGTCGCCGGCCGAGGCGGAGCTGCTGCGCACCGCGCTCGCCGAGAAGCAGGACGCCCTCGTCGAGGCCGGGGCGTGAGACTCCACCGGCTCGAGCTGGCGGGTTTCGGTCCGTTCCGTGATCGGCAGATCGTCGACTTCGACGCGTTCGCCGACGACGGCATCTTCCTCATCGCCGGACGCACGGGTGCCGGGAAGTCGAGCGTTCTCGACGGTGTCGCGTTCGCGCTCTACGGCAACGTGCCGCGTTACGACGGTCCCGACAAGCGTCTGCGCAGCGACCATGCTTCGCCCGACGACCCCACCGAGGTGAGCCTCGAGTTCACGGTGGGCGATGTGCGCTGGCGCGTCGTCCGCTCGCCCGAGTACGCGCGTCCGAAGCTGCGCGGCGGCGGGATGACGACAGAGCCCGCGCGTGCCGAACTGTTCGAACTCGTCGACGGCACCTGGATCGGTCGTGCCTCGCGTCCGCGCGACGTGGCCGAGATTCTCGACCGTGTGCTGGGACTGAACCTGCAGCAGTTCCAGCAGGTCATCCTGCTCGCGCAGAACAAGTTCTCGCGCTTCCTGCTGGCTCGAAACGACGAACGTCAGGCGCTGCTGCGCACCCTGTTCGGCACCCGACGTTACGAGGACTACGCCCGCGAGCTGGACGATCGGCGGCGCGAGACGCAGCAGCAGCTGCGGGAGCGGGGCGTGCACGCCGAGGCGCTGCTGACCGAAGCCGAGCTGCTGATCGACGACGAGGCCGAGCTTCCCGCCTCCGACGATCTCGCCGCGCGGCGAGAGGCGGTGCGCACCGCGGCGGAGCGAGCGCGCTACGGGGTCGAGACGGCCGAACTCGCGCGGGTGAGCGCCGACGAGGTCTGGACCGCCGCCGCCGCCGAACTCGCGCTGCGCGAACGACAGCTCCAGGCGCAACGGGCCCGCGACGACGCCGATGCTCGGCTCGCGGCGCTCGAGGCCGATGCGCAGAGCGTCGCGGAATCGCGCGTCGAACGAGACCGAGCGGTCGCGGCCGAGGCGCTGCGCGGTGTCATCGAACGCGCCGCACGAACGGGTGCGGCCGCCCAAGCCGCCGACACCGAGGCGGCGGCGGCAGACGAGGAGTGGCACGCAGCCGGCGAGGATCCGGGCGCGGACCTCGACGCGATCGAGGAGGAGCTGACGGGCGAGCTCGCGCGGGTCGACGCCGCGGCCGAGCGCGAGCGTCAGCTCGAGGCCGTGGATGCGGAACTCCTGCTTGCACGCGGTGCCCTCGCCGATGCTGCGGAGGCGCTGCTGCGCCTGAACGCGGAGGCGAGCGACGCGCCCGCCCGCCGTGACGCCCTGCTCGCCGCGCGCGCCGAGACCGCCGTTCAGGCGAGCCGGATCGCCGAGCAGGAGAGTTCTGTCGAGGCCGCACGGCGGCGGCAGGAGGCGGGGCAGCGGGCGTCGGAGGTGGACGCACGACTCACCGCCGCCGAGGCCTCCTATACCGCCGCGCTCGACGCGTCCGCTGCGGCGTCCTCAGCGCTCGCGCGGCTGATGCGTCGACGCGTTGCGGAGCGCGCGGGCGAGCTCGCGGCCGCGCTGGTGCCCGGCGAACCCTGTGCCGTCTGCGGTTCGACAGAGCACCCGCATCCGGCGCCGCGTGCCGATGATGCCGTGACGGACGAGACGATCGCCGAGGCCGAAGCCGCCGTCGTGCGAGCGCGCACAGAGGAGGCGCGTGCCGCGGAGGAGGCGCGCGGCCTGCGCGAGGAGCTCACCGAGGCCCTCTCCGTGGCGGGAGCCGCGGATCCCCACGAGCTCGAGCGGGCGCTCGCCGATGCTCAGGAGGCCCTGCGGCAAGTCCGTGATGCCGAAGCGCGACTCGACGGGATCGAGCGCGACCTCGCGCGCATCGACGCGCAACAGGCTGAGCGAGCAGCGGCGCTCGAGAGCGCGACGCGCGACGAGCGGGAGGCGGACGCGCGCGTCACAGCGCTTTCGGCGCGCCGGGAGGAGATCGCCCAGGTCGTCGAACGCGCGCGGGAGGAGTACGAGAGCGTAGCCGACCGTCGCGCGGCGCTCATCGCGCGGCGAGAGCGCGCGCGTCGTCGTCGCAACGCGCGAGTGGCGCTCGTCGCCGCACAGAGTGCCGCCGATGCGGCCGTCCAGGAGGCGACCGAGGGTGCCGAGCGAGCGGGATTCGCCGACCCTTTGGATGCCGCGGGCGCACTGCGTTCGCGCACCGACCTGGCGACCCTCGTCGATCGGGTCGAGAGGCACGAGCGTGATCTCGCGCTGGTTCGAGCTCAGCTGCTCGAACTGCAGCTCGAGCTGGCCGGTGTGCCGGAAGGGCCGGTCGAGCTCGACGAGGCGCGACAGAAGGCCGAGGAAGCGGATCGGGCGCGTGGCCATGCGATTGCGGAGCTCAGCCGAGCCCAGTCCACGGCGGATCGGTTGTCCGATCTCGTCGTGCGCATCGACGACTCTTACGCGGCGGTCGCCGAACTCGCCCAGGAGGCGGGTGTTGTCACGCGACTCGCTGACACCATGCTCGGGCGCGCACCGAACACGCGGCGCATGACCCTCGAGACGTTCGTGCTGGCGGCCGAGTTGGAGGAGATCGTGATCGCGGCGAACGTACGACTGGCCGAGATGTCGGCGGGGCGGTACAGCCTCCACCACTCGGACGCGCTGGCCGCTCGCGGTGCCGCATCCGGACTCGGCATCGAGGTCATGGACGCGTTCACCGGCCAGCTGCGCCCGCCGCAGTCGCTGTCGGGCGGCGAGACCTTCCTCGCATCGCTGTCGCTCGCGCTGGGCCTCGCAGAAGTGGTCACCGCGCGCGCCGGCGGCATACGGCTCGACACCCTGTTCATCGACGAGGGGTTCGGCTCGCTGGATGCCCAGACGCTCGAGCTCGCGATGAGCGTGCTCGACGAGCTTCGTGCGGGAGGGCGGACTGTGGGCGTGATCAGCCACGTCGAGGCGATGAAGGACCAGCTGCCCGCGCAGCTGACGATCGAGGCGACCCCGCAGGGGCCGAGCGTCATCCGGCAGCGATGACGACGATCGACGAATCGTCGTGCGACGCAAGCCGGGACCTCGACCAGTCATGCGCGCCTAAGGTGGAAACGTGAGCAAGAACACCCTGTGGACGGTACTGGCCGTCATCGCATCGATCGTGATCGGCTGGTTCCTCGTCAACCTGCTGTTCTCGGTGATCGCCTTCGTCTTCAAGCTCGTGATCGTCGCCGCTGTCGCGCTCGTCGTCTTCCTCGTGCTGCGCTCGGCCCTCAGCCGCAGCGGGGACTGAGAGTGTCGGTCGACGGCGCAGCTGGAGCTCACCCGGTCACGACCGACATTCCGCTGAGTTCCGCCGCGCGCTGGCGAGCGTTCTGGGTATGCGTCGCCGTCGCCGGTCTCACGATCCTCGATCTGTCCAAGGTCAATGTGGCGCTGCCGTCGATCGAGACGGCCTTCTCCGCCGGTGCGACCGAGCTGCAGCTCATCGTCTCCGGCTACGTGCTGACCTTCGGCCTGTTCCTCGTGCCGATGGGACGCATCGGCGATCAACGATCCCGCCGTGCGCTGTTCCTCATCGGGCTCACTCTGTTCACCGCGATGAGTGTGGTCTGCGCACTCGCGCCCAATACCTCCGTCCTGCTGATCGCGCGGCTGCTGCAGGGTGCAGCGGCGGGCATCCAGATGCCGCAGGTGATCGGTCTGATCCAGCAGCTGTTCCAGGGCAAGGAGCGGGGCCGTGCGTTCGGCCTGTTCGGCGCCACGATCGGTGTGGCGACGGCGTTCGGGCCGACGCTCGGCGGTCTGCTCATCGCCGTCGGTGGTTCCCAGGACGGGTGGCGGTGGATCTTCTGGATGAACCTTCCGCTCGGACTGCTCGCCATCCTGCTGGCAGCCCTTCTCCTGCCCGCAACACGCACTCGCTCGCACCGCAAGCTCGCCCTCGACCCCATCGGCGTCATCCTCTTCGCGCTCACGGTGCTCTCGCTCATGTGGCCGTTCCTGTTCACCACGGGGGCTCCCGGGGATGATCCGCGACGGTGGTGGCTGCTCGTGCTGTTCGTGCTCTTCGCGGCCGGATTCGTGGCGTGGGAACAGCGCTATGCCCGCATCGGCAAGCAGCCGCTCATCCCGCTGAAGCTGTTCCGGATCGGCTCGTACCGCAACGGCACCCTGCTGCAGGCGACCTACTTCGCCGCGGCGCCGTCGATGTTCCTCCTGACCACGCTCTACCTGCAGAGCGGTCTGCACATCGAGCCGGTCTTCGCCGGAATGGTCACGATCGGATTCGCCCTCGCGAGCGCGGTCTCCTCGTTCGTCGGCGGCACGCTCGTCGTACGATACGGGCGACCCGTGGTCGTGGTCGGGCTCGGACTCGTGCTGGCGTGCGTCGCGGGTCTCGTCGCCACGGCGCTGTACGTTCCCGACGCCGTCACGCCGTTCGTGATGGCCGGTGTCATGGTCGTCGGCGGCATCGGCGGAGGGCTGGTCATCTCGCCCAACCAGACCCTCACCCTCGCGGATATCCCGGTCCGCGACGGGGGCCTCGCCGGATCGGTCGGTCAGCTCGGTCAGCGCATCGGCACCGCGGTGGGCACCGCGGTGGCCCTTGCCCTCTTCTACGCCACGGTCTATCGCGAGGACGGCACCACCGCGGAGGACGCGGTGGTGTTCCACGACGCGTACGGCTTCGGGATGGTGACTGTCGCGCTGTTCGTCGCGGTGGCGTTCGTCATCGCCGTGGCCGATCTCGGCGCCAGGCGTCGTTCCCAGAAAGTCGCCGACGCGGCATCCTGACCCGGGATCAGACCCCGTAGTCGGCGCGGATGCGCTCGCGCAGGATGTGGCTGCAGGCGGTCACGGCCGCATCCCAGTCGGTCATCGCGTCGTCCTGGGCGTTGTCGGAGACTGCCTTGAGAACACGGATGGGAACGCCGAACTCGGCGGCCACCCAGAAGTACGCGTACGTCTCCATGTCGACCAGGCCCGCGCCCAGTGACCGGATGAGCTTCACGGTCTCGGCGTCGTCCACGAAGGAGTCACCGGTCGCGATGATGACACCCTCGCGATCGTGCCCGACGCGCGCGGGAAGCGACAGATGCTGACCGACGACGCCGTCGGGGTCTGTCACATCGTGCTGGATCGCGCCGGCGATCTCGTGCAGG